>JAYUWL010000187.1:0-12304 GCA_043753585.1 Burkholderiales bacterium
CGATTGAGAATCTCGGCTTCGTATTCTGGCTCGGGTTTACGCTGTTCATAGCGGAAAACGGGCTGGGTGGTGCTTCCGACGTTTTTCTCTTCAAGACCGCGATGGCTGATGTAAATTTCGGTCGTGCTGTTAGCGCCGCGCTCAAGACGGGTCCGGTATTTGTCACGAGTGCCGCTCGAATAAACGCCATCAAAGACGCGACCGATGGTGCGACGAATGATGTCTTCCCGGATGCGCGCGCGGTTCTCAGCCCAATCTGTTTCCATGAGCCCGATGCGGGAGTCGTCTGACACAAGCGTCATATTCATGCTTGCCCAAAACTCGCGAACTTTGGGAAAGTTAACTTCAGGCGTACCCGGCACCACCAGCCAGCGCTCGGTGCCAGCGCGCTCGATGCGCATGCCTGAAACCGCCGGCAAAACGCCGCCGGAGCCTGATAAAACCGCTGCGCGATTAGCCGAGTTGACACCGGAGAGTGTTGCCGTTCCAGCGCGGAAGCGTTCGTCATATTTCGGTGGCGTCAGGTCGGGGGGAATCTCGAGCGATGGCCCGGTCTGCGCCGCCTTGTACTCGACGCGCTTCGCCTCAAACGGGCTGTACTCAGCGATCGTGCTGCACCCTCCGAGCGTAATTGCAACCGCAGCCAATGCGGAGAGTGCAAACGTTGAAACTGATTTCATTCGTAGTCCTGTTTCTAAAGTCGTAGCGTAATTTTTAGAGCAATGTTCAGAGAATTGCAGCGTGGCGCATCGCCGCTTCCAGCACGGGCTCAAATTTTGCCGTCAGCGGCGTCATTGGCAACCGCGTGGTCGCGCCACATTTCCCCATGCGTGCAAGCACCCATTTCGGCGCAATCGGATTGGCCTCCACGAACAAATCAAGGTGCAATGGCAACAGCGTATCGTTGATGGTTCGAGCGGAGGCAAAATCACCAGCAAGGGCCGCGCGACAGAGATCAGCCATCGCTTTCGGCGCGACGTTCGCAGTGACAGAAATCACACCATCGCTACCCATAGCCATCAGTGCCAGCGCAGAATCATCATTGCCGCTGTAGACCACAAATGGTTTGTCAAGTTTCCGCAACTGACGAAGCATTTCGCTACCGCGCCCAATATCGCCTGTCGCGTCTTTGATGCCAACGATGCCAGACACGTCGGCCAGCCGCATCGTCGTCGCTGTCGCCATATCGGCCACGGTGCGTCCGGGCACGTTGTACAGAATCATCGGGAGGTCAACAGCCTCTGCAATCGCCTTGAAGTGCTGGTACAGACCCTCTTGCGTTGGCTTGTTGTAGTAGGGCACGACCGACAAAGTCGCGTCCGCCCCGACTGACTTGGCATAGGCGCTCAAACTGATGGCTTCACGCGTTGAGTTCGCCCCCGTTCCCGCGATCACCTTGATTCGGCCTGCCGCGTGGGTAACTGTCGTCTTGATCAGCAGCGCGTGCTCGTCAACGTCCACCGTGGGCGACTCACCCGTCGTGCCGACGATCACGATAGCCGCCGTGCCGGACGCAACATGCCAGTCGATCAGACGTTGGAGCGCGTCGATATCGAGCGCGCCATCGGCATGCATCGGAGTAACGATAGCGACCAGGCTGCCTTGGATCGGAAATGACGCGTCAATGGGCATGGGAGGGACAAAAAAACAAAGCCAACCCTGAATGTTAGCGCAGGGCGCCTGGTCACCATAGCGGCTCGATGGCGCGCGCCTTCAGGGTTTACTGCGGCGCAAGCTTGGTCTAAACTCTTGCAAATGGGGAAAATAAAATCTTGCATGCGTCTGCAGCTATTGCTTGCCGTCTTTGCAGCAGCCACGGTTAACACTACAGCCGCCGCAACCAGCGACGAATCGAACCCACTGCTTCGCGCAGAAAAGTCGCTGCGTGATTTCGGCGATAAGGCAAAGGATTCAGCCGCCAACATTACAAGTTATGCGTTGGCTCTGATTGGAGTTGACTACCAATTCGGTGGTAACACGCCGGATCAGGGCCTCGATTGCAGCGGCCTTATCCGCTATGTATTTCAGCAGGCGACTGGTATATCGCTGCCGCGCAGCGCGCGCGATCAGGCTCGGGTGGGCGAATCGATCAAACGGGACGATTTGCAGCCTGGTGATCTCGTTTTTTTTAATACGCGCCGTTTCCAGTTTTCGCATGTCGGGCTCTACATTGGCGAAAACCGGTTTATTCATTCGCCAAGTAAAGGCGGCACCGTCGAAGTGGTCAACCTTGATAATCGCTATTGGCAGAAGGCGTTTAACGGTGCGCGGCGGGTGGTCAGCGGACTACCGGATGTGACCGCACTGGTGATCCAGTCCGCGCAGGCAGCGTCCATAAATTCGCTACCGCCCGAAAAGAGATTGCCACTACCAGGAGTTCGCAATGGCGGCAATGGCGGCAGTGGCGGCAGTGGCGGCAGCACTAGCGAGAACTAGCCTTTTTCAGCATATCGATCACCGGTTTGTGCTCTTCGCGCACAGCCCAGTCGTACGCAGTCTCGCCTTTGTCGTTTTTCTGCGTCAGATCGGCGCCATATTCAAGTAAAACTGCGACGACCTGCGACTTGTTTTCACGCGCTGCCATCATGAGCGGACTGATACCGGTTGGCGATGAGGCTACGGGGTTTGCGCCCTGATCCAGCAGATACTTTGTGATGTCCGCATGCCCGTTCACAGCGGCATAGTGCAGCGCTGTCCAGCCGGTGCTGTTTACGTCGCCTCCTTTGCCGCGCAGATACCGAACCACTTTTTCATGACCGTTCAGCGCGGCGACCATGAGCGCGGTGTCGCCCCACTTGTTGCGTAAATTGACTTTGGCGCCGGAGTCCACCAGCGTCTGTACGCTCTGCAGATATCCGCCGCGTGACGCAACCAAAAGGGCGTGATCGCCACGCTCATCGACGACATCAGGCTTCACGCCCTTGAGAAGCAGGGCACGCACCTCACTGGCGCGATCAATGTCGATCATTTTGAACAAATCAGCGGTACTTGCCGCGTTTTGGCAAAAAGCCGAGGTCGAAGCAAGTGTCGCAGCGAGCCAGAGCACACCAAGGCACGGGCGTAAACAAGTTTGCATCATGGAGTTACCCGAAACAGCGAGAAAAAATTTTGACTGGTGGCGCGGCCAACAGTTTCAAGGTCGATTTCGCGAACAGCCGCAATGGCGGCAGCGACGTAAGGAACATACGACGGCTCGTTCCTTTTACCGCGATATGGCACCGGTGCCAGATAGGGCGCATCAGTTTCGATCAGCATGCGCTCCATCGGCACGCGTTGTGCGACATCGCGCAAATCTTGGGCGCTCTTGAAGCTGACAATCCCCGAAAACGAAATGTAGAAACCCAAGTCCATCGCGGCGCTGGCCACGTCCCAGGTTTCCGTGAAGCAGTGCATCACGCCACCGACCTCGTCGGCCCGTTCTTCGCGCATGATAGCGAGCGTGTCCTCGGAGGCGCTCCTCGTATGAATCACCAGCGGTTTGCCGCATTCGCGCGCCGCACGGATATGTGTGCGGAAACGCTGCCGCTGCCACTCAAGGTCGCCTTGCAAGCGATAGTAGTCAAGCCCGGTTTCGCCGATTGCCTGCACCTTGGGGTGCTGCGCCCGCGCAAGCAAGTCCGCTATCGTCGGCTCTTCAATGTTTTCGTAGTCCGGATGAACCCCCGCAGTCGCATAGATGTTTGCATGACGGTCGGACAGGGCAACCACGGACGGCCACTCAGGCAAGCTCACGCTGATGCACATGGCATGAGTGACATTGGCGGCGCTCATACGCTCAACGATGCCGTCACCGTCATCGGCGAAGTCGGAAAAATTGATGTGACAGTGGGAATCAACAAACACGGGCAGGAACCGGACGACGGGGCATCGGGCTACATCGTGTGCGTCGGTCGCGACGACGCAAGCAAAGCTCCGAGAATGCCTTCGATGCGGCGCTTGGCACCGCGCCCCGTATCGTCTTTAGTGAATTGCACGCCTATTCCCTGGGCCCGAGCGCCCTGAATGCCGGGTGGCGTAATCCATGCCACCTTGCCCTGCACTGCAATGCGATTCGGATCATCCATCAGTGTGAGCAGCATGAAAACTTCATCACCCAGTTTGTAGGCCCGAGTCGTCGGGATGAATATTCCGCCGCCTTCGACCCAGGGGATATAGGCAGCGTAAAGTGCCGTACGCTCGCGAATGTTGAGCGACAGGACACCCGAGCGCACGCCTCCATCCTGAGCGCGCGGGGTGCCCGTAGTTGTTCCGCCTGAATCACTCATAAAAATTTATCTCGATCCTGTCGCTTCGAGGGTTTAGCGACTGAAAAGCGCCCGATAGTCCAGCAGTAACGACTCGCATTGCAGGCGAGCGGACAACGTGGTGTCGGGCAGGTAACGCTTACGAAGCAGTTGGCGATGATAGCGGAGCGCGTCAGCTAGCGGCAGCTTCGTCGCCAATTGCGTCAAGGCATCGTACTGATCCCGATATACCGCTGGCAACAAGTTGGCGCGGGCGCGAGACCAGTCGGACGTCCAGTCGGCAAGCCATTGCAGCAAGTCGCGGAAGCGCTCGCGTTTCTCCGTTTTGCCACCACCCTCTACCCATGCGCCCCAAGCCAGCGTCGGGAATTGACCCGGCCGGAGCAGATCACGAATAAACGCATCATGCGCCGAGGCTTGTCCCGAGTTGGCCAGTGCATGAGCTGTGAGCGGCTCGCCACGCGTGCGCAGCAACAGTGCGTCGATGTCCGCGCCAGCGATGTCTTGCGCGCTCAGCCACACGCGCGCCTCTTCGTGCGATGGGCGCGGCAGGGTCATTCGAAGCGCCCGGCTGCGAATCGTGGGCAGCAATCGCTCCGCCTGCGACGTCACCAATAACCAGCGCGTATTAGAAGGCGGCTCTTCGAGCGCTTTCAGCAGCGCGTTCGCGCTTTCACGCGCCAGCGCGGTGGCTGGATCGACCAGCAACACGCGCCCCCGAGATCCAGCGGCAGATAGTTGCATGAAATCGAGTGCTTCGCGCACCACATCAATCTTTATGGTGGGTAGTTTCACCGTCTCGCCGTCGCCTGCGTCGGGAAGCAGAGCCCGGAAATCGGGATGTACGTCGCCGGCCAACCAGCGACAGCTAGGGCACTCGCCGCAGGCAACTTGATCCTTTGGTTGCAAGCACAGCAGAATCGCTGCGAGGGCGGCAGCGGCATGCCCGGCACCATCGCCTGCACGTCCTACCACCAGCCAGGCGTGATGACGCGACGAAACCATGGCGTGGGAGCGCGCAAGCCAGGTTCGGTGCCAGGGAAGCGGCTTAAAGTCCATCGCTATTCTGACGCTTTCAGTAGTTGCTGCGCGCACGCCAGGACACGGGCTCGAACGGTGTCTTTCGACTGCTCGCTTGACAACACCTGAATGCGCTCCGGCTCTGCAGCGGCACGGTCCAGATAGGCCAGACGCACACGGTCATGAAATTCGGCCGCTTCGGATTCAATGCGATCCATCGCCCCACGCCGCGCTACACGGTCGTGCGCAGCATCGCGGCCCAGATCAAACAGCAACGTCAAGTCGGGCATGAAGTTCGGATGCACCCAGTCGGCGAGCTCCGCGATGCGCTCGAAACCCAACTTGCGCCCGCCTCCCTGATAGGCGAACGTTGCATCCGAAAAGCGGTCGCAGAGTACCCAGTCACCGCGCGCGAGCGCAGGCCAGACCACGCGCTCAAGGTGCTCCCGCCGAGCGGCAAACACGAGCAGCGCCTCACTGTGCGGGCTCATTGCGCGATCCAGAAACAGCGCACGAATCGCCTCCCCCAGCTCGGTGCCACCGGGTTCGCGCGTCACGACAACCGTTTTGCCGCGCGCGGCCAGCAGCGCACGTACGGCGCCAATATGCGTGCTCTTGCCGGCACCATCGATACCCTCAAACGTGATGAACTTCCCCGCGAATACTGTCATTACTTACTCAATTGAAATTTCGCCACCGCACGATTATGTTCCGCAAGGTTCTTCGAGAACTCGCTGGTGCCGTCGCCACGAGCTACAAAATACAGAAACTCGCTATTCGGCGGCGCGACGGCGGCCCGCAGTGAGGCGCGCCCCGGTAGTGCGATGGGCGTTGGTGGCAAGCCGTTCCGTGTGTAGGTGTTGTACGGCGTGTCAGTTTGCAGATCGGCTTTTCGCAAGTTGCCGTCGAACCTTTCGCCCAGGCCGTAGATTACGGTTGGATCCGTTTGCAAACGCATGCCGATGCGCAAACGGTTCACAAACACGGACCCCACAAGCGGACGATCAGCGTCGCGCCCGGTCTCTTTCTCGACGATCGACGCCAGAATCAGGGCCTCATAAGGCGATTTAAGCGGTGTATCGGCGGCACGTTGCTCCCACGCCCGCGCCAGTTCTTCTTTCATGCGTTTATGCATGAGCTTCAGCAAGGCGCTGGCGGAGCTTCCCGGCGCAACGAAATAAGTGTCGGGGAAGAAATAACCTTCCAGTTCCGACACATCAGTTGCAAGTGCCAGCTTGAGCGAATCGCGCGGCGGCAGCGAATTCGCAGCGAAGGTCGGCACCCCGTCGCTCGCAGGTGTCGACAGCGCCGCGTAGAGATCTGACAATCGGGAACCTTCCACCGTCGTCACCGCCAGTCGCTGCGCATCGCCAGACTCAATCGCTGCCAACAGGCCTGCAACCGTCTGCGGCGACTCAAACAAATATTCGCCAGCCCTCAATTTTCGGGCACTTCCACGAATTCGCGCAACCGCTTGCACGACGAACGCAGGCGCAATCTCAAGGCGCTCAACCTCAGTCGCAAGTCGAGCGAGCGAGCTGCCCTGACGCACGCTAAGGCTGATCCCTGCCGCCGGAATGGTGGCGGGCCAGAAAGGTAGAGCAAACCACGCAACGGCGGCGATTGCGGCGATGCAAAGCAAAGCGACGAACATCTTCTTCATGAATGCGTGATAGAACGGCTTTCGCTGCCAAAGTCTGGAATCCTATAATTTTGCCTATGTTTGCTCCGCTCCCCTCTCGCCGCCGGAAAAATGACGGCTTTACGTTGATCGAATTGATGATTGCTGTGGTCATCATCGGCATCCTCGCAGCGATCATCGCGCCGAACGTCATTGGTCGTCTGCATGACGCCAAAGTATCAGCCGCCAAGCAGGACGTGGCAACGCTCGCACAATCGCTGGCAATGTACAAGCTCGACAATGGCCGATTCCCGACCGGCGAGCAGGGTCT
Organism: Burkholderiales bacterium; assembly: GCA_043753585.1. Lineage (GTDB taxonomy): Bacteria > Pseudomonadota > Gammaproteobacteria > Burkholderiales > Casimicrobiaceae > Casimicrobium. The sequence continues at coordinate 7,217 of JAYUWL010000187.1, forward strand.
GAGGGCGCTGGTGGAGAAGCCAGCTGGATCGCCGCCGCCGAACAACTGGCGCAGCGGCGGCTACATCGCGCGTTTGCCGAACGATCCATGGGGCAATCCGTATCAATTCGCAAATCCTGGTTTACACGGCGATATTGACGTATTCAGCATGGGGGCCGATGCGAAGCCCGGTGGTGAGCGCGAAGGCGCGGACATCGGTTCGTGGAACCTCTGAGCAGTTCAAGGCGGCGGGGCTTCAGCCTGATCGAGGTGTTGGTAGCCACGGCGATTCTTGCCACGGGATTGATCGCTGCTTCACGTGCGGCGCTAGTGGCAACCAACGATCAAAGCGCACTTCGAGACCGAACACTCGCCCGCTGGGTCGCACACAATACCCTCGCGGAGATTCGACTGCAATCGCAACAGGCGCAAGTCGGTAACGCCACGACGAAGCAGGTACAACAGGCGGGTATCGAATTTACTGCGCAGACCAAAGTTAGTGCGACCCCCAGCCCCCTGTTCTCACGCGTGGAAGTCGTGGTGGCGCGCACGGGCGGTGATGGGCAGGTGCTGGCGCAGGCTGTTGGTTTTTCTTCCCGATCATGAAACGCTCTTCATCAAGACCGTGCCGGGGCATGACTCTGGTTGAAATTATGATCGCGCTTTCGATTGCGTCGCTCATGACGTTGACCGGGTGGCGGGCACTGGACACGCTTCAAGTATCGCGGGATCGCGTGGTTAACGATGCCGCGCAATGGCAACGCCTGGACGACTTTTTCGCGAATCTGGAAGCCGATTTGCGGCGCGCTTCACTATCGGAGTTTTTGGCCAATAGCGAGTCCATGATCCTGACGCAACCGTCGCTTTCACGCAGTGTCGACAGTCGTAGCGTGAGCTATCGTTGGCCTTCCGCGAACAAGCGGGTCGATGTGATTCGGGAGGCGGGCGGCGACCGACTACCAGTCGCTGAGGTGCAATCGATGCAGGTGATCTATAGTGCCGACGGCGTGACGTTCCAGCCTTCTATAGACACGTACCCTCGCGCGATTCGTATCAGCATCGTTCCACTCACCTCGGCGGGTGCGCTACCACCGATAGAACGCGTGCTGGCGCTGCGATGAAACACTCGGCGCCAAACAATCGCGGTGCAGCGCTGGTCGTTGCAATGCTGCTCACTGCACTCGGAGCCGCCATCGCGACGCAAATGATCGTTCCGCTTTCGGGTTGGCTTGACCGCGAATATCGGGCTCGCGATACCCAGGCGAGCTACACGCTCGCCGATGCCGCAGCGTCCTGGGCGATCACAGTACTGGCCGCCGACGCCCGCTTTGGTCCGCTGGATCACTACGGCGAGCTATGGGCGACGCCGTTGACTCCGACCCCGGTGGAAGGCGGCACGATTGAAGGTCGCATCACCGATCTGCAAGCGCAATTTAATTTAAACAATCTTGCGCCACGCGGCGTAAAAAGTGCCGCAAATATTGCACTCGCCAAAGCGATCTTCGCGATGGTTGGAGTGACTCCGGCGCTGGTCGACACGCTTGCCGATGCAATCGACAAAGACGATGTCGCCGACGATGGGCAAAGTGAGCGGCAGCGCTACGGTCAGGCTTTGCGCAACAGCCCTTTGCGCGACATCGCCGATCTGCTCGATGTGCCAGGATTTACCGACGCTGCGGCGCGCGCTTTAAGTGAAGTGGTTGTCGTCCTGCCGGAGGCCAGCCCAGTCAATGCCAACACTGCGTCCATCGCACTCATCGCGGCGGCTTTCCCCAAAGCGACGCCAGCCGATCTTGAAAAGGCGATGCTACGGCGTGCGCAGCAGCCATTTTCCAGCCCTAACGATCTCGCGACCGTCCTCGCCCAACCCCCGCTGGATGGCGTGTTCAGCACCAGTACGCAATATTTTGCGGTCAACGCAGTGATTCGCTTCGAGCGTGTCGCACATCGCGTCCAGTTGCAGATTGCGCGTCTGCCCAACGCTCGGCCAGTGCTCATCACGCGGCTGATTTCGAACGCCTGAAACTCTTCAATCACACATCACGTGGCACTTCCAGACCCTCCCACACTTCTGACTCCGCCCCAGCTCGGCGTCGCCCGCGTTCGAGTACCGGGATTTAGTCGACTAACGACCGATGAGCAGTTACGCGCGGCCACACTGGCACTCAATCGCGACCTTGGCGTGGATGCTGCGAACCTTCGGCTTGCGGCGCGGCCGGTCACGTTTTCATCCGACGACGCCTGGGTTGCCTACGCCAGCTTTCAGGCCGCCCCGAATGTCGCCCTGTCCACTCAGATATTCAGCGCGTTGAACGCGGGCAAAACCTACTGGGTAGGTGCGCCAGGTGGCTATATCGTCGGCACGCAAGGTGCCGCAGCCGTAGAGGCCGTTGACGCGGTTGCTACAGCCGAAGCGATAGAGCTACCCCTTATCGTCGCCGCGATGCTGAGTCCTGGCGTGGGCGCGACGTCGCCGGCGAACGATTGCGTGCTGGTTGATCGTGATCGTGCGTTGTTGAGCGATCACACACTGGCGCTATGGGAAGCTGCAAGCGGTGTTGACATGATCGACGGTAACCTGCCGGGAGGCAACCACGTCCGCCTGTTGGCCGCGCCGAGCCTGCAAACGGTCGCACGTTCGACCCCGCTTGACGGGGCGCTGCGTTATGCCGCCGCAGCCGCCGTGGCGTGCGCGTCAATCGCTGCCGTGAGGCTTGTAATGATGCCCTCGCCCAGCGTCACAGCGATGGCACCAAGGCAGATCACTGCGGGCGCATTGCTTGACCGTGTGGCGACCATTGCCCCTGACGCGCTGACACGCACGCAAAGCGCGACGTATGCCAGCGGCGCCTGGGTGTTTAGTCTCAACGACGCATTCGATGGTCTGACGCAACCAACCATACAACGGGCGCTCGAAACCAACGGTCTGCAAGCGCAGGCAACCAGCGCACCAACCCCGCGGCTTCGCGTGTCGCTCGCACCATGAAGCTCCCGGTCAACATCGCGCTGAACCGCGTACAAGTCCGTCGTAGCGTCCACATTGCCGTGGTTCTGGCATCCGTCCTGGCGACGATTTTTCTGCTTCGCGCTCACAGTCAACGCGAAGCAAGCCTCTACGACACCACCGTTCGCAACGGGTGGCAAAAACAAGCTTTGCCGATCAGCGGCGTGATGAGCATCGCCGCTGTACGTGCACGCTTCAGCATCACAGGCGGCGGTGCGTCGGGCGACCTTGTCTGGCAAGTGACGAGCATTGACGAGCTGCGCGCAAGTTTGCTGGCGCTTGAGCTCGCTGCGATCAATCTGCGCGAGGTGAAGATTTCCCGTCGTGGCGCCGGATTTGCAGTCAGCGCGGAGCCGACACAATGAAGCGCGCGCTGGGCTTCCTTCCGTTGATAGCGACGACACTGGCCGTGTTTGTTTGGCAATTGCCGGCTTCGGTCATCGCGGGATTGATCCCCCTCGAAGCCAATCGCTTCCTGCAAGTTCACCGAATCACTGGAACGATCTGGCGCGGTAATGCACTATTCGCCGCTCTAGGGGTGGCTCCGACACTTTCGCTCTCCTGGCAATGCCAACCCATCATCGCGCCTTTGGGTGCGAGTTGTACTTTATCCGATGGCGTTACTGGCACGGTCAAGGTGGGCTTCTTTTCGAATACGCTTGGCGCGGAAAAACTCGCGGCCACTCTGCCTGTTCAGTTAAATGTCGCGAATAGTGCTGCAATGGCGACGTCCCCGCGAGTCACGCTAAACGTCGAATCAATAACGCTTTCGGCTACAACGATGGTCGTCACGGGAAGCGTTCGAGCAAACGCCGCCCGGTACGCCTTCGGGCAGTCCCCTGTTGCGCTCGGCGAAGTCACCGCCGACTGCAAGCCGGATGCGTCAGCTATCGCATCCACGTGCAGCATCAGCAATCGCGGCGGCACAGCAAGACTCGACGGTCAAATTTCGTTGTCGGCGCGCAAAGTCGGCGGCTCGGTTGAGCTAATCGCGCCTGGGACGCCAGCACAGCGCGTGACGTTTTAGCCAGTTTCGGCTCGTGTCGCGCTGCGCAGGCTAACGAGTAGCGCCCAATTTAGGCCAACTACTCCGATGGCAAAACCACTTGCGCTCACGCCGCGTATTAATGGATGTGTTCGATAACCATCTCACCATGTTTGCCTCTCCCTTTCCCGGTACTCTGGCTGTCGCGAACGGTTACCATCTCTCGATGGCAGATTCACCCTACATTTCGGCACGACCCCAGAAAAGCGTCGCGATTGCGCCGTTTAGCGCCCCTTCCGACGCGTTACTGGAGCGAGACCGTACTTTGACAGCGATAGTCTGGCGCATGGCGAAAAAGGACGAAAGCGCCCTTTCGGAGTTGTTTGATCTGACCGTAAAGCGTCTGCACTCGTTCGCACTGCGCATAGTGCGCGACGAAGGTCTTGCCGAAGAAGTTACCGAGGACGCCTTGTTTCAGGCCTGGCGTGAAGCAAACCGATTCGATGTCTCGCGCGGCAAGGTAATCACCTGGCTGTTGACCATTTGCCGCTCGCGCGCGCTCGATGCTCTGCGCCGCGCTGATATTGCAGAGTGTGTCGAAAACCCGGACGAATTTCGCTCCCACGAGGCCAGTCTGATGGCCGAGCCGGAGCAGTTAATCAGTCAGTTCGAAACCAGCAGCGCTGTGCACGCGGCACTGCGGATGCTGCCGCCGAAAGAGCGTCAGGCGGTCAGCCTCGCCTTTTTTAGAGGTTTGACCCATCAGGAAATTGCCGATCACTGGCAAATGCCGTTGGGCTCCGTCAAGACTTTGATGCACCGCGCGTTCGCCCAATTGCGAACGCGGCTGAAGGCACAACAATGAAAAACGATACATCTCCCATGAACGGTATCGACGACGAAATTTTCCCGCAAACCGTCGCGGGCCCAATGGCTGAGGCTGTGCGCGCAGCGCCACTGGACCCAATGGCGGAGCGCTTCATGAAATCTCGTCTGATGACCCGCATACGTGACCTTGAGCGCGGCGCCGTGACCCACACAGTGCGCCCCGATCAGGGTGACTGGGAAAAATTCAGCCCCCGTATCAAGATGAAGGTGCTTCGTCGTGAAGCCGATGGCA
>JAYUWL010000188.1:0-4094 GCA_043753585.1 Burkholderiales bacterium
ATCATCATTGCACTCGGCTTTTTGCTCGGTGTCTTGATCATCATCCCGATTGGCGGCGCTGACATGCCGGTCGTGGTGTCGATGTTGAACAGCTACTCGGGCTGGGCCGCGGCGGGCATTGGTTTCTCGCTTAATAACCCGATGCTGATTATCGCGGGTTCGCTGGTGGGCTCGTCCGGTGCGATCCTCTCCTACATCATGTGCAAGGCGATGAATCGCTCCTTTATCAGCGTGATTCTGGGGGGCTTCGGCGGTGAAGGCGGTACGGTCACCGGCTCCAAAGAAGCGCGCCCGGTGAAGAGTGGTAGCGCGGATGACGCAGCGTTCATGCTCTCGAACGCAGACAGCGTCGTCATTGTTCCTGGCTATGGCTTGGCCGTTGCTCGCGCACAGCACGCCACGAAAGAGCTCGCCCAGAAACTGATCGCCAAAGGCGTGAATGTGAAGTACGCGATTCACCCTGTCGCGGGGCGTATGCCGGGGCACATGAACGTGCTGCTGGCTGAGGCGGAAGTGCCGTACGATCAGGTGCACGAAATGGAAGACATCAACTCCGATTTCGCGCAAACGGACGTGGTGCTGGTGCTCGGAGCCAACGACGTGGTGAATCCGCTCGCGCTCCAGAAAGGCAGCCCGATTTACGGCATGCCGATTCTGGAGGCGTACAAAGCGCGGACTGTGATCGTCAACAAGCGGTCAATGGCGGCGGGTTACGCAGGCCTCGATAACGAGCTCTTCTACATGGACAAAACCATGATGGTGTTCGGAGACGCCAAGGGTGTGGTCGAGGCGATGCTCAAGGCGGTCGAGTAGCCCAGACCGAACTGTAGGAGCTGCTTCTACATTCACAAACGTTTGCTGCTGTTCAGTTTCATTTGCCGCTCCGCCACAATCTTCTAGCCCTCGCCATAGCCACGATCTGGGGGCTGACATTCGTCGCCATCAAGCTCGCGCTGCAAACCATGCCGCCGTTTGCACTGTCGGGCTGGCGTTTTTTTATGGCGGCGATTCCCCTCGTATTTTTCGTTGGTAAACCGCAGGTAGCGTGGCGCTGGCTGATCGCGTATGCGCTGTTCATCGCGCTCGGGCAATTCGCCGTGCTGTTCATCGCGATGCAGATGGGGATGCCTGCCGGGCTCATGTCGCTGGTGGTTCAGACGCAGGTGTTTTTCACGATTGGTCTGGCTGTCATCTGCTATCGGGAGCCGGTGCATCCGGTGCAAATTGCGGGTGCGCTGATCGCGTTTGTCGGGCTTGTCGTCATCGGCTTTACCAAGCTAAATGCGGGCGTCGGCCTGGCGTTCTCGCTGGTGATCTTCGGCGCATTTTGCTGGGGCGCGGGCAACACAATCGCCAAGCACGTCGCTCGAAAGTCGCCGACTGGCAAAGTCGATGCGATGAACTTCATCGCGTGGTCAAGCGTGGCCGCAGTGCCGCCGATGGCGGTGATTTCGCTCGTTTTTGAACCTGCGGACGCATTGTTGATTCCAGTTTTGCAACCGAGCTGGATGCTGATGTTTCACCTCTGCGTTCTGGCGTATGCAGCGCAGGTGTTTGGCTACGGACTTTGGTCGAATTTGCTGACGCGTTATCCGGCGTCGGCGGTGTCGCCATTTGCGCTGTGGGTACCGGTTGCCGGTATGTCGGCCACGGCGTGGATCTTCGGCGAGTCGCTCTCAGCGATTCAAATCGCCGGAGCAGTCGTCGTCCTGCTGGGACTGGTAGTTGCCGTGCTTGGGCCGACTTTCAGGCGCAACTTTGCTTAAGGGCACCCCTGTAAATCCGTTGTTCGGGCGAACTGCTTCGTTGTGAAGTGCTCGCAATCCTCATGCACCAGGGCGTACATTGCGGTTGCTGCGCCCCACGCCTCGCACTTCATCCCGGAAAACGAATTTCTAGAAGTGCCCTCAAGTTGAATCGACTTTCGCCGATTTAGTGTTTTAGCGCCGCTGCCACGGGCCTTACGTCGAAAAGCTGATGCCGCAGGCGGGCGCGCCCTTCGAGTGCACTGCACCACCGGTTTCGACCTGAATCGTGGCATGGTCGATGTCGTACTTGTCGTGCAATTCGTGACACACCTTTGCCAGCCATGCATCGCCCGGATGCCCGTCCGGACAAACCACGTGCGCGGTTAGCGCCACCACGTTGGTCGACAGCGCCCAAATGTGCAAATCGTGTAAATCTTTTACCTGCGAATCGGACGCAAGGTAGAGCGCTACGGCCTCGACGTCGATGTGCGGCGGCACAGCATCGAGCGATAGCCGCAGCGAATCAACCAGCAGCCGCCACGACCCGACCGCGATTACTGCGGCGATGATGAGGCTGGTCAGCGGGTCGAGCCAGAGCCAGCCGGTCCACGCCATCACCAGCGCGCTGACGACAACGCCGAGCGAGACAGCCGCATCTGCCGCCATGTGCAGGTAGGCACCGCGAACGTTGATATCGGTTTTGCTGCCACGCATAAGGAGCCACGCGGTAAAGCCGTTGATCAGAATGCCGATGGTCGCGATCCAGACGACGGGCCCAGTCATGATCGGCTGCAGGGCTGCAAAGCGTGTCATCGATTCCCACACGATTACGCCGAGCGCGGCGAGAAGGAGCATCGCGTTAGCGAGCGCGGCAAGGATCGAGCTGCGTCCCAGGCCGTAGGAGTGCCGCGAAGAGGGCTGTCGACGCGACAACCACACGGCGGCCCATGCCAGCAGCAGCCCCAGCACATCGGAAAAATTGTGCCCGGCATCTGCAATCAAAGATATTGAGTTGAGCCAGATGCCCGCCGCAGCCTCAATCGCTGCGTAAGCGACGTTCAGCGTGATGCCGATGGCAAACACGCGGTCGTAGTTCATAGGGCCGTGCGAGTGGCCCCCGATCCCGTGCGCATGTCCGCTATGTCCCGCGTTAGCCGGGTGAGCATGATCGTGATCGTGGTCATGCGGATGCGCCGAATGGTCGTCCTGATCGTGGTTGTGTTGGCCTGGCACGTTATGCGCTTTCAGTCCGCGCCGATCAGCACTTTGACGTGTTCGCCAGCGCTGCGCGCAAGAGCACCCAACGAATACCCGCCTTCAAGCGTTGAAACGATGCGGCCATTCGAGTAGAGGTCAGCGACAGCGACCAACTGCTGCGTCAGCCATCGATAGTCAGCCTCCACCCACCCAAGGGAAGCCAGATCATCGTCGCGATGGGCATCAAAGCCCGCTGAAATCAAGATCAGCTCGGGCCGGAACGCGTGCAGCGCGGGCAGCCACCGATCCGTTACTGCGGCGCGCATGGCGTCGCCCTTCGTGTACGCGGTCAATGGCACGTTGACCATATTGTCGCCCATAGGACGATCACCCGTGCCGGGATAGAGATGATGCTGAAAGGTCGACACCATGAGCACGCGTCCGGCGTTGCACTCTTCAACCAGAATGTCCTCAGAGCCATTGCCATGATGAACGTCAAAATCAACCAAAGCAACGCGTTGCAAACCATGCGCTTCAAGCGCATGCAGCACGGCAATCGCCGCACTATTCAAAAAGCAAAATCCCATCGCACGATTGCGCTCGGCGTGATGCCCTGGTGGCCGGATATTGCAAAACGCACGCTGCACTTCGCCAGTGCACACCAGATCCACTGCGCGTACCGCAGCGCCAACAGCGTGCAGAACCGCGCTCATCGTGTGCGCATTCATCGTGGTGTCGCCGTCGATGCCTGCGTAGCCCTGCTTCGGCGAGATTTCCTCAAGCGCGGCCAGCAGCTTGGCACTGTGCGCACGCAAAATCACCTCGCGCGTGGCGACAGGCGCTGCCTCTTCGCGCATGAAATCGAGCAGCCCGCTGGCACGCAAATGGTCATTGATCACGCGCACGCGATCGGGGCACTCTGGGTGATGCGAACCCATCTCGTGTTGAGTTGAAGACGGGTGAGTAAAGTAGGCAACAGTCATTGAACGCAATTCCTCCATCCGCAATTATCGCCGCAGGCACGAGGGACACGCGGCGCGAAGCATGGGCACAAAAAAAGCTCCCGAAGGAGCCTTTTTCCACAAACCAGAGTCGCTTAAACGCGCTTCTTGAATTCGTCGGTACGCGTATCGATCTCGATTACGTCAC
>JAYUWL010000189.1:0-4078 GCA_043753585.1 Burkholderiales bacterium
ATCAATGGCCTGCCGCACAATCTCGGCCGCCCGTTCGCGAAATTGTTCGCCCGCTTTGGTCATCTTGGTCGGATAACTCGTGCGGTCGATCAGCTCCGCGCCCAACCATTGTTCGAGCGCCCGAATGCGTCGCGAAAACGCCTGTTGCGTGACGTACCGCAACTCCGCTGCCCGAGAAAAACTGCCCGTTTCGGCCAGTTGCAAAAAGTCTTCAACCCACTTCAGTTCCATGAGGTCGAGTGTAGCCAAAACTATGCAAGAACGGTATACGCAGCGCAACAATCAAGTACAGCTTTGTCGCAAAATGCACCATGCGTATAGGCTATCGACGGCAACTTAATTTTATCGACTTCTTCAATTTCACGCGCTTAGCCCATATACAGCCTCGGTTACGACGCAAAGCCAGAACCAAAATTCACGGTGAAATTGACGATTTTTCGACCGAAATGGTGGCAGTCGCTATCGGTGCAACATCCTCTCGTTTTGACACCGCTCACTTGAACGCGCAGTGCGCAGTGCCGCAAGTCTCACACAACGTTGGTCCAAAGTGTTGATAAAACCAGGGTCGGAATGAAGCATGGAATTGATGACTTTAAGATGTCGCCACCTGATTCCCGCGACTTGGGAGCTGAGCAAAATGAAGTCGCTTGGGCGCTAGGCAATAGCCGCCTCTTCCACCCAGTTCCGCCCTTTACGCTTGGCGCGGTACAGCGCCTGATCGGCGCGCGCCATCAACGCTCGCAGGCTCGTTGGCACCTCCCCGGTCGCGGCAAAGCCAATGCCCACCGTATGTTGTCGACTGTGACCCAGCGCAGATGTTTCGAGATGAAACGCCTGACGCAGCGTCTCGGCGCTTAATTGCGCAGCCGCCACATCCGACTGCGGCAAAAGCGCAAAGAATTCTTCTCCGCCCCGCCAGAACCGCATTCGCCGGCAAATTCGCTTGCGCGCATCGCGCCAGTAGAGCGATCACACGGTCACACGGTCGTCCTCATCATTACCAAAATCGTCGTTCACCGCCTTGGAATGATCAAGATCGAGCCTGCATAAACTGGCATTTGTTAGAGGCGACGCGCCGGCCGCTGAATTCAGCCCGCGCCGGCTGAAGAGCGTCCTGAGCGCGCCGGTGCTTCTGGACGACACTCGCATGAGCCAGAAACGCGCGCTGCGAAAACTTCGTCCAAAGTCGGAGGAAATCCCTACGTGCATTTCGTGTAATGACAGCCGATAATCCGCGGGTAAATCGACTCGGGATGTTACGCGTCGAGATTCGCATCAAGGAGCTCACCATGCAAAATTTCATCCGGCGCGCTGCCGTCATCGCAATTGCTTCATTCAGTTTTCTGGGTTCGGCCTCCGCGCAGTACCCGGCCAAGCCTATCAAGTGGATCGTGCCTTATCCACCGGCGGGCACTACCGATGTTCTCGCGCGCATAGTCGCGCAGTGGCTTTCCGAAAATATCGGGCAGCCTGTGGTAGTCGAAAACAAGGCGGGGGGCGGCAATAACATCGGCACTGAGTTCGTCGTCAACGCGCCAGCCGATGGCTACACCATGCTGCTGGTCAATCCCGCCAATGGCATCAACGCGTCGCTGTACAAAAAGTTGTCGTTCAACTTCATCCGCGACATCGCACCAGTTGCAGGCATCGTACGCACGCCGAACGTAATGGTCGTCACCAACAGTTTGCCGGTGAAAACGGTGGCGGAATTCATCGCCTACTGCAAAGCGAACCCGAGCAAGGTCAACATGGCCTCATCCAGCAGCGGCACGTCAACGCACTTGTCAGGTGAGTTATTCAAATCGCTGACCGGGTGCAATATGGTGCACATCCCCTACAAAGGCGCCGGACCAGTGCTGACCGATCTTATCGGCGGTCAGGTGCAGGTGTTTTTCGACAATCTGCCGTCGTCGGCGGGGCATATAAAAGGTGGCACCATTCGCGCACTCGCGGTCACATCAGCCGCGCGCGAGCCGTCATTCCCGGATTTGCCCACCGTCGGTGACACAGTACCGGGCTACGAGGCTACGGCATGGTTCGGAGTCGGCATGCCCAGGGGCACGCCGCGCGAAGCAATCGACAAGATGAACGCCGCCATCAACCGCGCACTTGCGGACCCGAAAATGCGTGCGCGACTGGCTGACCTGGGTGGCCTGCCAATTCCCGGCACGCCAGAAGACTTCGGCAAAACCATCGTTGCTGAAACGGAAAAATGGGCGAAGGTCGTCGCTACGTCGGGCGCTACGGTCGATTAAACAGCGCGCACCCATTTGCGCGTCCGGGAGACAAAGCCTGCGGCACATCGAGCCTGGGTGGGATACGACTACGCGTTTCGCAGAGACCGCGCCACATCCGCGCGATCGTGCACACCGAGCTTCACGAACACCTGCTTGACGTGATAGCCCGCCGTATTGACCGACACCCCCAATTTTTCCGCCATCTCCGCATTGGTCATGCCTAACGCGACCATTAGCGCAACCTCTCGCTGCTGCGCCGACAAATCGAGCCGCGATGCCCCCTCGGTCAGACGCACAGGCTCGGTGGCCAGCCGCGAAACAACCAATGCGGTAGCTTTCCCCCCGGAAACTCCGTCCAGCGAATGATGACGAAACGCGAACTGGCCCCACGGCGAACTCACCACATGCAGAGAATTCTTGGCCGCCCGCGCGGCAATTGCGACGCCACGCAAAAACTCGCGCAACGCTCTCGGTTCATCCCGCGATTCGCGCGGTGAAATCGGCTCGCCACGAGCTAACCGCGACAGTCGCATCCACGCATCATCGGCAAACAACAGCTCACCGGCTTCGTCCAGTACCGCCATCGCCTCCTCGGCAACCTGCTCGGACGGAGCGGTCACCTGCACATAAGGTGACGCCACCAAAGCGCGCCCAAGGTAGTGCATCACGTCGCGCAATGCACCGGCATCGGCCGCAGTGAACGGCAGATCGCCCACGCCGCGATACAAACTCAACTGACCAATCGGTTCCCGGCCATTGTCCGGCGAACGCACGATGCCGTACATCACATGCCCCACCGCAAGTTGCGACAACACCTCACGGTAATATTCACCCGCCTTCTCCTGCGCGCTGATCGTTCGAAACGAAACCGGATCACTGGCAGCCACAAGCCGCAAATACGCCGAAGAAAATGCCGAAACATCCGCCCGATAATGCCGCTCGTAATACCGCGTCATCGCCTCCGGCGGCAACATCCGCTCGGCATACATGTTGACCATGTTGCCTTGCGCGTCACAGTAAAAAAAAGCAGCGTGAGTCGCGGGGACGACGGCACGCAGAGCAGGCAGCAAAGACGGTAATAAAACCGGAGCGGGCAGACCCAAATTGCAAAGCTGGCGTAGCGTTACGCGGGAGGATTGAGACGTGGATTTGGACATTACCCCAACCTCGACTGTTGTGGGCACTTCTAGAAATCCGTTGTTCGGGCGAATTGCTTCGTTGCGGGGTGCTCGCAATCCTCATGTGCCAGGGCGTACATTCCGGTTGCTCTGCGCCCCGCGCCTCGCACTTCATCCCGAAAAACGAATTTCTAGAAGTGCCCTGTAGCAGTGCCCGCCAGCAGCTTTTTGATGAACTGACCGCCAATCAAGGGCTCGGAGCCCCTTTCGTCCAAAAGTCGATCAACAAGCCGCCACGCGTCGGATCGCTGTCATGCGGACTTGGCGCTAGCGCCGGCGTCGGGCAGTTCGATAGTTGAGCGCGTCTCGAGCATTACCCGTCGGTACACGGTGACGTAAAGGCCAACAAATAGCGCGCAAAGCACGATTAGCGCGGCCGTGTTCGTGTGCCAGATAGTCCCGGCAAAAATGAACAGGCCCGCCGTCGTTACTATCACGAGGCTCGCAATATTTCGCCCGTTACTGCCGAAAAGATCCGTGAGGCGCGCTGCCAGCAGCGTATGCAAATGATCGGCGTCCGGCTCCATAATGGGCCTGCGATTTACCGCGCGGCGAACGATTGCTACCGTGGTGTCGACAAAAGGATAGATCACCAGCACGAATGCAAACCACGGGCTGACTTCTGCGTGTCGACCGCACAAAAGAATCGCGAACAAGCTGATC
>JAYUWL010000190.1:0-12225 GCA_043753585.1 Burkholderiales bacterium
TGAGCCATGTGAACAATTCGGCGTCCTGGACGGCGGGAATCGCCCGCGTCAGGGTTTGATACATGTGATGGTGCGTATTAATCAAACCGGGAATGACCACGCAGTTTTGCGCACTGATAACTTCGTCGGCGTCGTGCGGCAAATCGGTCGCGAGGCCAACAGCTTTAATCTCGTTGTCGCGAATGAAGATCGACACATCGCGCAGCTCCCGTCCGGCGTCATCAAAGGTGGCGACGGCGTTTGCGTTGCGGATCAGCAGTGTGGTCATCGAACAATTTTCAACGAAACGCGGCTATAAAAAAGCCGCCGCTGTTTTCATGCGGCGGCTCGTTCTTCCCTAGAACGCTTACGACTTACTTGCCGCCGGGTACTTTGCCTTCCACGCCTTTGACGTAGAAGTTCACGCCACTCAGGAACTTGTCGTCAGCAATTGCGCCCTTGGCGATGAGCTCCTTGCCCGCCTGGTCAACAATCGGGCCGGTCCATGGGTGGAACGTGCCAGCTTTGAGGCCTGTTTTGATCTCTTCAATCTTCGCCTTGATGTCAGCCGGAACGTCTTCAGCCATCGACACCATGTCAATGGCTCCTTCTTTCACGCCCCACCATGACGAGCCGGTGGCCCATTTGCCTTCAAGCGTGTCCTTGGTCGCCTTGATGTAGTACGGCGCCCAGTTGATCACTGCGGAGCCGAGGTGCGCTTTCGGGCCGTAGGCGGTCATGTCGCTATCCCAGCCGAACGCGCGCTTGCCTTTTTCCTGAGCTGTTTTCAGAACGGCAGGGGAATCGGTGTTTTGCATCAGCACGTCGGCTCCGCCATTGATCAGCGCGGTCGCGGCTTCTGTCTCTTTCGGCGGGTTGAACCATTCGTTGACCCAGACCACTTTGGTCTTCACCTTCGGGTTCACGCTTTGTGCGCCCATGGTGAAGCTATTGATATTGCGGATGACTTCAGGAATCGGGATTGAGCCGACGACGCCAAGCGTGTTGGTCTTCGTCATCTTGCCTGCAATCACGCCCGCCATGTACGCGCCTTCGTAGGTCCGGCTGTCGTAGGTTCGCATGTTCTCGGCGGTTTTGTAGCCCGTCGCATGCTCGAACTTGATGTCCTTGAAGTCAGGCGCGATTTTCAGCATCGGTTCCATGTAGCCGAACGTGGTGCCGAAGATGAGCTTGTTGCCCTGACCGGCGAGGTCGCGGAATACGCGCTCGGCGTCGGCGCTCTCCGGGACTTTTTCGACGAACGACGTGACCACTTTGGCACCGAATTCTTTCTCGACAGCTTTGCGCGCATTGTCATGCGCAAACGTCCAGCCGCCGTCGCCGACAGGGCCCACATAGGCGAAGGCGATTTTGAGTGGCTCGACTTTGGCCGGAGCCGCAGCCGCGGCGGGCGCTGCGGCAGGAGCAGCCGCCTTCGGCTCTTCCTTTTTGCCGCAACCGGTTAATACGGCCAAAAGCGCCGCGCCGATGCCTGCTGCGAGCAGGGTGCGTTTCGTGTTCATACAGATCCCCTATGTGATTGAAGGTAAAAAATTAGTGAACATCGTAAGCACGATTCGTGCAAACTACGAGCGCGGATAGAACGGCTTGCCGATCGAAGCAGGCATGTTAATGCGAATAAGTGCCGGATTCCGTGAGATCAGCGCCAGCACAATGATGGTAGCAATGTACGGCGTCATCGACAGGAACTGGCTCGGAATCTCCACGCCTTGCCCCTGCAAATGAAACTGCAACATGGTCACGCCGCCAAACAGATACGCACCAAACAGCACACGCAATGGCCGCCAGGTTGCAAATGTGGTCAGTGCCAGCGCGATCCAGCCCTTGCCAGACACCATACCCTCAACCCAGAGCGGCGTGTAAATGATCGAGAGATAAGCGCCCGCCAGCCCGCACAGCATGCCTCCGACAACCACCGCCGCCAGCCGGATGCGCCGCACCGGGAAGCCAAGCGAGTGCGCGGCCTCAGGCGATTCACCGATGGAACGCAAGACCAGCCCAGAGCGGGTTTTGAACAGAAACCAGATGATGAAGGCAGTCAGCGCCATGGCGAAATAAACCATCGGATGCTGCTTGAATAGCGCCGTGCCAAGGAACGGAATATCGCTCAAACCTGGGATGGAGAAGCTTGAGCGTTCCGGCAGCTTTTCCTGCACATATTTGACGCCCGCAAACGCTGAAAAGCCCGCGCCGAAGAGTGTGAGCGCCAATCCCGTGGCGAACTGGTTGGTGTTAAGCCAGATCACCAGATAACCAAACATCGCGGCCAGTACGCCGCCCGCCAGCATCCCCGCGCCAAAGCCGACCCAGTCACTGCCCGTGTGTACAACCGTGGCGAATCCGGCAATGGCCGCGCAAAGCATCATGCCTTCGGCGCCGAGGTTCACGATGCCTGAGCGCTCATTGATCAACAAGCCCAGAGCGGCAATGGCAAGCACCGTTCCGGCGTTTAACGTTGCGGCGATCAGTAATGCGTACTGTTCCATCTATTGGGCTCCTGACTTGATGCTGCCTGACTTCCAGACGACTCGATACGCGATCAAGGTGTCGCACGCGAGAAGCGTGAAAAGCAGCAGTCCCTGAAACACACCCGTCAACGACTTCGGCAGCCCGAGCCGCGACTGCGCGAGCTCGCCGCCGATATAGAACATGCTCATGAGGATCGCCGAAAACACGATGCCGATGGGATTCAAACGCCCGACGAAGGCGACGATGATGGCTGCGAAACCGTAACCCGCCGGCACGTAAGGCGTGAGTTGACCAATCGGACCGGCGACCTCCAGTGCGCCCGCCAGACCTGCCGCCCCGCCCGACACCAACAGCGCCGTCCACAACGCACGACGTGACGAAAAGCCAGCGTACCGGGCCGCGGCAGGGGCGAGCCCGCCCACTTGCAACTGGAATCCACCGTACGTACGGAACATGTAAATCCACATACCCGCCACGCCAAAGAGCGCGATCAAGAGGCCAATGTTGATCCGCGTTCCTGCAAACAGCTTGGGGATTTGCGTGACTTTCTCGAAGGTCTTGGTTTGCGGAAAATTAAAGCCATTCGGATCTTTCCATGGACCATACACGAGATACGACAGCACGAGATCAGCCACGTAAACCAGCATCAGCGTGACGAGGATTTCATTGGCATTGAAGCGGTCGCGCAATAGGGCTGCAATGGCTGCCCAGAGCATCCCGCCCAGCACGCCCGCCAGCAAAATCGCCGGAATGATCCAGGGACCAGTCGTCGCATCAGCCAGCAGCGCAACGCCACCTCCTGTGATCGCACCCATGACAAACTGTCCTTCGGCGCCAATATTCCACACGTTCGAGCGGAAACACACCGCCAGCCCCAGCGCAATGATGGCAAGTGGCGTCGCCTTTACGGCCAGCTCGGACAGCGAATAGCCCGATTTGACCGGTTCCCAGAAAAAAACGAGCAGTCCCTTGACCGGGTCCTTGTCCATCAACATAAAAATCGCAACGCCAATGACTACGGTGATTACGAGTGCCAGGAGCGGGGATCCGATACCCCAGAACTTTGACGGCTGCGGGCGCGCTTCAAGCTTAAGCATGCTTTGCTCCCGCCGCAATCACGCCCGGGGTTTGCCAGAGCCCGCTCATCCATTCACCAATCTTCTCAACGGTCGCTTCGCTCGTTTTTAGCGACGGCGACAGCCGCCCCTTGGCGATCACATGCATGCGGTCACAAATCTCGAACAGCTCGTCAAGCTCCTCACTGACCACCAGAAGCGCGCAGCCTTCAGCACGCAACTTGAGCAACGCGCCGCGAATTTGTGCTGCTGCGCCGACGTCAACACCCCAGGTGGGTTGCGCCACGATCAGCACCTTCGGCTTGGCGCCGATCTCACGACCAACGATAAACTTTTGCAGGTTGCCGCCGGACAGGCTTTTGGCAGCCGCGTCGGGGCCACCGGCCTTGACGTTGAAATCCTTGATGATCCCATTCGCAAGTCTCGCAGTCGCTTTGGGCGAAACCCATCCGAGAGCACCTTTTCCGACCACATCAGCCGCTCGCGAAAGCAGGGTATTCGCTGATAACGGCATCGTCGGCACCGCGCCGCGTCCTAACCGTTCTTCCGGTACGAAATGCAAACCGCCTGCGCGACGAACGCGAGGATTGCGTCGCGCGATGTCGTTGCCGAACAGCTTGATGCTGCCACTCGGAGCGCGAACGCTTTCACCCGAGAGCGCGGCCAGCAACTCCTGTTGCCCATTCCCCGAAACACCCGCTACGCCGACAATTTCACCGGCGCGAACCTCAAACGCAATGTTGTCGAGTGTCACACCAAACTGGTCTTCTGCCTGAATCGACAGGCCGTGGACCGTCATGCCAACGGCGCCGGTGGTGACCTCGCGGTGCTCAAGTCTGGGCGGTTCTGCGCCAATCATCAGTCGCGACAACGAGGCATTGCTTTCGTTACGCGGATCAACATGGCCGGTCACCTTGCCGCCGCGCAACACCGTGCAATTCGTACAAAGCTCACGAATTTCATCAAGCTTGTGGCTGATGTACAGAATGCTGCAGCCGGTGGCGGCAAGCTTGCGTAACGTGACAAACAACACACGTACCGCCTGCGGCGTCAGCACCGAAGTCGGTTCATCGAGAATCAGAACTTTGGGTTCGGTCAGCAACGCACGCACGATTTCAACGCGCTGACGTTCGCCCACGGAGAGCGAATGAACGGGCCGGTCTACCTCAACGTCGAGTCCGTATTCTTTGGCCTTCTGCGCGGCCTTCTGCCGCACTGCATCCAGCGTAAGGCTTCTGTCCAGACCCAGCCAGATGTTCTCAGCGACGGTCGCCGTTTCGAACAACGAGAAGTGCTGGAACACCATGCTGATGCCAAGCGCGCGCGCCTCTTGCGGATTGCGAATAAGAGTGGGTTTGCCGTTAAAAAAAACCTCGCCGCTGTCCGGCTTCACCGCGCCATAAATGATCTTCATCAACGTCGATTTGCCCGCGCCGTTCTCACCCAGCACCGCGTGTATTTCGCCCGGCGCGACAAGCAGGCTCACATCATCGTTGGCGACGACGCCTGGATATCGCTTGCTGACACGTCTAACCTCAAGCCGAAGCGGTATGGTTTCACTCACCTGTGTTCCCCTCAGTTCCGTTACGACGTGAGATTGTTGTGTCCGGCTTGTTCGGTAGTCTGTGCCGTTCTGATTTTTCGCGCTTTTCTGCGAGATCGGCGGCGACACTTACAGCGATGACACCCGGATGCTTGCTGCATAGCGCTGGCAGCCCAATCGGGCAGGTGATACGAGCAATCTCGGTGCCAGAGAATCCACGCGCGGCAAAGCGCTTGCCAAAGATTGCCGCTTTGGTCGCCGAGCCGATCAGACCGCAATAGGCCAGATCAGCACGCTTCAAAAGTTCAAGACAGATTTCGAGATCAAGTGCGTGGGAATGCGTGAGTACCAGCACGTCGGCACTGGGTTGTATGTGGCGCACTTCCGTTGCTGGCTCCCTAGATTCGATCACCTGAACGTTCTCAGGCAATACCGCCGGGAAAACTGCATCGCGCGAGTCCACCCAAATCACGCTGCACGGGAGCGTCGACAGCACGGATACCAGCGCCGCTCCGACATGCCCCGCGCCGAATACCCAGATCGTCCAGGGGTCAAAGTGAATTGGCAGTTTCAGCGTGTCATCCGTATCAAGCTGCCGCTCGATTTGATAAGTTCCGCCGCGGGTTTCGATGGCATGAAGTTGCTGTAAACTTTCGCGATGCGTCTCCGCAACCGGCAAGAACGCAACGTCGACCGACCCACCACAACATTGACCCAGCGCTGGACCTAGCGGAAAGTGCCGAAGCGTTGCGGTCGCCAAGCCCAGCGTGAGCAGCTCGCGCGCGACTTCGATTGATCGCAATTCAAGATGACCACCTCCAATGGTGCCAATCGTGCGCGATGGCGTGACGATCATCGTAGTCCCGGTCTCACGAGGCACCGAGCCGGACGAGCGCGCGATACAAGCCCAGACAGCCGGTTCACGACTGTCCAGCAAATCGAGCAGGTGCGCGCCAGGGGTCAGCATGTTCGATGTGAATCTTTATTCACGATACCCCTCGTCCTAACCCTTTCCCGCAGGGGGAGTGGGGACCTGACGTTGTGCTTGTGCCGCCATCACGGCATTCAAAATCGCCTCGGATGTCGCCGGGGCTGCGATCTGGGCGCTGGCTTTGTAGTCAGAAACCGAACTCACGGCATCACGAATCGCATGATGCACTGCAAACGCGAGCATCAACGGCGGCTCGCCCACGGCCTTGCTGCGGTAAATCGTGTCTTCGCAATTCGGTGAATTCTCGACCAGCCAGACGTTAAATTCTTCGGGCACGTCTGCCGCGGTCGGGATTTTGTAGGTGCTCGGCGCATGCGTGGTGAGCACACCTTCGCGGTTCCACACCAGCTCTTCGCCCGTTAGCCAGCCCATGCCTTGAATGAACGCGCCTTCGACCTGGCCTTTGTCGATTGCGGGATTTAACGAACTGCCCACATCGTGCAGGATGTCGACGCGCTCGACTTTCAACTCGCCAGTCAAAGTGTCGATGGCGACCTGCGCGCAGGCGACGCCGTATGCAAAGTAGTAGAACGGACGGCCCTTGAACGTATCGCGGTTCCAGTGAATTTTTGGTGTCTTGTAGAAGCCCTGCGCCGAGAGCGAGATGCGCGCAAACCACGCGTCGTGAACCAGATCGGCGAAGGCCCATCGCGTGACGTTGCCGCCAGTTCCCGCTTCGATGCCGTCATTGACGAAACGAATGGCGGACGCATCGACATCCCACTTTTTTCCCGCAAATTCAGCCAGCCGTAAACGCAGCGTCCGGCATGCGTCCTTTGCGGCCATTCCGTTCAAATCGCTACCGCTGGACGCCGCCGTCGCGCTGGTGTTTGGCACCTTGCTGGTATCGGTCGTGGACACCCGAATGCGCTTGATGTCGATTCCCAGCTCCTCGGCCACCACCTGTGCGACCTTGGTGAACAAGCCCTGACCCATCTCGGTGCCACCATGATTGACGATTACCGAACCGTCCGAATAGACATTGACCAGAGCGCCCGCCTGATTCAGGTGCGAGGCGTTAAACGAAATGCCAAACTTGACGGGCGTCACCGCGATACCGCGTTTGATGATGCGGCTCGCCTTGTTTTGTTCACGCAGCGCAGCGCGGCGTGCGCGATAGTCAGCGCGATGCTCCAATTCGGGCACGATGTCGTGCAGGATATTGTCGTCAACTGCTTGCCCGTAATGCGTAACGTTCCGATCCGTTAGCCCGTATAAATTGTGTTTGCGCACATCGAGCGGATCAAGGCCAAGCGCATGCGCGATTTCGTCCATGACATGCTCAATCAGGAACATGCCTTGCGGCCCACCGAAACCGCGAAACGCAGTGTTCGAGACCTTGTGCGTCTTGCACGGAAAATTGCGGATGCGAACATGTTCAAGGTAGTACGCATTGTCGACATGGCAAATCGCACGCGCATTGACCGGGCCTGACAAATCAGCCGAATACCCGCAGTCCGAAGCGAGCATCAAATCCGCGCCGAGAATGCGTCCGTCGTCGTCAAAACCAATGTCGTATTCAAACTGAAACGGATGCCGCTTGCCGGTGATGATCATGTCGTCATCACGGTCCAGCCGCATCTTCACGCTGCGGCCGAGTCGCGCAGCGGCGATGGCGCAAAGTGACGCAAACAGCGCAGGTTGCGACTCCTTGCCGCCGAACCCTCCGCCCATGCGACGGCATTCAACGCGCACTTTGGCGTCGGGGATTGCCATCGCACGCGCGACGATGTGCTGAACCTCGGTGGGGTGCTGCGTGGAGCAATGAATTGCAATCTGGCCGTCCTCGACGGGATGCGCCATTGCGATCATTCCTTCGAGGTAGAAGTGGTCCTGGCCGCCGTGCGCGGTCTTGCCGCTGATGCGATGCGGCGAACGACATAGCGCCGCCTCGACGTCCCCGCGACCGATCACCACAGGGTCGAGCACAAAACTCTTTGCGGCTAACGCGTCATCAATTGAAAGGATTGGCGTACGGATTTCAAGATCGTATCTGGCGAGCTTTGCCGCCTTGCGCGCCAGCAGATGCGATTCGGCAACGACCATGAACACCGGCTGCCCGTGATACTCAATCAGTTCGGTCGCGAGGATGGGATCGTCGAGCACGATACCGCCGTAATTGTTGACGCCGGGTACGTCCTTCGCGGTGTATACGGCGACCACGCCGGGAGCATTCAGCACCGCGCTCAAGTCGCACGATTTCAGCGCCGCGTGGGCAGCGGGCGCATAGCCAATCGCGGCTGACAACGTGCCGCGCGGCGCGGCGATGTCGTCGGTGTAAATAGCCTCGCCGGTGACATGCAGATGCGCAGATTCGTGCTGCGTAGATGCAGCAACTGCGTGGTGCAATACGTCGATCTGAAGCTGCGTCGGATTGAACGGGGCATTCATGTCAAAACACCCGAACCGCTTGTGTTTCGCCTTGCCGTGCTTCCGATTCCAGCCAGAAACGCAGCAAATGATTTTGCGCTACTTGCATGCGGTAGGCGGCACTTGAGCGCATATCGGTCATCGGTGAATAGTCGGCGCCCAGGGCTTCCATCGCGCCGCGAACGGTCGTCTCGTTCCACGCCTTACCCAACAGTGCCTGCTCGGCCAGCGCTGCACGCTTCGGCGTCCCTGCCATCCCACCGAAGGCGATACGGCATTGTGTGACCACACCGCGCTCTGTCATCACCGCAATCGCAGCGCACACCGCCGAGATGTCCTGCTCGTTGCGCTTTGAATTCTTATAAGTCGCGACGTGAAAGTCGCCCGAGGTTGCCCGCGCTGGAACAATGATCGCCTCGACCCACTCACCCACTTTGCGCGACTGTTTTTTGTAGTCAAGATAAAGCGCTTCCAGCGGGATGGTGCGTTGCGAGTTACCGCGACGCAACACAACCTCCGTGCCGACTGCGATCAGCGCTGGCATCGAGTCGCCAATCGGTGACCCGTTTGCGACGTTGCCGCCCAGCGTCCCGCTTGAGCGGATGGCCCACGAAGCAAATCGCGTCCAGACATGTGCCAACTCCGGGTAGAGTCGGTTCATGGCGTGGAACGCAGCTTCAAGCGTTACCGCCGCGCCAATGCGCATAGCGCTTTCGGTTTCGTCGACCTGCTTGAGCGCAGTAACTTCACCTGTGTAAATAATCGTCCCGCTGGTCTGCAAACCTTTGGTCACCCAGAGCCCAATGTCGGTGCCGCCGCCCAGTATCCATGCGTCCGGACTCGCGAGCACGGCAGTGGAGAACTCCTCAATGGTTCGCGGCGCGATGAACGTTCCCGCCGATGACGTCAAATGCAATGCATCCGGGTGCGCGAGCGCAGCTAATTTTTCAGCTAGTTCAGATTCACCTGGCAACGGCGGCGCATCGCTGGTCGCATGTGAAAACAACCACTGCTCCATGTCTGTCGAGCACGAAGCAGCGGCGGCGGGTGCCTTCTGATACATCACCTGCGCCGCATCAAGAATTGGTCGATAGCCGGTGCAACGACAAAGATTGCCTGCAATCGCCTCGCAGGTTCGCGCGCGTGAAGGGGTGGTTTCATTTTTGAACAGGGCGAACAGCGACATCACGAAGCCCGGTGTGCAGTAGCCGCACTGCGAACCGTGACAGTCGACCATCGCCTGCTGCGTGGGATGCAGCTTTCCACTCGCTGCCTTGAGCGATTCAACCGTAAAAATTGCCTTGCCATCGAGCGTGGGCAATAAACGGATGCAGGCGTTGATCGGCGAAAGCGCAACACGATCACGACCCGCACCGTCTTTGCACAACTGCCCGATCACAACGGTGCATGCACCACAATCGCCCTCGGCGCAACCCTCTTTGGTGCCCGTCAATCGTCGTTCTTCGCGCACGAAATCGAGCAGGGTGGTGTGCGGATCAACGCAGTCGCGCTCGATCAACACACCGTTCAAAAGAAACCGCACGACATTCACTTTATTCAAACCGATCGGACTCACAACACCAAGCAATTTTCGGACTATAGACGGTGTTTCCAGTCGCGCTGATAAGCTTGGGATTATTGCGGACATCACTGGCGCTGGGGGGCGAACATGGCAGAACCACTCGACACTCATTTGCTGCGCGTGCTCTATCTCGTGCTCCAGGAGAAAAGCGTCTCCCGTGCGGCGGACCGATTGGGCATCACCCAGCCCGCCGTGAGCAGCGCGCTGAAACGTCTGCGCCAAATCACGGGGGACGACTTGTTGGTGCGCACGAGAAGTGGCATGACGCCGACCGAACGCGCGGAGAGTTTGATCGCGCCGACCAAGGCCGCGCTTGATGCCATTGACAGCATTTTGATCAAGGCTGAACCGTTTGATCCTGCAAAGTCGAAGCGCGTTTTCGGCGTCGGTGCGCCGGATTATTTCGATGCGTTCTTTTTGTCGAATCTGATTGAGCGATTTCGCTCGCGCGTACCAAACGGACGACTCAATATTCGTTCACTGTCGCTGGACATTGATTTTGAGCGGTTGCTGGAAGAGGGCGAGCTGGATGTCGTCGTCGGCAACTGGCCGAACCCGCCCGAGTATTTGCGCACCACGGCGCTGTTTGACGATGAGGTGGTGTGCATGCTCTCGGATCGTCACCCGCTTGCCAAAAAGCCCGATATCAGCGCAGACGACTACATCGCGGCGAAGCATCTCGCACCCGTGCGCTACGCCGGGGGCGTGCGCGGCGCGATTGACGACCATCTGCACAAACTCGGCATCAAGCGAGACATCCGGGTTTCGTTGCCGTACTTTCACGTCGCGCCGTATGTGCTGACCACCACCGATTTGATATTTACGACGGGCCGACGGTTTGCCGCGCATTACGCAAAGTTTTTGCCGATCAAAGTGATGGCTGCGCCGCTTGATTTTCCGCCGCTGCGTTTTTATCAGTTGTGGCATGAGCGAACGCATACGGCCGCCCCCGCGCGCTGGTTGCGGGAGCAGGTCGCGACCGTAGCAGCCCGGTAGAAGCTCGCCGCCACGGCGGGGATGCCCAACTCGTTCGCAGCGGCGCTCCATTGCTCCGCGGGCAAACGATAATCCCCGCATAAATCCTCTGCTGTACCTGTTCGCACTCGTCAATCTCGTCATCGGAACCGGTGCCTTTGTCATTGCTGGCATCCTGAAACCCATCGCCGACGACCTGCATGTGAGCATCCCGGCAACGGGGCAGGCGATGACGACGTATGCACTAGCCACCGCAATCCTCGTGCCCGTCGCGCTGGTGCTGACGGCAAAGCTCTCGCGCAAGCGTGCCATGCAGCTCGCGCTGACGTTATTCACACTGGGGAATGTCGTTTGCGCACTTTCCACGTCACTGCCACCCCTGCTCGCCGGGCGCGTTGTCATGGGCGTAGGCGCGATGTTCACGCCACTGGCGGCTGGACTTGCCGTGACAATGGTTGCGCCAGAGCGACGCGGGAAAGCTCTGGCGTTGGTGTTCCTGGGTGTGTCGCTCGCTTACGCGGTCGGCTTGCCACTAGGCGCGTGGCTTGGTTTCCAGTACGGCTGGCACGTACCGATCATTGCGATTGCGGTGACTTCTTTCTTGGCGCTGCTGGTGATCACCGTTTTGGTGCCATCGGACATCAGCGGCCCGACAGCGAATTTCGACGGTCTCCGCCTGGTCGTACGTTCCGCCGAAATTCGCTCGACGCTTCTCGTCACGCTGCTCTACTTCATCGCGATTTTTTGCGTATTCAGCTACATCGGCCCAGTGCAGCAGACGTTAAATCCGATGAGCCCCGAGAAGTTGTCCATCACGCTTGCGATGTTCGGTATCGCAGGCGTCATAGGTACCCTCCTTGGCGGCTGGGCCAACGACCGCTTCGGTGCGCTGCCGACGCTGCGCACGCAGATCAGCGTGTTGATGGGCAGCATGATTATGCTGCCGTTCACGCAGGGAAACTACGCGCTGACGCTGACCGCGTTCATCGTGTGGGGCATCGCCGGGTTCGGCATGATGGCGCCGCAACAGTCGCGGCTGGCGACGGCATCCCCGGCCAACGCGCCTCTGCTCCTGTCCCTCAACACTTCAATGCTGTATTTTGGAACTGCCGCCGGAACCGCACTGGGCGGCGCTTTCGTCGGTGCGGTGGTGGGCGAGGGCTGGGTCACATTTGATCGTCTGCCGTGGATTGGGCTGCCGTTTGCAGCCGTGGCCGGG
>JAYUWL010000191.1:0-12197 GCA_043753585.1 Burkholderiales bacterium
CATGCTCCCTACCTAGGCGTCCACCTACTTCTATGCGGACGCCTAGATTCGCACAGCCTCAACGTCTACGATATGACGGTACGAACCGGACGCTTACGAAAGAGCTACGCGCGTTAACGGCGTGAAAGATGGGAGTTTGCGAGTCGTACCCATCGCGCCTCGGTCGCCAAAAAAACAAAAATGAACCAGGTCACACCATGCAGACAACCGCAAACAGAGCCGATTCCCCCGGTTCGGCTGGTTTGCACGATTGCTTTAACGCAGCATTGGTTGCAAAGTGGCAGGCTGGTTCGGATCAAATCAACTGCGCCAAATGCGCACCCCAAATTCATTGGCGTTCCGTTAAAAAGCTGTTGCTGCCGCTGATTCTTTTCGTGGCCACTGTCCAGCACAAAATCGGGTCGCCAACTATGCACTGTGAAGTTGGATGACGCTCCGCCCGTCCACCCTCATTCAGAACCGCGCTAGCTCAATCCCGTGACCGGCACCAATGCCCCATGCACCGCCCTCGCAGCGTCGGACGCCAGGAACATGACCACGTCGGCGAGCGCTTCGGGTGCGACCCATTTCGCGGGGTTGGCGCCTGGCATGTCTTTGCGATTTTGTGGGGTGTCGATGATGGTGGGTAAAACGGCGTTCACGTTAATGCCCTGCTCCCGCAGCTCGGCAGCCATCGATTCAGTAAGGCGCATTACGCTAGCTTTGGACGCGGCGTAGGCCCCCATCTCAGCGCCGCCTTTTTGCGCGCCGAACGCGCCGACGTTGATGATCTTGCCGCGTTTCTGATTTAGCATCTCCGGCACTACGGCGCGCGACGCATGCAGCAGCGTACGCGTGTTGATGTCGAACAGAAAATTCCAGTTGACGTCGGAGGTTTCATGTACGGCTTCGCCCATACGAAAACCTCCTGC
The DNA here is from genome assembly GCA_043753585.1 of Burkholderiales bacterium. GTDB lineage: Bacteria > Pseudomonadota > Gammaproteobacteria > Burkholderiales > Casimicrobiaceae > Casimicrobium. The sequence continues at coordinate 912 of JAYUWL010000191.1, forward strand.
GATGTTGCACAACACCTGAATCCCCCCAAACTTGGCAACCGCTGCCTGGACCATGGCGTTCACTTGCGCCTGATCGAGCAAATCAGTGACGGAAATCAGCTGCCGCGTGTTGTCGCTAAAACCCGCATGTTCCAGATGCTCGCGCGAACGGTCGACCAGCACTAAGTTTGCGCCGCGCTCCACGAACGCGCGTGCCACGGCTGCGCCGAGGTTGCCGGAGGCACCGGTGACAATGACGCACTGGTTATCGAAATTCATGATTGAGCTCTGTTGAAGTTCATGCCCAATGATAGTGAATCGCGCTCACCTATGTCCCGGGAATGAATACCGTTATCGTCGCTGAAGGCGACCATTCAGACGCCTTCACCGGCGGCTTGACGCTGTGCAGCGCTGATCTGTTGAAGAAAATGCGGACTGCACACAGACTTCAACAGCAGTTTTCAGACCCGCATTACCGGGCAGACTTGCGGGTTTTTGCCCGCCATTTCGAGCTAGACTCGTCTGAACTTTTGTGCGGCGGCAGCAATGTCACTGCCAACAGCTACAGCGCCCCTAAAGCTGATCGCATTCACCAACTCGTGGTTGACGAGACCATTACCAACCACGGAGTCTCATCCCATGACGAGGTTGAACACGCTGGCAGGAATACCGCTGCGCGAGATGATGTCGGACAGCGCCCACGCGCAGCCGCGTCTGCCTGTGCATATTCGCCCACGATGTCTTTGACATTCGACGGCTTGACGTTCGGGGTGTCGCTCGCACCAGCGACCCATTCGCCCTTGATGAGGTTGTTGTGCGCTGCCATGAATCAGAGTCCCTTTTCTCTTTTCCACGCTTCAAACTTGGCTTTGGTTTCAGCGTTGGGCGGATACGTGCCCGCGAGTTCTGCACCGCCTGCGACGCGCTCCAGCAGGAATACTTCCTGCACTTCTTGTGCGGCGGCGTCGGCAGCGACTTCGTCAGCCAGATGGGCGGGAATGACCACAACGCCTTCTTCATCGCCCACGATGATGTCGCCGGGATACACGGCGACGCCGCCACAGCCGATCGGCACATTTAAATCAATCGCGTGATGATGAATCAGATTCAGCGGCGCGCTGCCACCAGCACAATACACCGGGAAATCCATCTTTTTGATGTCGCCACTGTCACGCACCGGACCATCGGAAACGAGGCCAGCAGCGCCGCGTACCATGAGGCGTGTGGTGAGAATCTGACCGCCAGAAGCGACGCGTTTTTCACCACGACAGTCGAGCACCAGCACATGGCCCGGCGGCACACTTTCGATGCCTTTGCGCTGCGGATGATCAGGGTTGTCAAACGCGCTGATCTGGTCGAGATCTTCACGAGCAGGAATGCTGCGCATGGTGAACGCCGGCCCCACCAGGTTGCCGCCACTCGGCGTGGTCAGACGTTGCGTGCCCTGAATAAAAACATTGCGAAAGCCGCGCTTGAAAAGCTGGGTGCACAGCGTCGCGACGCTGACTTTTTTGAGGTGTGCGAGGGTAGTGGGATTCACTTATCAGACCTTAATTGCGCGATTAATAATCACTTTTCCGTAGCGTGCACGATCACGTTCGATGATCGCTTTACGCGAGGCGGGCGTGATGTCAGCGGCGTAAGGCATTTTGTCGAACGACTGTTTGATAGCCTGCGTACCAACGTTGCCGACGAGCAAGATATAGCCGTCAGATTTCGCCTTCGCAACGAGATCGGCGCCCACGAAACCGCCAGCACCACGGCGGTTATCGACGATGATCGTTTGCCCCCATTTTGCGATTAGCTTTTGTGCGATTAAACGCGCGCCGATGTCGGTGCCGCCGCCCGGAGAGAAGGGAACGGCAATGGTGACGGGCTTATCAGGATAGGGTTGCAGTGCAGCCGCAACGGTTGTAACAAGCGAGAGGAAAACTCCGAATCCCCAACTTATTGTGAAGTGCACTGAGTGATCGGTTTTCATGGTTCGGGTGATTTTCTTGGTACCGGTTAACTGTGTCCCCTTCTTCACGAAGGGAAACAGGTTTTTGACGATCAGACCGCGCCAACGGCCTCAACATAAAGCGCATACAGCGAATGACAACTCGCCATGTACAGACGGTTGTTTTTCGGGCCGCCAAAGGTCAGATTGGCGCAACGCTCTGGCAGGCGTATGAAACCAATGGCTTTGCACTGCGGGTTGAACACCATGACACCGTCAAGATCTTCGGCCTTTGCAGTGGCCGAGCCGTTACTGCCCCAGCCGCACCAGAGATTGCCATCGGTATCAACGCGGAAGCCGTCGATGGAACCGGGGCCGTTGGCGTCGACGATGGCTGTCTTGTTTGAAATGCTGCCGTCAGTGCCGACATCGAACGAAGAGATCTGGCGATTTGGAGTCGCGCGTGACTCGACGATGTAGATTTTTTTCTCGTCTGGCGAGAACGCGATGCCGTTGGGCCCCGCGAGCGTGTCAGTGACGAGACTCAACTTGCCGTCGGGCGAAATGCGATAAACCGAATGCGGCAGTTCAACCGTAGCCTTCTCGCCTTCCCAGTGTCCGCCGATACCGAACGGCGGATCGGTGAACCAGATCGAACCGTCGGATTTGCAGCAAATATCGTTGGGGGAGTTGAGACGCTTGCCGTCGAAGCTATCGGCGAGCACGGTGATCTTGCCGTTGTACTCGGTGCGCGTGACGCGCCGCGTGAGATGCTCGCAAGTCAACAGACGTCCCTGCCGGTCACGACACATGCCGTTGGCAAAGTTCGACGGCTGCCGCCATACGGTAAAGCTTCCCGTCACCTCGTCGTAACGCATGATGCGGTTGTTCGGGATGTCGCTCACCAGCACGTAGCGTCCGTCGCCGAAGTACACCGGTCCTTCTGCCCAGCGCATACCGGTCCCGACCTGCTCGACCGAGCTGCTGTAAATTCGGTACTTGGCGAAGCTCGGGTCGAGGATTTCTACGGCGGGATCGGGGTACCGCTGGCTCGGATTAAAGTCAAAACCAGGGCCGATAGCGGCGCCGGTGCCAGCGTTTTTTTCAGCCATGCTTGCTGCTCCTAATGCAACGAATCGAACGACGGTGCCGCGCGGCAATTCGCGGCGTGACCAGGTTGGGAACGCCGCCAAGGTTGGCGCTGCCAGGGACTGGGCTGAATTACGTGCATCCACGATTCACTGGATGCTGGATTTAATTTTGCTTTCATGGTGCCGCAGTCGACTGCTTCAGAGCCCGCCTGTCGATTCAGGCGGGTCACCCCGCGCCCGACCTGCATTTCGCCCGCTAATGAATCTCCGGCTCAGACGCTGGTCCCGCAGCGTCGCCGGACTCTGAATATTCCGGCTCCAGAAAGTCAAAGTCACAGCCCTTGTCCGCCTGTTGAACATGTTTCAGATACAGCACGCCATAGCCACGTGTGAATTTGGGAATCGGCTGGATCCACGCCGCCTTTCGCTTCGCGATTTCTTCGTCGCTAAGCAGCATGTTGATGCTGCGCGCATCGATGTCGATGGCGATCAGATCGCCGGTTTTTACGAGCGCTAGTGGCCCGCCGACATGCGACTCGGGCGTGACGTGCAACACGCAGGCACCGTAGCTTGTGCCGCTCATGCGCGCGTCGCTGATGCGCAACATGTCGCGCACGCCCTGCTTCAAAAGCTTTTGTGGAATCGGCAGCTGGCCCCACTCCGGCATGCCGGGTGCGCCTTGCGGACCGGCGCTTTGCAGCACGATCACGCTGTCCTTATCGACATCAAGATTCTCATCGTCGATACGCGCGGACATGTCGTTGTAGTCTTTGAACACCACGGCCTTGCCGGTGTGCTTTCGCAGATGTTGCTCCATTGCCGCAGGCTTGATGACAGCACCGCCCGGCGCAATATTGCCGCGAAGGACGGCCAGACCATCGCTCGCAACGAGCGGGTTCTTTACAGAGCGAATCACGTCTTCGTTGTAAACCTTCGCGTCGGCGATATTCTCGGCAATCGTTTTGCCGTTGCAGGTCAATTGTTTGCCGTCAATCGCACTACCCAGCTGTACGAGGAAGGCGCGCAGGCCACCCGCGTAGTAAAAATCCTCCATGAGGTAGGCACCACTCGGCCGCAAGTTCGCGATCACCGGGGTCTTGCGCGCGATTTCGTCGAAGCGGTCAATGGTGAGTGGAATGCCGGCGCGTTTGGCCATTGCAACGAGGTGCACGATGGAGTTGGTCGAGCCGCCGAGCGCGAGGACCGCTGTGACTGCGTTGGTGATCGAGCCTTCGGTCAAAAGGTCGAGCGGCTTCAAGTCTTCCCAAACCATGTCGACGATGCGCTTGCCAGTGAGCGTGGCCATCTGCGCGTGACGCGAATCCGGTGCCGGAATCGACGACGCGCCGGGCAGTGTGAGACCGAGCACTTCAACTGCGCTGGTCATGGTTGAGGCCGTTCCCATCGTCATGCAATGGCCGGGCGAACGGGCGATGCCGTCTTCGACTTCCTTCCAGTCGTTCTCGGTGATATTTCCGGCGCGCAATTCGGCCCAGTATTTCCATGTGTCGGAGCCCGAGCCGATGTAGCCGCCCTTGTAATCCCCGCGCAGCATGGGACCCGCGGGCATGAAGATCGTCGGCAAATTCATCGCCAGCGCACCCATCACGAGCGCCGGGGTCGTTTTGTCGCAACCGCCCATGAGCACGCAGCCATCGGCGGGATAGGACCTGAGCAACTCTTCCGTTTCCATCGCGAGCAGGTTGCGATAAAGCATGGTCGTCGGCTTCTGAAACGGTTCAGACAACGACATCGCGGGCATTTCGACCGGGAAACCGCCAGCTTGCCAGATGCCGCGCTTGACCTCTTCCGCTCGCACACGAAAGTGGCTGTGACAGGGGTTGATGTCACTCCAGGTATTGATGATCGCAACGACAGGTTTGCCAGCGTAATCGCTGCGGTGGTAGCCCATTTGCGCAGTGCGCGAGCGATGCCCGAATGAGCGTAAATCCTTGACACCGTACCAACGGTGAGAGCGGAGTTCATCGGGTTTTTTGCGTTCGGTCATAGCTTTTCAGTCAGATAAATTCGCGATAATGGTAGCGCTAACATGGGAAGTGTATTGTCTTTGTCAGGAATGGTCAATTTGCTGTTTGGCCGACGCTATCGACGGTTGACGCGATTCACGCGCAGGTCACGGCCTGGCCAAGGTACGACGCCAGTTAGTTGACTAAGCGCTCTGTCTCGACAGAATCGAAAAACCTATATCACGTACCCTTTCGCCAATCTCGCGCCCGTCAATGCGATCCATGATGAACTGCGCTGCCTGCCGCCCAATCGCCCCGCCATCGATATGAACTGTCGTCAACGCCGGGTGAATGTACGACGCGAAGGCGAGATCGCCAAAACCCATCACCGCGATGTCCCGCGGCACCGCAATGCCGCGCGCTTGCGCCTCCGTGACCACACCATGTGCGAGCACATCCGAGCTGCAGAACACGACGTCAATGCCCGGTGACGAGGCCTCTGACAGCAGCGCTGAGAGTCCTTCCCGGCCGTCGCGCAGCGTCGTCGGTGCCGGCACGACGTGCACCGGAACGGGCGCTACGCCCAACGCCTGGATGCGTTGCTCGAAGCCTGCTCTCCGAAGTCCCGCGCGGTAATCGTCCGCGGTCACGATGGCGGGGCGCCGATAGCCTTGGGCGAAGAGAAAATCCGCGACTTCGCGCCCTACTTTTTCGTGCGAAAAGCCGACCAGCATATCAATGGGCGTCGGCGTCAAATCCCACGTTTCAACGACAGGAATTCCAGACGAAAGCAACCGCCTTCGGCCTTCTGGCGAATGCATGATGCCGGTGAGCACAATGCCGTCCGGGCGGCGACCAACAATGGCGTTGATCAATGCATCTTCGCGAAATCCACTGTAGCCGCTCTGCCCGAGCATGAGCTGACAACCCGCTTCATCGAATGCGTCGGTCAACGCCTGCACGGTTTCAAGAAAAACCGATCCTGCGATCGTCGGCACCAACGCGGCGACAAGACCGCTGCGGTTTGACGCAAGGCCACCGGCCAGCAGATTCGGGATGTAGCCCGTACGTGACACGGCGTCCTGGATTCGGGACAGCGTTTCGGGCGCAACGATGGACGGCGTTTTCAGTGCGCGGGAAACCGTGATGGCGGAAACGCCCGCCAATTTTGCGACGTCGTTTAGGGTGGTGTCACCGGTCCCGCGCCGCGCTGCGCGGCGAAGCTTCGGGACACGTTGAATTTTGCTCATCACTGTCAGGAATGTTACCGCTAACCCGCGTGAGTGCTGCGATGAAATAGTGACAGTAAAAGCTGCATGAACGAGGGCCGCACATGAAGATTGTTGCTTTACAGCTTTTTCATGTAACGGTCACTGAAACTGCGCTTCCGCGGATATATATTGATAGTCGACTTAAGCATAAATCGAGCCCTAGCCGGAGCGCAATGGCAATTTCACGGCAAAGCTAAACCCTTTCCAGAGACTATTTCGACACTCACCCATTGCATCAAGTCAGTGAGCGTTTGAGAGATTTCGACAGGAGAGCACAATACTGAAGCGAAAAAAATAGGGTCCGGCGGGAGGAGGATCGCCGGGCCCAATACTACGGACACTCACGGGAGGGGGAGGACCTAAGAGTGCGCAACGAGAGGGTGCGCTCGTCACCGCAGTAACTTGTTTCCAGTGTTGCCTGTGCGGACCATTGCGTTCATGAGACCCAATTTCCTTGTGATGTGCATGCTGAGCTGGTGGCGCCACCTTGTCTGTACGACGCCGAACATAGGACAAACATTTTTTCGATAGCTCGCCATCAAGCATCGACGAAGCTTCTCCCGGTGATTGCACGGCGGCTGCGTGATTGCTGTCGTCCTTCATAAGTCTGCGCTCCTTTGCATTCAAAATCCCTGACGCTTTCGATGCTCGCGAGAGTGGCCACCTCTAGCGCGTCACAGCTGCCCCGTTCGCTGCCGGGTGGTGGGTAGATCGATTTAAAAAAAGCCTTCCCATCCCCGCATTGACGCCAACCATGCACTAGTTTCCTGCACTCCCAACAGCAAGGTACGAGATGTGCAATAGACATCAGATGTCTGACATCAAGGCAGCTATCACGCCAACTGTAGACACGCGGCGACCCCGTTTTCAAGAATTGCATGGGGCATCCTGGGCAACCGTCGCAGACAGACGCAAAGTTTGCGGAATCGGGATTTCAGACTCTGGCCCGACGACGAGTTCAACCATCCCTGCGACGGTGCGACCAGCAGAACGTTAACGATGCTTTTAGAAATTCGTCTTTCGGGATAAGGATGGGCGCCCTGGCGGGAGCGGCGGGTCCTACTGCAAGCATCAACGACGCAAAACGCCCGACCAAGCGTCAGGACGCGTCTGCAACGCGGCGCAAGCGCTCGCGGCTATTGCTCAAATGGATTCGCATCGCAGCTTTGGCGGAGTCGGAATCCTGACGCTCAATGGCGTCGAAAATCACATTGTGTTCGCGGTTGACGCGTTCGAGATACGCGCTTTTTTCCTCCTTCGCCAATTGCGGCGAATTCACCCGGGCGCGAGGGATCAGCGTAGTTCCCAGGTGGCGCATCAACTCAAAGAAATGCGGATTTTGTGTCGCCTCTGCAATCGCGAGATGAAACCGAAAATCGGATTCAATGGTGTCCAAACCGGTTGCGGAGCAGCGAACAAAATCATCGATTGCGGCTTGCATCTCGGCAAGCTGACGCAGATTGCGCCGCGCCGCCGCGAGGCCTGCAGACTCAGTCTCAAGACTAACGCGCAGCTCAAGTACGTTGACAATATCAACAACCGTTTCAACATCCACAGGATCAATGCGAAACCCAGGCCCGTCGGGTGGCGACTCACTCACGAAGCTGCCGATTCCATGCTGTGTTATGACCAACTGTGCTTGCTGCAAGCGCGAGATCGCTTCGCGGACAACGGTGCGACTGACACCATGTTTCACCATGATCTCCGCCTCAGTCGGCATCCGCATGCCGGCGGCGTAAGTACCATCCTTGATGCGGGCTTGTAGCGTGGAGACCAGTTCGACCGCCAGACTGCGGCTTTTGCGTAGAGTTCGTGATGCGAGTTGTGTGGTCATCCGCGGCGTTTCGTTGTCATTGACATTGTTAGACATCTGACGTGCCTCATTAACGGTCATTCTAGTGCGGCACACGATGAACTGACTCACCCGGCGTTGCGGGCTATTTGACTGGCCGCCCTACACGCCGACACAAAGTACCACCGGGAGGCGGATGCGTTTGTCTGGTTCGTTAAGTCGTCGTCAGAGCGGACGACTCGTCATGCCGCCTCTGCGCAGCGACAATAAACGGCTGTTGACTCTTTCCGGATTTGTACTAACATCACGGCAAATGTTAGCGCTACCATATTTTCGTTCTCGTGTTGTTGAAGAGGACGCCACAGGCACAAAGCGAAGATGCGCTTCATCGGCAAAGGCAACTAGCAACAGAACTCGCCTGTTGTATGATAACTGACAAATAGAAGACGACTGAATCGTAAAATGTCAAACAAAATCAATCGCTTACTTCTTACAGGTGCCGCAGGCGGTCTCGGCAAGGTTTTGCGCCCACGTCTTGCTCCGCTCGCGAATAAGCTGCGACTGTCGGACGTAGCGAACCTCGGCGATGTGGGCCCGGACGAAGAGTTGGTGCATTGCGACCTGGGCGACTTTGACGCGATGCTCGCGCTGCTGGACGGAGTCGATTCTGTTGTGCATCTGGGCGGCATGTCGGTTGATGGGCCATTCGAACCGATTCTGAACGCGAATATTCGCGGCGTCTACAACTTGTACGAAGCTGCGCGGATCAAGGGCACCAGGCGCATTTTGTTTGCGAGTTCAAACCACGTCGTCGGCTTTCACAAACAGTCCGAGCGGATCGATGCTGACGCCCTGCTCCGCCCGGATGGCAACTATGGCATGAGCAAGGCGTTTGGCGAGGCGGCGTCGCGCTTCTACTTTGATCGCTACGGCATTGAGACGGTGTGCATGCGTATCGGCTCGTCGTTCCCGAAGCCCCTGGACAGGCGCATGATGTCGACGTGGCTGAGCTACGACGATCTGACCAGCCTTGTGACGTGCGCACTGCTCGCGCCGGAGGTTGGCCACACCATAGTCTACGGGGCATCCGACAACAAACCTGCCTGGTGGGACAACAGCAAGGCCGCGCATCTTAAATGGGTACCGAAGGACTCCTCAGAGGCGTTTCGAGCTGAAATGGAAGCGACCGCGATCCACGTGCCGCCCGACGACATCGCAATGCAGTATCAAGGTGGTGGCTTCGTCAAGCTCGGCCCGTTCCCACACAAGTAGCCGCGTTGTGAACATCCAATCGAATCGACTCAAGCAATGTCCGCCGCAGAACTGATTTTTGATGGCAAGCACAGTACTGGCGAGAGCCCGGTATGGGTTTTTGAGGAAGAAACCGTGCACTGGGTTGATATCCCGGTCAGGCAAATCTGGCGCTGGGGCGGCTCCCGTCAAAAGACTCGCTATTGGGCGTTGCCGGAACTGGTGGGAGCATCGCTCACATTGGCGATAACCAATGGGTCGCGGAAATGGAAACGGGCGTGTTTCAGGTGACGCTAAACGGCGATGGTAGCGCCAACACTACTGTGCTCTCAGATGCTCGACATGCAGCGCCTACCATGGGCATTAGCGATGGTCGCTGTGACCCTCAGGGCCGGTTTCTGGCAGGCCCAATGTACCTCAACATGAGCCTTTGGTGGGGTAAACCTTGACACGCTTTTGTCACCTCGATCCGTCCCGGCGGCGTTGATCTTACGGATCAGCCGCTGGCTGGTGGCGTCTTCGCGCTCCGCCCCGGCGTACGCGGAATCGCTGAACCCAAATTTGTCCTGTAACTACTGACTTAATCCAAGGAGCACACTTGAAAATCACCACCCAACTACGCACCGCGTTGTCTTTGAGCATCGCCGCGGCCCTCAGCTCGCATGTAAGCGCGCTTGAATTCCGCTCTGCAGAAGTTCATCCCGAAGACTACCCCACCAGCGTGGCCGTCAAGCAAATGGGCGAAACACTGAAGCGGCTGAGCAACGGCAAACACAGCATCACCGTGTTTGCAGGCGGCAAACTCGGCAATGAAAAAGACTCGATCGAGCAGACCAAGATTGGCGCAATCGCCATGACCCGCATCAACGTCGCGCCGATGAACAACATCTGCGCACCCACGATGGTGCCCACCATGCCGTTCCTGTTTCGTAGCACGGAGCACATGCGCAAAGTGCTTGACGGCCCGATTGGTGACGAAATCCTTAAAAGCTGCGAAGCGCAGGGTTTCATCGCGTTGGCTTTCTATGACAGCGGTTCACGGTCAATCTACTCGGTTAAAAAGCAAGTCAAAAGCCTGGCCGACGTCAAAGGCATGAAGATTCGCGTGCAGCAATCTGACCTCTGGGTTGCACTACTTGAGGCAATGGGTGCCAACGCTACGCCGATGCCTTACGGCGAGGTGTACACCGCGCTGAAAACGGGCCTGGTTGATGCCGCTGAGAACAACTATCCCTCGTACGAAAGTTCACGCCACTACGAAGTCGCCAAGTTCTACGCGAAGACCGAGCATTCAATGGCACCGGAAATGCTGCTCTTCTCAAAGAAAATTTGGGACACGCTGACACCGGATGACCAGAAGGCAATTCGTCAAGCGGCCAAGGAATCGGTGCCGGTCATGCGCAAGCTGTGGGACGAGCGCGAAGCGAAGTCACTGGCAGCAGTCCTAGCTGGCGGCGCGACCGTGACGGAAGTCGACAAAGCATCGTTCCAAGCGGCGATGAAGCCCGTGTATGACAAGTTCATCGCGGACCCGAAGTTGAAAGATCTGGTCAAGCGGATTCAGGAGGTTAAGTAGTCCCACCACTTGCCTGAATCGGCAGTCGTTCCGCTGCCGATTCGCGCAGCCGTTCTGCGTTCGACCCGCCGCAATTCCACACTCTTTCTGTAGGTAACTTCATGTACACCCAAATTTGCCGGCGCATTGCGCGTGCATGCATGTGGCTGGGCATCGCCGGAATGATTGCGCTGATCAGCGCTGTCACCTGGCAGGTGTTCGGGCGCTATGTGCTGAACAACACGCCGACCTGGGCGGAAAGCCTCGCGCTCCTGCTGGTGCTCTGGGTGACCATGCTCGGCACCGCTGTGGGCGTGCGTGACGCCGGGCACATCGGACTGGAATCCATGCTGGTGCTCGCGCCCGAGTGGTTGCGCCTCAAGATGGAATATTTGATTCACATTCTGCTGCTCGTGTTTGGCGCCGTTATGGCGTGGAACT
>JAYUWL010000192.1:0-35027 GCA_043753585.1 Burkholderiales bacterium
ACGGCGAGCAGCGCAACAGTACCTGCGGCCACGAGCCAAAGTGTTTTGTTGGGGCGCCGCAGCGAGCGCGATGTGCAGCGGAAACAGCACCGACGGCCAGCCAAAGAGCACCGGCAACAGAGCAATGGCCGCGATCGGAATATGCACAGCGAGCAGGTAGGACATTGACTTTTGCGGATTGTCGAAGATACGGCGACCCAGCCGAATCGCAAGCACGATGGACGCGAAGTTGTCGTCGAGACGCCGGTGATCATGATCACGCGAATGCCGGCTTCATGGCACTCCTTGATCGCCGCAGGTATTTCGACGCGAATCGGGTCGGAGAGTCCGGCGTTGCGGGTGATTGGGTCACGATAACTGCGTTTCTGACGTGAGACTTCGCAACAACATAATCTCAAAAAAAAGCTGTGTCGTTGCGTTTGCGAACCGATGGTTTGCGTTGCGTCAACGAGTGCCGAAACTTGTTGCGGTTTGGGAGCGAGCACGGGCTCGAGCGTAAGCAGCTTTTGCCGCTAACGCTTGCTAAGTATGGGCTAAACGCCCATTTATCTATTTATTGATTAGCGAATAAACGGCGACTTAGCCCATATAAAACAGTCGTTACAGAAAAAAGCTGTTAGCAGGTCGTGCTCCGCCCGGTCCTTTCCCAGACGCAGCGAAGGCGACTCCGCTCCGGTAGAATTTGGCTTTCCCGCATAGGTTCGCCATGACGAAATACGTGTTCGTGACCGGCGGGGTGGTGTCCTCCCTAGGCAAGGGCATCGCCGCCGCCTCTCTCGCAGCGATCCTCGAATCGCGCGGTCTCAAAGTCTCCCTTTTGAAACTCGATCCCTACATCAACGTTGATCCGGGCACCATGAGCCCCTATCAGCATGGCGAGGTCTATGTGACCAACGATGGGGCCGAGACTGATCTTGACCTGGGCCATTACGAGCGCTTCATTTCGCTCAAAATGACCGCCAAAAACAGTTTTACGTCCGGCAAGATCTACCAGAGCGTGATCAACAAGGAGCGCCGTGGCGACTACCTTGGCGGTACCGTTCAGGTCATTCCGCACATCACCGACGAAATCATCGCCATGATCAAAATGGCTGGTGAGGGACTCGATGTGCTGCTGGTCGAAATCGGCGGTACCGTCGGTGATATCGAATCGTTGCCGTTTATGGAGGCGATTCGTCAGATGGGCGTCAAGGTCGGGCGTCGTAACCGCTGCTACATCCATTTGACGCTGGTGCCCTACATTGCCAGCGCCGGGGAATTAAAGACCAAACCGACGCAGCACAGCGTACAAAAACTGCGCGAAATCGGTATCTTTCCGGATGTACTCTTGTGCCGCTCCGACCGCCCGGTGCCAAACGAAGAAAAGAAAAAGATTTCGCTTTTTACCAACGTAGAAGAGCGAGCGGTGATTTCCGTCCCTGACGTTGACACGATCTTTAAAGTGCCGCAGATGCTGCACGACCAGATGCTGGACGAGATCGTCTGCCATACGCTCGACATTCTCGCCAAGCCTGCAAATCTGGCGCCCTGGGCGCTCATCGTGGAACGCACATTGCGACCGAAATTTGAGGTAGATGTTGGCTTTGTCGGCAAGTATGTCGAGCTGATCGACGCCTATAAATCGATCAGCGAAGCACTTAAAGCGGGTGGCATTCACAACGATTGCAAAGTCAACATTCACTACCTTGAGTCGGAAAAAATCGAGACCGAAGGCGAGCGCATGTTCGCCAATATGGACGCCATTCTGGTGGGCCCGGGTTTCGGCGAACGCGGTATTGAGGGCAAGATTCTGGCGGCACGATATGCGCGTGAACACAAAGTGCCCTACCTCGGCATTTGCCTCGGGATGCAGGTCGCCATGATCGAGTTTGCACGCAGTGTTTGCGGCATGATGGACGCGCATTCCACTGAGTTCAGCCACGATACGCAGCATCCTGTGGTGGGGTTGGTCACCGAGTGGCAGGATGCCTCGGGCGCGGTTCAGAAGCGTGATGTTTCCTCAGACAAGGGCGGCACTATGCGGCTCGGCGCGCAACTGGCAACGCTCAAGGCAGGCTCGCTGGCGGCTACCGTGTACGGCAGCACCGAGATTAACGAGCGTCATCGTCATCGCTTTGAAGTCAACGGCAATTACGTCGACCAGTTTGAGAGCCACGGAATGGTGGTTTCGGGGCGATCTTCGGTGCAGGATCTGGTTGAGGTCATTGAATATCCGCAGTCGATGCATCCGTGGTTTCTGGGTGTGCAATTTCACCCGGAGTTCAACTCGACGCCGCGCAGCGGGCACCCATTGTTCAAGGCGTTTGTTGCTGCGGCGATGACGCAGCGCGATTTGGTTAATCTGGTCAACGCGGGGCACCCAAACGATCAGGAGCTGGCGTGAACCTCTGTGGATTCAAGGTCGGGCTCGAGCAACCGTTTTTCCTGATTGCAGGGCCCTGCGTCGTCGAGAGCGAGCAGCTGCAGCTCGATACCGCGGGTGCGCTTAAAGAAATGACGCAAGCGCTCGGCATTCCCTTCATTTTCAAGTCCAGTTACGACAAAGCCAATCGCTCCAGTGGCAAGACTTTTCGTGGTCCCGGCATGGAAAACGGACTGCGCATTTTGGGCGAAGTGAAGCGCCAGATCGGCGTGCCGGTGTTGACCGATGTTCACTCGATTGAGGAGATTGCCCACGTCGCCAGCGTGGTGGACGTGTTGCAGACACCTGCGTTTTTGTGTCGTCAGACGGACTTCATTCACGCGGTTGCCGCTAGCGGCAGGCCGGTGAATATCAAAAAGGGCCAGTTCCTCGCGCCGGGCGACATGAAAAATGTAGTCAATAAAGCGAAGGAAGCCAATGGCGGCACGGACACCATCATGGTCTGCGAACGCGGCGTGAGCTTTGGCTACAACAATCTGGTGAGTGACATGCGCTCGCTCGCGATCATGCGGGAAACCAATTGCCCTGTCGTGTTCGACGCCACGCATTCGGTGCAATTGCCCGGCGGGCAAGGTACATCAAGCGGCGGTCAGCGAGAGTTTGTCTCTGTGCTGGCGCGAGCTGCGGTTGCCGTAGGGGTTGCCGGGTTGTTTATGGAAACACACCCGACTCCAGACACGGCGCTCTCTGACGGCCCAAACGCGTGGCCGTTGCCGCGCATGAAAGCGTTGCTTGAACAACTGCTGGCGTTGGATCACATCGTCAAATCGCAGCCTTTTGCCGAAAATTTACTCGTTGGAGAACACAAGTTATGAGCGCATACGTGATCGCCTCGGTGACCGTCACCGATCCCGAAAAATACAAAAACTACATGGCGTTGTCGCCCGCCGCTATTGACGCCGCTGGTGGCAAGTTCATCGTGCGCGGCGGAAATCCGAAAATCATGGAGGGCGACTGGCCACGTCCGCGAGTGGTGATCGTTGAGTATCCGACGCGTGAAGCCGCTGAGGCGTTTTACAACTCGACGCTCTACGTTGCGGCTCGCGCCGAACGCGAAGGCGCGGCGGAGTTTTCGATGATCGTGGTGGATGGCGTGTGACCGTCCAGTCCAACGCTGGTGTTGAATAACTAGAAGACAGGAAAACTATGAGCGCTATTGTTGACGTAATTGCCCGCGAAATTCTCGACTCGCGTGGTAACCCCACTGTTGAAGCCGATGTCGTTCTTGAGAGCGGTGCGACGGGCCGTGCCGCTGTGCCAAGTGGTGCGTCCACTGGCAGCCGCGAGGCTATTGAACTCCGCGACGGCGATAAGTCCCGTTACGGCGGCAAAGGCGTGTTGAAAGCAGTGGATTACGTCAACACCGAAATTTGCGAAGCGCTGCTCGGCCTCGACGGCGAAGAGCAAACACGCATTGACCGCATCCTGATTGAACTCGACGGCACCGAGAACAAGTCGCGCCTGGGTGCCAACGCAATGCTCGCGGTTTCGTGCGCGGTGGCAAAAGCTTCTGCCGAGGACGTTGGCTTGCCGCTGTATCGCTACTTTGGTGGTGCAGGCCCGATGAGTCTGCCGGTGCCGCTGATGAACGTGATCAACGGCGGCGCACACGCGAATAATTCAGTGGACTTGCAGGAATTCATGATCGTGCCGGTTGGCGCGCCGAGCTTTCGCGAAGCGCTGCGTTGGGGCGCTGAAGTGTTTCAGGTATTAAAGAAACTCATCGACAGCAAAGGCTGGCCAACGCAGGTGGGCGACGAGGGCGGCTTCGCGCCGGATTTAAAATCCAACGAAGAAGCGCTGACGCTTTTGATGCAGGCCATCGAAACCGCAGGCTACAAGCCGGGCGAGCAAATCGCGCTGGCGCTCGACTGCGCCGCGAGTGAGTTCTACAAGGACGGGAAGTACCACCTTGAGGGTGAAGGCCGCTCATTGACGAGCGACGAATTGACCGGTCTTTGGGCCGACTGGGCGGCGCGCTACCCGATTATCTCGATTGAAGACGGCATGGCCGAGGGCGATTGGGACGGTTGGAAGCATCTCACCGAAAAGCTCGGCAAAAAGGTGCAAATCGTCGGCGATGATCTGTTCGTCACCAACACCAAAATCCTGCAGGAAGGCATCAAAAAAGGTGTCGCCAACTCGATCCTCATCAAGATCAACCAGATCGGAACGCTTTCGGAAACTTTTGCCGCGATTGAGATGGCGAAATGCGCGGGCTACACCAACGTGATCTCGCATCGCTCAGGCGAAACGGAGGATTCGTTGATCGCCGATTTAGCCGTTGGCACCAACGCTGGCCAGATCAAAACCGGCTCGCTCTCGCGCTCGGATCGTATGGCCAAATACAACCAGTTGATCCGCATCGAAGAAGATCTTGGCGACATCGCGCACTACGCGGGCCGCAGCGTGTTTGCCCGTTTCAACCGCTAGCGCGTGAGTGAAACTTCGTCGCGCGAGAAAGGATTTGAGTTCAGCATGAAAGGCCGGATTATTTTTGGTGTGCTGCTGCTGATGTTTTTGGGGCTCCAGTACAAGCTATGGTTCGACAAAGGCTCGGTGCCGCGTGCCCATGCCCTGGAGCAAGACCTCGCGGATATCAAGACAAAAAACGAAAATGCCAAGCAGAAAAACGCTGTGCTTGAAGCCGACGTGCGCGATCTCGAAAAGGCCGGTGAAGCCATCGAGGAGCGCGCTCGCAGCGAGCTTGGAATGGTCAAGAAGGGCGAAACGCTGATTCAGGTGAAGGAGCTGCAGCCGCCAGCAGTATTGATTCCGAATACGTCTGCGGCGCAGCCCGTCGCCAGAAAACCTTGACGCAATGGGTAGGAGCGGCTCCGCCGCGACCCGCGCGCAATGAGCAGAATGCACTTTGACGAGACGATGAACGTGTGGTTGCGGCAGAGCCGCTCTTACAGTTTCTCGATATTTCTGCTGTGACGCTCAAAACCCTATCCTCCCGCGACAACCCGCTGGTCAAGCGCTTTGCAGCGCTCTCGCGCTCCGCACCCGCGCGCAAACGTGACGGCATGTGCATGCTCGAAGGAGAGCACCTCGCGCAGAGCTACGTGGAGCGGGTGGGCCAACTGGAAATCATCGCCTTCCGTGACGGCGGCGAAACTGGCGCACTCACAACGGCTCAAGCCGCGCTCGCGCAACGCGCACGCGAGGCGGTGCGTGTAGCGCCAGCGCTGTTCGACTCGCTCTCCACCCTGGTCAGCCCCACTGGCGTGCTCGCCATCGCGACGGTGCCGCCAGCGCCCGCACCGGCCACCACCGGCTTCGTCGTCGCGCTGGATGATGTGCAGGACCCGGGCAACGTCGGCACGCTGATCCGCACGGCCGCTGCCGCTGGCGTACAGCAGGTGTGGCTGTCGTCAGGTTGCGCCTTCGCGTGGAGCGTGAAGACGCTGCGCGCGGCGCAGGGAGCACATTTTCACACCGATGTGGTGGAAGATGTCGCACTCGATATCGCGCTTCGCGCATTCAACGGCAAGCGTTGGGCAACGCTGCCTCGCGATATCGGGAGCGTCAGAGTTGTCTCGTTGTTCAATGCGGAGTTCGGCGTGAATAACGTGCTGGTGCTGTCAAACGAGGGGCACGGCGTAACCCCGGCCTTGTTGTCCGCAATCACCGACGGGGTATCCATTCCAATGGCCGCAGGCGTCGAATCGCTTAACGTGGCGACGGCTGGGGCTATCGTGCTTTACGCTGCAGCTCAACAGCGGGCACGCTAACTAGGCAATATCTGGCGCCGTCTGAGCACTTGCGAACGACACTTATCACAAAAGTCCGGCAGATCTGCTGGCAACGCCGGGCACAACATTAATCCTCGTTATTCGAACGCCGTGGGACTAACATAGACCCTGCTGATCGGTTGTATCAAGAACGCGTACGCAGCGCGCAGAGAGTTCATACGACCACGACACAGAGAGGTGATTTGCGTGTGTTTCCGGCAATTTGTCTACCGGTGTGCAAGCCGCAGTCGTAACGACTGCGGCGCCTTCGTATTTGTGATGATCGCGATGTGGAGTTTTCTGCCCTACCCAACGGTACAAGCGCAGTCGATGTCCGCGAAGTGCCTGCAGGTTTTGACGGCAGAGCAGGTGCGTGCGGCCGTTGGCGCGGGCCTCGACGTAGCCGCCCAAAAACAAGCAGAAGCTGGGGTGTCCGAATGCGCCTGGTCACGGTTGGGGGCTGACAGCGGTGCGGGGCCGTCGATTCGTGTGCAGTTCTTCGACCGCGTCGCGATTAGCGCCAACCCGGTTGCGCACTCGGTGGACGGTTACTTCGACATGATCGCGTCAACTGCCGAGGAGATTGCGGGCCGCAAGCGCGAACCCGTAGCTGGCGTCGCCACTCGGGCTGTGACGATACAGGGTAAATCGCAGTTACTTCTGGTGGTGCAGCGATTCGATGGTGTGGCCCGGGTGATTCTGGGAAACGTGAGCAAGTCGCAGGCGAGCGCCATCGCAATGGCGATTTCGGTAGCGTCTGCGCCTTGATGCAACTGGCCAGCTATGGCAGCCTTCGCCGCTTGACTGGTCTGCAGGATCAGCGCTTCAAATTGACTTGTACGGTCACGTTCTCGGCAGTTGCGTTCGTCCACATCCAGCACCACTCATAATTGAATGTCGGGCTGAATTTGCCGTTTTGCTCGCGCGTGAGGTAGCTTCGCATGGCGTAAATAACCTCCTGGCCCGAGTGCCGATGAATGTCAAACGTCAGTGGCCCGGTCGCCGAATACCGCCAGTCGACGGGCAGGCGCGGCTCAATCTGCCCACACAATTCTGCGGCTTTGCCGGGGGCGATGCTCGTGGTGTGTTCCACGGTATCGGCCGGCGACCAGCGAATTTCGGTGGCGCCGACCGCAGAGTTCATGGCCAGTAATCCGCACGTAACGGCTAAAAAGAATTTTTTCACTTGAGGGTCCAGGTTTTTCCAGCAAGACGCATCTCGCCTTGCACATACGACAGCTTGCAATAAATCGCTCCCACGGGAATTAGTTGCAAACACGCTTTGCGCAAAATCCTGCAACCCGTCGCCCGCTAGAGCATTTGTAGCGCAGTTCGCCGGGTTGGCGGCGCAAAGGCGACGTCAAGCGCCGCGAGCGTGGTCGCATCGAGTGTCAGCTCAAGCGCTTTGAGGTTTTCGTCCAGCCTTGCGACATGGGTGGTTTTAGGAATTACGATCACGTCCGGCTTCTGCAACAGCCACGCGATGGCAAGCTGCGCGGGCGTTGCACCGACTTCACGAGCGAGCGCCTGGAGTTGGGTCGAGGCCAGCAACCGCGCTTGTTCAATCGGCGAATACGCCATCGTAGTCACGCCACGCTCACGCTGCCACGGCAACAATTCAAATTCAGTGCCGCGTCGCGACAGGTTGTAGAGCACCTGGTTGATAGCGACGTTGTTTCCGTTGGGCACAGCGACTAATTCCTGCATGTCCGCCAAATCAAAATTCGACACGCCCCAGACGCGAATCTTGCCCTGCGCTTTAAGCGCCTCGAACGCGTCAACGGTTTCGGCAATCGGATGCCCACCCGGCCAGTGCAGCAGATAGCCGTCGAGATAGTCCGTGCCCAGCCGCTTCAGACTGCGCTCGCAGGCGGCGATGGTGCCCTTGCGCGACGCGTTGTGTGGATACACCTTGCTCACTATGAACAGCCGTTCGCGCAAGCCCGGCATGTCGGCGATGGCGCGGCCAATCACTTCCTCCGCGCCACCATCGCCGTACATTTCTGCCGTGTCGATCAGGGTCACGCCACGCTCAATAGCCGCCTTGGTCACAGCGATCTCTGCCTGCGCGGCGGACGCGCGCTCACCCATTTGCCACGTTCCTATGCCGAATCGAGGCATAAAGGTGCCGTCAGGGAGATGTGTCGTCGGTATTTGCATGATGTGGGGAACTGTAGGCATGAGGAGCATGGCGTCAGAGCAATTATTCATCGAACCTTGAGAACCGTGTGAATTTGGCTGGAGTTAACGCAACTACGGGCTACCGAAGTGAGTGGAAAGCACAACTTTCCCCCGCCCCTAAAAAACCTGGAAACCGGTGGTCGAATTTGCGAGGAAGGGGCTGCCAGGATCGCGGGATGAGCAACATCACGCTCACGCGTGTGATTTACAGCTTTATTGCGAAAACCTTATTCAATGCGGGCTGTCGCGGATATTCCTACAGAATCGATTAGCGGTGAATAATCGTCTAAACCCGCTACAGCGAACGATTGTGGCCTAAAGCTGATTTTCGTTTATGACGTTTCCAACGTCGGTTCCGCTTGCTCAAGCTGTGTGCGCGTTACAAGCAGCGCAGTTTTTCCGCGTGTTTGCGCGGGGCGGACACCCAACGCGCCTGACTCTGACGCGAACATCCGGCTCTCTCCTACGTCAAGGCTTTCGGCGTTCACCGATCATTCGCTCCTGGTTGTTCCGTGTGAACTCAATCAACCTGGCAATTTCAATAAATGGAATGGAGATAAAAATCATGAACCCCAAACGAAGACTATTTACTGCGAGCGTTGGCGTCCTCGGCCTGTCGGCTTTGGTAGGCGGCGCGATCGCCGCGGGCAAAGACGATGACAACACAAAAGGAGGCGCTAAGGGTAAGGGAAAAGGCAAAGCTAACCATAAAAACGGGAAGCAAATGCTGGGTGACAAGATCAATAAGAACGGCAAACATACGCTCGAAACGAAGGGTCCGAATACCGTCTCCGTCGACGTCAAGGACGGCAAGATCGCCGGTATGAGTGTCAAACACAGCAAGAAAGGCGAGTTGCCGGTTACCAAGTACAAGACGAAGACAAAAATGGCCTCGGCCGATGTGCTCCAGTTTGCGTCGATGCAGCATGTCCAGCTACAGGAACTGGGCATCGTCTACATCGGGTACGCCTACTACGACGAGTACGGCTATGAGGAAATTTACTGGTACCCCTACTCAATGATTTATGACGGCGATACAGGTGCGATTGAATACATTCCGGTGTATTGATTAAGCTCAGAGCAGTGGCACGCGAGGGGCATTGCCGCACACCAAACGCAAGATAGACCTGCCGGGTAAACACGCCTTTGCTCGGTCGACTGCGGTTGGCATGGCGAGGTGCGCATTTTCGGATGCGCACCTCTTCTCGCTAGAGCGTGAGTTGCTTGTGGACGCGGTTGAACACGCGGCCTTGCGCCTTCGGATCGCCGTCTTCGACCAGATAGGTCGCGAATCCCATGCGGCTGTAGTACGCCAGCCCACCCACATTGTCGACGCGAATCGAGGCGTTTATCGTCGCAAAGCTGAGCTTTGAGGCCGCTTCCCGTGTGCGGGCAAATAGCGCGCTGCCCACGCCGGATTTATGACGCGACCGGCTGGTAAAGGTCGCGATGTCCACCCACCCGGCGGGCAGACGGCCATAGGTGCTGAGCGACTGAAAACCCACGATTGTCCCGTCGGAATCGACCGCCACGAAACAGGAAGCCACCTTCTCCCCAGAAATGAACCACTCGCGCATTTCGTCAGGCGACATCTCATTCGTGATCGCTGTCGTTCCGCCAACGCGAATGATCTCGTTGAGCAGCGTGCGCATGCCTTCGGTGTCTTCATCTCTGGCGGCGAGGATGGCGAGTGGCTCCACCTATAAAGCCGCCAGCGGCTGCACTTCAGCCAGCACTCGCTTGCTGAGCGCTTTCTCGGCGATCTTGATTTCGTAGGCGACTTGCAAATTCATCCATGTCTGCACGTCGCCACCAAAATAACGCGTCAGACGCATCGCCGTGTCCACCGTCACGCCACGGCGCTCGAGCACGATGTCATTGATGCGGGATGCGGGCACGCTCAGTGCGTTGGCCAATGCATTGGCACTCAAGCCCAAGGGTTTCAAAAAGTCTTCACGTAGCACTTCGCCCGGATGCACGGGGCGCATGCCATTCTTTGGGGCTGGGATACTGTTATTCATTAGCACTCCATTGCGTACGGAATCATTAGTGATAGTCCACGATTTCAACATCGTGAACGCCATCGGCTTTCCAGACAAAGCACAGCCGCCACTGATCGTTGACGCGAATGCTGTACTGGCCTTTGCGATCACCGGCCAGCGTTTCAAGACGATTGCCCGGTGGCACGCGCAAGCCCTCTAGGGTTGCCGCGCAATCAAGCTGCTGCAATTTGCGCGTCGCCACGCTGGCGATGTTCGTGAATCGCTTCGCCCGTTCACCCGCAAATAGCGCTGCCGTCTCGTCGCAGAGGAACGATTTGATCATGCACAGATTTTATACCGTTTAACGGTAAACGGTGGGCAGTATTTACACAATTGTGCGTGGGTGCGTTCTACACCTGAAGCATCATGCACTGGTCTCCGATGCGGGTGCGAGCGGACAAATCAGCTTTCAGCGGATGCCTCGATTGGCTGATGACGCTTCTTGTATCGCCCCACGGCAATCATCATGACCAAATCGTAAGGGTGTGCACCAAAAGCGCGCACCGCGTCGACAAGTCAGCGACGGTTGCGCAGCTAACGCATGGTGCGCATTTTGATGCGCACCCTACCTAGCTGTCGTTCCGCCAACGCGAATGATCTCGTTGAGCAGCGTGCGCATGCCTTCAATGTCGGAGTCAACGGCAGGGCGGACGGTGAGGGATTCAGCGGATTGTTTCATCGAGGGCAGTTTCGTAGGGTGCGCACCAGAGTGCGCACCGCGTTGGCAATTCGACGATGGTTGCGCGGGCAATGAAAGGTGCGCATTTTGATGCGCACCCTACTACGACGCGATTGCCTCAAGAACTACGGCTTCGTTCGCGCAGATTTCGCCACGAAGAGAGTCCTCATGCTCTTGCGAATGTGCCCGATCTATCAGTGCCGCGAGTTCTATGCCACTTGTCGTGAGAGCGATGGCGACAAAGTGAGGCAATGCCCAGCCAGTTGGTTTCTTGATCACAAAAGGGCGATCACCGATACGTATTGGTATGTGCGTGGCCTCCTTTCCTTCAAGATCAACTGAAACTTGCTCGCGGATCAGGCCTATGTCTTCCAGTACCCAGCGTTTGTCAAATTGCAGTTCTCTCCCAGCGCGCAAGAAAGGAGCCGATTGGACGATGAAATGCGTGTTGGCCTCGCTGATAACCTGATGAGCAAGGCTAGAGAAAAGTCTCGCTTCAGCCGATGACATATGGCTCAAGATGTTGAGCGTGCGCAGAGAGAACGAGCCTGGCTGCATCACTTCCTCAGCGAGCAACTTACCCCAGAACAATTGCATTTGCTCATCAGAAACGAACTTCGCGGACTCAAAGTAGCGAACAGTCCAATCAGGTGCTGGCCGATTTTCCGTATTGATGCTACGCTTTTCGAGCTGTTGAAACGCCACGCTGGCAATCGACTCGATGTTAGTTTGTCGGACGATTTCTTCGTGGTGAACGCGCGTGGCCAATCGATCCTCGACCGGGAGTCGCTTAGCGGAATATTTTCCATCCTCGAACGCGAGCTGCACGCCTTTTCGCTCCGCCAAGTGAACCGCATCTACTGCGCTCTTGGCTTCCGACTTACGGCTGGCCGCGAGCAGGCGATGCTCAGTTGGCCGAAGCACAACACCTATGACGTCTTTCACAATCTCTGTGAGGCGAGTTACTGCCTCTCCAGCGCCTACTAAGTCTTTGATTTCCATCACGCCCTCGCGAAAGTTATGCCCCCAACGTATTCCGCAACCGAATATGCAATTCCCGCAACTGCTTCTCAGTCACCGGCGTCGGTGCATCCACCATCAAATCCTGACCGCGTTGCGTTTTCGGGAACGCGATTACGTCACGAATCGATTCCGCCTCGCACATCATCGTCACGATTCGATCCAACCCAAACGCAATCCCCGCGTGCGGCGGAGCGCCGTATTGCAGCGCGTCGAGCAAAAAGCCGAATTTGGCGCGCTGATCCTCTTCACTGATTCCGAGTGTGGCGAATTGTTTGGCTTGCAATTCCGGGCGGTGGATACGCACTGATCCGCCGCCGAGTTCCCAGCCGTTCATGGCAACGTCGTAGGCCTTGGCGAGTACCTGGCTTGGGTCGGTGTCGAGCAGCGGCCAGTGGTCGTCTTTCGGGCTGGTGAACGGGTGGTGGGCGGCGACGTAGCGCTTGTTTTCTTCGTCGTACTCGTAGCACGGGAAGTCCACGACCCAGCACGGCTTAAAGCCTTTTTCGAAGAAGCCAAGCTCCTGGCCGTGCTGCACGCCGATCCTGGAGCGCAGTGCGCCCATCGCGTCGTTGACGACTTTTTTGCGATCCGCGCCGAAGAAGATGATGTCGCCGCTCTGTGCGCCGCTTCGCGCGATGATTTGCGCAATGGCGTCTGGCGTGAGGAACTTCACCACGGGACTTTGCAGGCCTTCTTCGTTCAGTTTGGTGACGTCGTTGACCTTGATCCAGGCCAGACCCCTCGCGCCGTAAATCGCGACAAAGGCGGTGTAGTCGTCGATCTCTTTGCGCGAAATCTTCGCGCCGCCCGGAACGCGCAGGCACACCACGCGACCGTCTTTCAAATCGGCCGCACCACGGAAGACTTTGAAGTCCACCGTCTTCATGACATCGGTGAGTTCGGTCAGTTCGAGCTTGACGCGCAGGTCGGGCTTATCGCTGCCGTACTTGTTCATGGCTTCGGCGTACGGCAGGCGCGGGAAGGCCGGCAGATCAACGCCAATGCCTTTCTTCCAGAGGTGACGGATTAGCCCTTCCATCATGTCCTGCACATCGAATTCGGTCAGAAACGAAGTTTCGATATCGATCTGCGTGAACTCGGGTTGACGATCAGCGCGCAGATCTTCGTCGCGGAAGCATTTAACGATTTGGTAATAGCGATCAAAGCCCGCGACCATCAACAATTGCTTGAACAGTTGTGGGCTTTGCGGCAGCGCGTAGAACTGGCCGTCATGCATGCGTGACGGCACCAGGAACTCGCGCGCGCCCTCCGGCGTGCTCTTGTAAAGCACCGGCGTCTCGATGTCGACAAAGCCGCGCTCGTCCAGGTACTCACGCGCAGCGCGGGCCACCCTGGCGCGCAGCATGATGTTCTTGGCCATCTGCGGACGACGCAGGTCGAGGTAGCGAAATTTCAGGCGCACCTCTTCGCTGACGGTTTCTTCGTCAATCATGAACGGTGGGGTGAGCGACGCGTTGTAAATCTCGATCTCGTGGGCGAAGATTTCAATGCCGCCGGAAACCATGTCTTTGTTGGTGGTGCCTTCAGGGCGGGCGCGCACTTTGCCTGTGACGCGAATGCAGAACTCGTTCCTCAACGTCTCAGCAAGTTTGAAGGCCTCCGGACGATCCGGGTCGATGACGATTTGCGCCACGCCTTCGCGGTCGCGCAGATCAACGAAGATGACCCCGCCGTGGTCACGACGACGATGCACCCAGCCGGTGAGAGTGACGATTTGGTCGAGGTATTTGCTGTCGACCAGGCCGGTGTAAGTAGTTCTCATAGATGTCTCTTTGTCATTATGAGCTTCGCGAAAAATCAGGTTGATTTACTACCCGATTGACGAAGCAAAAATTTCGGTGAGCGCCGTCTGATCCTTCGCAAGGCTCAGGTTGACGGGCTGGAAAGTGAGTGGCGGGTGTTTGGTTCGGGAGAGCAGCGCGCTAAAAAACTCAGGCGCCGATCACCCGGTCAATTTCGCTCGTTGCCGTCGAATGGCGGAGGCGCTGCTGCCCAGCGCGCTAGCTCGCCCTGAGTCGGTGGCGGCGCGGCGACGCCCATCGAGATGATGTATTTCAATGCCTGATCGACACTCATGTCAAGCGGCACAAGGCGCGCTTTGGGCACCAGCAACATGTAACCACCGGTTGGGTTCGGCGTGGTCGGGATGTACACCGCGACGTGATCTTCGCCGAGCTTGTCGCGCAGCTCGCCCTCAACCTTGTTGGTCAGAAAGGCAATCGAATGCAGGCCCGGATGCGGGAACTCGATGAGCACCGCTTTGCTGAACGCTTGACCATTTTCAGAAAGCACGGGATCGGTGAGCTGCTTGACGCTTTTGTAGATGCCGCCCACAACAGGAATACGATGCAACAGTCGATCCCAGAACTTGACGATCTGTTTGCCAAATACGTTGCTGGCGATCGCGCCGGTGATGAATAGCAGCAAGAAGGCGAAGATGATGCCCATGCCCGGTATCTTGTCGCCGTTAAACGTGGGTCGCCAATCCGTTGGCAGCAACAGGATGGTTTGATCGAGCGAAGTAATCAAAAAGTGCAAAACCCAGATCGTGATGCCGATTGGCACAAGCACCAATAAGCCTGCGAGCAGATATTTGCGGATCAGTTTCACGATGCCGTCTCGCCTATTCGCTTTTGCCCGAACTTGCGGGGGCCGGAGCGGGGGCCGGAGCAGGGGCAGGCGCTGGTGTGGCCGGAGCCGGGGGCGCTCCGGCGGTATCGGGCGCAGTAGCCGGTGCTGGTGCGGGAGCCTCGGCGCCTTCTTTCGTCTCCGCTGGCTTTTTGCCTCCGTCCCGAAAGTCAGTTACGTACCAGCCGGTGCCCTTGAGCGCAAAACCCGCAGCGGAAATCTTCTTGAAATACTTGGCGCTGCCACACTTTGGGCAGGCAGCGATGGGCGCATCAGCGAGCTTTTGCATGTGGTCGTAGGTGTAACCGCAGTCGGGGCAGGCATATTCGTAAATGGGCATGGTGCGAAGGTTTCGTCGGTGACGCATGTGCCGCGATGGCCGAATGCGTGCGCAAAGTGCGCTAAACCTTTGATTATACGGGGTGCGGCACTAGTTTTTGTGCGCTGCGACATACGGATTTTTTGGCCCGCTGGCTTACCCGCTGCGGGCCTGTTTTCCGACGCATGCGACCAGCTGCGGGCGCGCGGGGGCGATTAGCGGGTAATTGCCTTTGCGTGGGGCGCTTTCGTCCGTATCATCCTGATAACGAGCGGAAAGAGAATTGGAGAAAGCGATATGGCCCTGCAATACCTCTGGTGGATCGCCGCCGCCATCCTGGTCGGTGTCGAAATGATGACGGGTACGTTCTACCTGTTGATCGTCGCCTTGGCCTGCGTGGCGGGCGGCCTGGTCGCGATGTTCGGGCTGGAGACGGGCTGGCAGTGGGGTGTTGCTGCGGTTATTGAGGTCGCGGGTACGCTTGCGGTCAGTCGCTGGAAAGTGCGCTTCATGAAGCATCCCAAACTGTCCAACAATCTGGATGTCGGTCAGCGGGTCAGCGTGATTGAGTGGCACGAGGACGGCACAGCCCGGGTACAGTATCGCGGCACGCAATGGGATGGCTTGCTGGATTCAGCCGCCACACCGAAGCGGGAGCAGATGGTGATTGTCGAGATGCGCGGCTCGCAGCTGGTGCTTGGGCCGGTGCCGACGTGATACCCACTGCAATCGTGCGCTGATGGCAACTCCAGACAAACCACCGGGCGAAGATCCGCTGTCGAAAATGCTTGCTGATGTCGGCAAGCAGATTGATTCGCGGCTGAAAGACTGGGTAGCCAGGAATTCTGGCGGCAAGACTACCGGCAACGTCGTTGGCAAACCGAAGACGCAAATGACCGATACGCGTCCAGACTCCACTCATCAGACAGCCACGCATGGGGTTCGCGCTTCCGATCCGGCAAAAACGGTCACCCCACAGCCAACATCGATCGCGATGCCAAAGTACGATGGCGGTGAAATTTCAGCAAAGGAATTTGACAGTTCGAAGCTCATTTTTCGCCTGATTTTCTTTGTGCTACCCGCGCTGGGTGTTGGCAAATTCCTCTGGTCCTGGAAGTCGAAGTCCAACACAGACTTCAAAGAATTCAACAACATTAACGACGTTTTCAGTTCCGTCATCAACGGTTTTTTTTGGGAGATCATCATGAGTGGTTTATTGAGTTCGCTCGTTTTGCCTGCAATATTTATTGTCGGCATCATCTTTGTCATCAAGGCAATTCGCGTCGTACCGCAGCAGCGCGCGTTGGTCGTCGAACGACTCGGTCGTTTTGACCGGGTGCTGGAGCCCGGTTTGCGCTTCACGATTCCGTTCGTGGATCGTATTTCGGCGAAGCATGATCTGCGCGAGGTGCCGCTCGACGTGCCGCCGCAGGTCTGCATCACGCGTGACAACACGCAGTTGCAGGTGGACGGCATTCTGTATTTCCAGGTGACCGATCCGAAACTCGCGACTTACGGTTCTTCAAATTTCATGCTTGCCATTACGCAGCTCGCACAGACGACGTTGCGCAGCATCGTCGGCAAACTGGAACTCGACAAAACGTTCGAAGAGCGCGACATGATTAACCACGCGGTAGTCAGTGCGCTTGATCTGGCGGCAGCCAATTGGGGCGTGAAGGTGCTGCGTTACGAGATCAAGGATTTGACGCCACCGAAAGAAATCCTGCATGCGATGCAGGCGCAAATTACTGCTGAGCGTGAAAAGCGGGCGCTGATTGCCGCATCCGAAGGTCGCAAACAGGAGCAGATCAACATTGCAATGGGTCAAAAAGAAGCGGCAATTGCCAAATCTGAAGGCACCAAAATATCTGACATTAATCAGGCGCAGGGCGAAGCCGCAGCGATTCTGGCGAAAGCGGACGCCAACGCAGAAGCCATCCGCAAAATTGCGATGGCGATTGAATCCCAGGGCGGATTGCAGGCGGTGAATCTGAAAGTGGCGGAGCAATACATCGCCGCGCTGGCCAACATCGCGAAGACGGGCAATACGATTGTGGTGCCGGCGAATCTGACCGATATTGCGAGCCTCGTGACGACCGCGACGAGCGTGCTCAAATCGCAGAAGGCAATTGCTTGATCATGAATATTTTCTCACCAGGAAAATTTCAGGGTGCGCTGGTCGGCCTGGTCGCACTGACGCTTTCTGCATGCGATGGCATCAGCATCACGTTCAACGACAGCGACTCCAAAGTCAAGGGAAGTGGCGTCGCCACGAGCGAGACGCGCGCTGTTGCAAGCTTCGATACCATCAATGCGACCGGCGTTGGCAAGCTCGAGCTGCGCATCGGCGATACTGAGAGCCTGAAAGTTTCGGCCGATGACAACATCCTGCCACTGATCAAAACGGAAGTAAAAGATGGCGTTCTCACCTTGACGACGAAGGGCGCTACGCTGTCAAAAACAGACATCGTTTTTGAAGTCACCGCGCGTCACATCAAGCGTCTGGAAAACTCCGGAACGGTGTCGATTGACGCCAGCGGATTTAACGGTGGCGAGCTTGCCGTGGAGACCTCCGGCGTTGGCAGTATCAAGCTTAACGGGCGCGTTGATTCGTTTAAGGCGGAGCTTTCCGGCGTCGGCAGCCTTGAGGCCGACGCGCTTGCCGCAGATCGCGTTGATACCAGCCTCTCCGGCGTGGGTAGCGCCCATGTACGCGCTGAGAAATCGCTGCGGGCAAACGTGAGCGGTGTCGGAAGTTTGAGCTGGACAGGCGCAGCGACCGATGTGTCCACCCGCGTGAGCGGCATTGGTCGCGTGAGCAAAGGCTAATTTCTCCGCGTTGATTTCGGAGCCTGTCATCGCTCGTGAGGCGGTCGTGTTGTTGCACGGCCTCGCAAGCAACCGTACGCGCTGGAGCGAGTTTGTTGAGAAGACTTCGCTCGCTGCTACTCACGACGTGTTGACGCCTGATTTGCGCGGGCACGGCGAGTCTGCGACAGTCAGCGATCGCGGCTGTCTTGATCGTTGGGTCAACGACCTCGCGCAGTCACTTAACGAAACCGGGCATGAACATGCGCTCATCGTTGGTCACAGTCTGGGTGCACAAGTCGCAATCCATTTCGCTGCGCAATACCCGGATCGCGCGAGCTCGCTGTTTCTGATTGACCCGGTGTTGCGCACGGCGCTGCTGGCTAAAAATCAGTGGATCCTCACCGCGGTGCCGCTGTTTTCTGCGGCGGCTGCGGCGATACGTTTTGTCAATCGACTGGGCATCTATCGCCGTCGTATTGCACCGCTTGACCTGCGTGAACTCGACCGCGCTGCCCGCATTGCGTTGCAGTCGCCAGAAAACACCGAAGCCTTTATCAGGCAATACAGTTCGACGCGCGCCGATCTGAAACACATTCACACCGCCCAGTACCTGCAGGACGTCGTCGAATTGCTGCGACCAGCGCCAGGCTTTGCGCGGCTGCACTGTCCGGTTCGGGTGTTGCTCTCCACGGGTGAAACGTTTGCTGGCGAAAGCGAAACCCGGCGAGACCTTTCTGCGTTGGCAAACGTCTCCTTCGCAACGATTGACTGTCACCATTGGCCGATTACCGAGCGGCCGGACGAGGTGCGTCTAGCCATCGAAACGTGGGTCACCGACACTTCTGAAAACCATACAGCTTTTGGCTGAAAGGCTTATTTTGTATGGGCTAAATACAATTTATCGCTTCTACCGACTAATGGCTATTATCGGTCTCAGCCCAGATAAAATAGTCTTTGTAGCCGAAAGCTATATCCCAGTTTGAGCTGTACCTAGCCGCTTCGACCGATCGTGCGATAGCCTTTGCACTTCGATCAGCCGTCGTCACCGCTGGTGGATCATTGAACTCAGGAACCGCATAGTGAATCTAGCCGATCTTTCCGCCGAAGACTTGTCCCGTTGCTTCCGCCGCAAGGAAGCTTCGCCTGTAGAGGCCGTCACCTCCGTGTTTGCGCGGCTTGATGCGTGGCAGCCGAAGATCAATGCGTTCTGCTTCGAGCATCGCGAAAAAACGGTGTCTGATGCAAAGGCGTCCGAGGCGAGGTGGCAGGCGGGCGCGCCGTGGTCGCCACTGGATGGCGTTCCCATTTCGATCAAGGATTTGATCCTGACGCAAGGCTGGCCAACGCTGCGCGGTTCGCGCACGGTAGATGCCACGCAGGCCTGGGTCGACGACGCGCCGAGCGTGGCCCGTATCCGCGAAGCAGGGCTCGTCATTTTTGCCAAGACGACGACGCCGGAGTTCGGTATCAAGGGCACGACCGATAACCTGTTGACAGGCGTCACGCGGAACCCCTGGAACACGGATCGCACGTCGGGCGGCTCATCTGGCGGCAGTGCAGCAGCGGTGGTGGCGGGCATTGGGCCGCTGGCGATGGGGACCGACGGCGCCGGCAGCGTGCGCATCCCGGCGGCGTTCACCGGCGGCTTCGGCCTCAAGCCCTCGTTCGGGCGGGTGCCCGCGTGGCCGCTATCGCCGATGGGGACGGTCGCACACTTGGGGCCGCACGCCCGCCATGTCGCGGACGCTACGATGCTCATGAACGTGATCGCGAAATTTGATGCGCGCGACTGGACGTCGCTGCCGTTTGACTCTCGCGATTACACGGTAGGGTTAAACGACGGGATTCGCGGCCTGCGCATCGCGTTTAGCCCAGCGCTTGGTTACGTAACCGACGTGCATCCGGAAGTCGCCGCAGCAGTGCGCAAATCCGCTGAAGCGCTCGCTGAATTGGGCGCGCACGTCGAAGAAGTCGATCCCGGTTTCGAATGCCCGCTGGAGATCACCATGAAACTCTGGTTTGTCGGTTCTGCCACGTTATTCGACGCGATGACCCCCGCGCAACAAGCGCTCGCTGATCCGGCACTCGTGGCCCAGGCAGAGCAGGGCAGACGAGTGACCGTGCCTGAAATGCAGGCTTTGATCAAACGTCGCGGCGAGCTGGGCATCCTCATGCGAAAGTTTCATGAGCGCTTTGATTTACTGGTGACGCCGGGAGTTTCGGTTCCCGCTTTCAAGGCAAAAGCGTCGCGCGAATGGGACACCCCGATAGCCAATTTTCTCGACTGGACGCCATTCTCGTACCCCTTCAACCTGACTCAGCAACCCGCATGCGTTTGTCCGTGCGGCTTTGATGCGGACGGCCTCCCGCTCTCCACACAAATTGTCGGCCCGATGCATGGCGATGCGCTGGTGCTGCGAGCAGCGAGGTCGCTGGAATCGGCACGACCCTGGAAGCGGATTGCGCCCCTGCAATAGGGTGTCAACAGAGTCTACGCAAATATTTTTTACGCAACCGCGATGGCAGGTGATAGAACTCATTGCCATCGACATCCTGCGAGAAAACCATGCCTGACATCCTGAGCCTCGGCGAACCTATGTGGGAGATGAGCGCCATTCCCAGCGAACCCGGAAAATACACGCTGGGCTACGGCGGCGACACCGCAAACTTTTGTGTGGCGGCGGCGCGGCAGGGTGCAAGCGTGGGCTACATCACGCGAGTTGGCAACGATCGGTTCGGCGATGAAATGCGCGCGATGTGGAAGCGTGAGGGCATCGATTGCTCGCAGGTCATCGTCGATGAGCAGGCAGCGACCGGGGGTTACTTCGTGCATCACGGGCCGGACGGACATCAATTCAGCTACGCCCGTGCTGGTTCGGCCGCGTCACGGCTGTCGCCGGACGATGTTGACCTGGACGTGGTGGGCGCTGCGCAATACGTTCACGCCAGCGGCATCACGCAGGCGATTTCCACGGGCGCCCGCGCCGCAACGCTCGCCATGTTTCGCGAAGCCCGCAATATGGGCGTAACCACAGCGTTTGACGCCAATTTGCGTGTGCGGCTGTGGACCATGAGTGAAGCGCGCGAGGCGCTTGCAGAGATATTGCCGCTGACTGATTATTTCTTCCCTTCCTTCGAAGACGCTGAAGCGCTGTCCGGCAGCACGGATCACGACGAAATCATGCGCTGGGCACATAGCCACGGTGCCTCGGTTGTGGTGCTCAAGCTGGGTGCAGATGGCGTCAAAATTAGTCAGGGTCAGGGCGCTGATGTAATGCAGATGGCCTCGTACCCTGTTGATGTGGTCGACGCTACCGGGGCGGGCGATTGCTTTGCCGGTGCAGCGATTGCGCGCATGGCGATGGGAGATTTGATGCTGGACGCCGTGCGCTATGCCAATGCGGCTGCGGCGTTAACGACGACCGCATTTGGGGCAATCGCGGCGATTCCCCGTCGCGACACCATAAAGGCGTTTTTGTTGTCGCGCGTCTAATGAAACGCTGGTCAAGTGGCTGCGACGGCACATTGCTTCGTTGTCTGGTGTCCGCAATCCTCATGTACCCGGGCGGTAATGAAGGTTTTTGCGCGACACACGCCTCGTACTGCATCCGTCTCGCTCACTTGTTCAGCGCTTCCCCAGGGAGGCCGCCCTAGCTAAATTTCGCGTGCCGCTTTTCGATAAACGCGCGAATCCCTTCTGCGAAGTCATCCTTCGCTGCGCACGCGGAAAAGCTGTCTGCCTCCGCATTTAATTGCTCGCTCATCGAGTTCGACAATGATGTGCTGATGAGACGCTTGGCACCTGCCATCGAGCCGCGCGCGCTGCGGGCAATTTGTTGGGCGATCTTGTCGACGGCGGCATCGAGGTCGGTTGCAGAAACGACTTTGTTGACAAGGCCCAGACGCTCTGCCGCATCGGCCGTGATGCGTTCTGAAAGCAGTGTCATTTCCATCGCTTTCTTCATGCCGACAAGGCGCGGCAGAAAGTACGATTGGCCACCGTCGGGTGTGAGGGCGATGGCTTTGTACGCGGTCGCGAAATAGGCGTCATCGCTGGCGATGGTGAGGTCGCAGCCGATGGCGAGACTCATGCCGAAACCAGCGCAAGCACCGCGTACTTTGGCGACGGTAATGATGGGCATGCGTTGCATCAATTCGATGCCGCCATGCAGGTAGTGAATCATGTCGCGGAAATGTTTTTGGCGATCCGGGCCTGATGTTTCGAGTGTTGCGGCAAAGCCTTTGATATCGCCGCCGGCCATGAAATGCTCTCCCGCACCCTGGACGATGACGACGCGAATCGACGGGTCACCGGCGATCTGCTGGATCGCGGGCACGAAGGCTTTCGTCATCGCCTCATCAAGCGAGTTGAGCGCTTTCGGGCGGTTAAGCGTGAACGTGGCGACGC
Organism: Burkholderiales bacterium; assembly: GCA_043753585.1. GTDB lineage: Bacteria > Pseudomonadota > Gammaproteobacteria > Burkholderiales > Casimicrobiaceae > Casimicrobium. The sequence goes on from JAYUWL010000192.1 coordinate 22,272, forward strand.
CGGGGAGCGTGGGGTGTGGGGCGACAACGATGGTTGCGTCAGAACTCATGCAAAAACCTCAAAAGCGGTGCGAACAGTGCTGAAGTGTATGTCGACGATGTCGGTCACGTTGTGCGCGTAACCACCTGCCATAGTGACAGTGATCGGGATCGCAGCGTCTCTTGCAGTTGCTATCACAAAGCGGTCACGCGCTTGCAGGCCCGCTTTGGTAAGTTTCAGGCGGCCCAGGCGATCACCCTCGTAAGGGTCGGCACCCGCGAGATAAATCATCGCGTCTGGCTGAAATCCGGCAATAAGTTTTGGCAGAAGTACGCGCAGTTTTTGCAGATAGGTTTGGTCGTCGCAACCGTCGTCGAGTTCAACATCAAGCGTGCTGATTTCCTTGCGAACCGGATAGTTTCGCGCGCCATGCATTGAAAACGTAAAGACCGATGAATCACCCGCGAAGATGCTAGCCGTGCCGTTGCCCTGATGCACATCCAGATCAGAGATCAGCACCCGTTCGATTCCGAAGTCTCGCTGCAGGACGCGGGCTGCAACGGCTGCATCGTTGTAGCAACAAAAGCCTTCACCATGATCACGAAACGCGTGGTGAGTGCCGCCAGCAAGATTGATCGCGCAGCGCTCGGATAACGATGCTTTAGCCGCGGCAAGCGTCGCTCCTGCTGAGCGCCGCGCACGCTCTGCCATGAGCGGACTCCACGGAAAACCAATTTGACGCACTTCCGTTGCGGTGAGCATGCCATTTGACATGCGGTCAACGTACGCCGCTTCGTGAACAAGTAGCAGTTCATCGTCCTTCGCCGCCGGAGCAACTTCCAGTGAATCTGGTGCGAAGGCCTGCACTGCTTCGCGCAGCAGCGAATACTTCTGCATCGGAAAATGATGACCCTCGGGCAACGGCAGTACGAAATGGTCGGTGTAGAAGACCTTCATCGATGGTCGGCTACTAGTCTGATCCCCTCTCCCGCAGCGAGGGAGAGGGTTGGGGTGAGGGCGGTTGCGCTCCAATGTGCTTGGATAAGCCAAACATTTGCCACCGCCCTCACCCGCCTTCAGCATCCTCCCCCGCGCTGCGGGAGAGGGGATCAGAGCTCTTGAACGGAGAGGACTCACTCAGCTCCTCCAGCGTATGCGCCACGCCAATGGTTTCGCGCGCCAGATAGTCATCAACTGCCGCTGCAAACCGCGCGTCAGCGAGCCAGTGCACCGAATAGGTGGCGGTTGGCAACAAACCTCGCGCGAGCTTGTGGGCACCTTGCGCGCCGCCTTCAAAGTGCTTGAAGTCATTCGCAATGCACCACTCAATCGGCTGGTAATAACAGGCCTCAAAGTGCAGGGACTTTAAAGGTTCCAGCGTGCCCCAGTAGCGACCGTAAACCGTGGTACCGCTTGCGATGCATAGCGACGTGCACAGCGGCTCGCCATCACGCTCGCCGACAAAGAGCACGGCTGCCCCCTCGCAGTCGTGTCCCAATCGCTCGAAAAATTCAAGTGACAAATAGGGTGTCGACATATGTGCACGATAGGTCGAGTCGTAGCAGCGATAGAAGAACTTCCAGTCGGTTTCGCTGATCGCTGCGCCGCGCGAAACACGCCAGGTCACACCCGCCTCAGCTACATAGCGACGATCCTGTTTGATGCGCTTTCGCTTGTCGTGCGTCATGCTGGCGAGCATGGCATCGAAGTCCGCAAAGTCGCGATTTTCCCAATGAAACTGCACACCCTGGCGCAGCATGAGTCCAGCGTCCTGCCACGCGTTTGCTTCGTCCTCGGGCGGGAAGAGCACATGCAGGCTCGATACACCCAAATCCTTCGCGTACACGATTGCGGCTTTCAGAAGCGCATCGCGGACGTCAGCATTCGCAGCAAGTGCGCGTGGCCCGCTACAGGGCGTAAACGGCACGGCAGACAGGAGCTTCGGGTAGTAGTTGCCACCGGCGCGCTTGTAAGCGTCCGCCCAAGCCCAATCAAAAACGTATTCGCCATACGAATGCGCCTTGAGATAAAGCGGCAGTGCGCCCACCAGCACTGAGCCTTCGCGAGCAATCAGGTAACAAGGTTGCCACCCCGCTCGCGCCGTAGCGCAACCCGTGGCGTGCAGGCCATGCAGATAAGCGTGCGAGAGAAACACATTGCCACCGGCCAGCGCCACCAGGGCATCCCACTCTTGCGCCGTGACGGTCGCAAGCGAATCAACAACTTCGATTTGCATTGCCTGCATTCTGCCGTAGTTGAAGCGGCCGATCAGAAGTCCACGTCATGTGTCCTGGTTTGCGGCCAAAAACGCAGGGCGGCGTGCGCTGGTGAAGGGCGCAAACAGCTCGGTGCGAGCCCGATTTGGGTTGAGTCCAGCCCTTCGGCGGAAGCAAACTGCGCAGCATCAGCGCGAAGGGTTCCTCGACCGCTTCAGGCAGCTGCATCAGCTATCGCAGTAGCCAGTGCGAGCAGTCCAACGCCCACCTTGATAGGGAGCGCACGCTGCGTCAAGCTGCTGACGCATTCGATATATGCTAGTTCCTGCGCCGTTTAAGCGACTTCTCAATGCGCCATCGCGGTCGATCAAGTGCGACGACGCCATCCGCGTCGCTGCGCTCACCATAAAGCAGTTTGCGTGCATCGGCTTCGGTGACCTCCCGGACGTGCGCTCGTAGCGGTGAGTCTGCTGCATTGTGTGCCCAAACGTAGTGTCACGATGCAGCGCATTCTGTAAAGGGTTTAACCCACAATGCACGAATGAAAGAATCAAACCAACTCACTTCGCGTGTCAAACTACCGTCCACCCGAAACATCAACATTAGTCCCCGTAACGTAAGACGCGTCCTCCGACAGCAACCACAGCACTGCGCGCGCCACTTCATCCGCAGAGCCGCCGCGCTTCATCGGCACGCTGTCTTGCAGTCGATCAACGCGACCCGGCTCGCCGCCGCTGGCGTGAATGTCGGTGTAGATGAGGCCGGGCGACACGGCGTTCACGCGGATGCCTTCGGCCGCGACTTCTTTGGCGAGGCCAATCGTGAATGTGTCGATTGCAGCTTTTGAGGCGGCGTAGTCAACGTATTCCCCCGCTGCGCCGAGCTTCGCGGCACGCGAGGACATGTTGACGATGCCGCCGCCGCTGCCGCCATGGCGCGTGGACATGCGGCGAATCGCCTCGCGTGCGCACGAAAAGCTGCCCAACACGTTGGTTGCGAAAATCCGCGCAATTCGGTCGGCAGACATCTGGTCAACGCGTGATTGCTGCTCCAGAATGCCCGCGTTGTTGACGAGCGCGGTGATGGGGCCGAGCGACGCGTCGCACTGCTTGAACATTCGCACGACGTCGCCGTCAACCGCCACATCAGCCCGTAGTGCAATCGCGGTGCCGCCCTTGCCGTTGATTGAATTGACCAGCGCGTCGGCTGCTGGCTGGCTGTTGAGATAACTGATGCAAACCGCGTAGCCAGCGTCGGCGGCACGCAGCGCAATCGCGGCACCGATGCCGCGTGAGCCGCCTGTGATGAGGATGATGGGTTTCATGGGGGTGTCGTTTGTGGGGCTGAACGTGGGAGCGACTCCACCGCGATCGTTGTCCGAGGGGGAATTGCGGTGGAACCGCTCCCACAGAGGCGTGCGTCGCTTGCGGGCGCTCGCCCGTAGTTTACGAGAACGATTGCGCGGAGGCGACCGATAGAATCTGCCCATGGCCCTAGACCCCGACATCCAAGCACTGCGTACGCCCCCGCATTCGATTGAAGCTGAGCAATCCGTGCTTGGCGCACTCATCATCGACAACAACGCCATCGACAAGGTGGCCGATTTGTTGCGGGCGGAGGATTTTTATAACGAGGGCCATCGCCTGATTTATGAGCATATCAATCGGCTGGCGGCAGACAATAAACCTGCGGACGCGGTGACGTTATCCGAGAGTTTGCGCTCGATTGCGAAGCTTGAATATGTCGGCGGCCTGGCCTACATCGGCGCTATTGCCAATGCCGTGCCGACCGCGGCTAACGTGCGGCGCTACGCTGAGATTGTGCGTGATCGCTCGGTGATGCGTCGCCTCGCGAGCGTTGCTACGAGCATCGCCGAAGCGGCGTTTAATCCAATGGGCAAATCGAGCGAACAGCTGCTTGATGAGGCCGAGGGCAAGGTGTTTGAGATTGCCGAATCGGGTGATCGCACAAAGGCGAATTTTGTGTCGCTATCGGAATTGACGGCGCAGGCGATTGACCGCGTGGAAGAGCTTTATCGTCGCGGCAACGACAGCGATGTGACCGGTCTTTCTACCGGCTACAAGGATCTGGACTCGATGACGGCGGGCCTGCAGCCGGGCGATCTGGTGATCGTTGCTGGTCGTCCGTCGATGGGCAAGACCGCCTTCGCGCTGAATATCGGCGAGCACGTTGCGGTGCGCCTGAAAAAGCCGGTGGCCGTGTTCTCGATGGAGATGGGCGCATTGCAACTTGCGATGCGTTTGATTGGATCGGTTGGCAAACTGGATCAACACAAGCTGCGCACCGGACGGCTGAACGACAGCGACTGGCAGCGCTTCACCGAGGCGTTGTCGCTTCTGGATTCGAGTCCGATGTACATCGATGAAACGCCCGGTTTGAATCCTTTTGAGCTGCGTGCGCGTGCGCGGCGTCTGGCGCGTCAGGTCGGTGGTCTTGGCATGATTATTGTGGACTACATCCAGCTCATGAGCGCCTCCGGCAGCGGCGAAAATAGAGCGACCGAGGTATCGGAAATTTCGCGATCACTTAAGTCGCTGGCGAAGGAATTGCAGGTTCCCGTGGTCGCGCTGTCGCAGTTGAATCGCTCGCTGGAGCAGCGTCCCAACAAACGCCCGGTGATGAGTGACCTGCGCGAATCCGGCGCTATCGAGCAGGACGCCGACGTGATTTTCTTCATCTATCGCGACGAGGTCTACAACCAGGAATCCGCACAAAAAGGCGTCGCCGAAATCATCATCGGCAAGCAGCGGAATGGCCCCATCGGCACGGTGCAGCTCACCTTCCGTGGCGAGTTCACACGGTTTGAGAATTACGCGGCAACGGATTCATACATGCCGTCGGCACCGATTCAGTCAAGCCGTTCGGGTAACTCCAATTCACCGAAGTTTGGTGGCGATAGCCCGTTCTAAACGCTAGTGGTGGGTGGTTGTCGCCGACGATACCGCGTAGATGTGCCACACCGCGATAAACATGGCCGCGATCGCTGGGCCGATGATGAAGCCATTGATGCCAAATACCGCCATACCGCCTAGCGTAGTGATCATCACGACGTAGTCGGGCATTTGCGTGTCTTTGCCGACCAAAATCGGTCGCAAGAGGTTGTCGATCAAGCCGATCACGAGCACGCCCCAGGCGACCAGGGCGATGCCTTGCCAGGTGTTTCCGCTGATGAAGAAGTAGATCGCGACGGGCACCCAAACCAGCGCAGCGCCGATGGCTGGAAGCAGGGACAGAAACGCCATCAACACGCCCCAAAGCATCGCCCCGGTGACGCCCAAAAACCAGAACGCAACGCCACCCAGCGCGCCCTGAATCGCCGCGACCAGTAGGTTACCCTTGACCGTGGCTCGAATGACCGTGGCGAAGCGGGCGATCAGTTCCTTTTTATGCGCTGGCGCTAGCGGGATGGCACGGCGCACGATGCGGGCAACGTCGTCGCCATCGCGAATCAGGAAGAACGCGAGGTAGAGCGTGATGCACAGATTGGCCAAAAATTCGAACATGTTTTGCCCGATGCTGACGGCCTGAGTCGCAATGAACTGGCTGCCTTCGGCCAGCGCGGTCACAAAGCGCTTTTGCAGCGTCTCAAAGTCGATCATGCCAAAGCGGTCGAGCAGGCCCGTGATCCATGTGGGCAGGGCGTCGAAGAGTCCATGAAAGTACACGCCGGGATTGACTTCGCCTGACTGCAGGCGTTCATAAAAAGCCGCCGCCTCGCGGGCGAGTGACGCAGCGACTCCCGCCAGCGGCAGGATTACGATTATCAGCACCGCGAGGACAGTGAGAATCGCTGCGGCGCTGCGACGCCCGCCCAGGCGTGGCAGCAGCCAGCGATACAACGGTGTGAACAGAAGCGCGATGATCGCGCCCCACAAAATCGTGCCAAAAAAAGGTTGCAAGATCCAGCCGAGCGCCAATGAGACCGTTAGGAGCAGCACCCACAGCGCCCGACTTTCAGGCGATGCTGGCGGGATTTCATCGGGAAAGTTCATAGAGTTCCTGCTCACAGGCCAAATCGGCTGGTTGATCCTAACAGCAACAAGTCATAGCGCAATGCTAGAACGCTCCTGGATACGAGCCGCCATCCATCAGAATGTTTTGACCGGTGATGTAGCCCGCGTGTTGACTGCATAAAAACGCACAGGTGGCACCGAATTCGCTGGCTGTGCCGAAGCGGCGCGCCGGGACGGTTTTGGCGCGCATCTGCGCCGTTTCGTCATAGCTCGTGCCGTCACGCTTTGCCGAATTGGCGATCATGGTTTGCAGGCGCTCGGTATCGAACGGGCCAGGGAGCAAGCCGTTAATGGTGACGTTGCGGCTTGCCACTTGCGGCTGGCGGGCAAGCCCTGCGACAAAACCGGTGAGCCCCGAACGTGCGCCGTTTGAGAGACCCAACGTATCGATCGGCGCTTTTACGGCGGCGGACGTGATGTTGACAATGCGACCGAATCCGCGTGTGGTCATTGCGTCAATCACCGACTTAATGAGTTCAATCGGTGTCAGCATGTTCGCATCGACCGCCTTGATCCAGTCGTCGCGCGTCCAGTTGCGGAAGTCGCCGGGCGGCGGCCCGCCGGCATTGTTGATAAGCATGTCAAAGTGCGGGGCGGCGGCGAGCGCTGCGGCGCGACCTTCGGGCGTCGTGATATCTCCGGCGACAGTGACAACCCGTACGTTCGGATTGAGATCGCGAAGCTCGGTGGCGGTGGCTTCCAGCGTGTCCGCGCCGCGCGCCGTGATGACCACGTTGACGCCCTCCATTACCAGCGCTTTTGCGCAGCCTTTGCCCAATCCTTTGCTTGCGGCACAGACGAGCGCCCATTTGCCTTCGATTCCCAATTTCATTGCTTGTGTCCCGTTGTGGATGCTGGCGGTGCGAGCACCGCTGTGGCCTGTAGCCCGGTGGGTAACCCAGAGCTGACCCGCCTTTGGTTCTAAATCTTGAATGCTTCCAGCGACTCGGGCGCAAACAGTTCATCAAGCCTCAGTTGCAGTTTCGATAAGCCCTGTTCGTAGTGGTAGCGCGTAAATGTTTCCAGTGTTTTGCGGTTTCTTTCCAGGCCGTAGGGCCACCAATCTTCGCCCATTTCGCGGCGCGCTTCCTCGACGTGTGCGACGAGCCACGGCAACATGGATTTCAAGGCGGCGGTTTCGGCGAGATCGTCGTAGGTTTTGCGCTGTGATTCGCAGAACGCTTTGGTGAGTGATTGTGCGATCCAGCGATTTGCATCGTACACATCACGTCGTATCACGATGGTGTGCATGATGGGGAAGATGCCTGTGTCGCGCCAATACGCGCGCTCGACTTCGGCGTAGTTCTCGAAGAGCCGTTTCACCTTGCCGTCGTTGCATCGGAAGGAAGAGGGCATGCGAGCCGTGTACAGCGCATCAAGTTCGCCGTCGTGCAGCATTTGCGAGAGCGTTTGCGTCGGGCCGATTGCTTGCAGCTTGATGTTGGGCGGCAGCTCAAGCTTCAGCTTTTCGACGCGTCCGGTTTCTTCTTCACCGCCATAGAGGTATGGTTGCGCATCAACGGGAACGCCGTAATGATCCTGCAAAATTCCGCGAATCCACACCGGTGCTGTCATCTGGTATTCCGGGCTGGCGATGCGCTTGCCGATCAGGTCCGTTGGCTCGTTGATGCCTGACGCTGAGTTAACGTAAATCGATGAATGGCGGAAGAATCGAGAAGGGAAAATTGGTAGCGCGACGAATGGCTTTTCCGGGCTATTGAGCGATACGCAGTAAGACGAGAGAGACATTTCGGCTACGTCAAATTCGCGGTGGCGCGCCATGCGGAAAAACGTCTCTTCTACTGGAAGATTCAGGTAGTTGAGATCAATGCCATCGGGCTGCACAGAGCCGTCCATCAGTGCGCGTGTGCGGTCGTAATTCCAGCAGGCGAAGCTTAGTTTTAGTTTGGACATGGGAGACTTTTTAGCGCGGTATGCAGCGGTTGTTGATGCAGGGTTTTACGCACGATCGCCTTGCGGGAAAAGGTCGTGCGGAGAAGGCAAAAAATGGTTAACGATAGTTGTCGCTGATGCGGCATTACCCCTGATCGTAAGCACCGCTAGCTAGATTAGAGGGGATAAATTCATGGTCGATCACGTCGAATACGAGGGCTCTGGCGCGGGCGCGGATTTATCCCAAACGTAGTTTGCAGCATACGTCCGCCAATCGGTCGCTCTTGGCACAATGGCCTGAAAGGCGCACACCGTGGCAGGAATCGCCATCTCTCCCGTCCCAATGGCAGGCTCTCCCGCCTGAAACGCCTTCACCGCATGCAGCATAAGTTTGCGAAACTCAACTATCGCGAGATCGCTCGCGCCCAGTCGCTCGTGCGTGCGATCCGCAATCGGACCCATCGTGACCCACATAGCAACATCCTGATTCGGGAAACCAGTGATGCCGGTGAAATTACCGGCCCTCATCGCGTCGCGATCCTGCCAGAAATTGTTGTCGCGGTTTCGTAATGGCCGATACTTGGCGTCAAGATCCGCGCCAACGGTGTGCCCCAAGAACTTGCGCCAGGTCGTCGTGTCCGGCGTCTGCGACGTGTGTCCCCACGCAATGAAATAGAACGCCGTATTGGTGTCGTCCATTGGCACGTTGATGTTGGCAACGTTGTAGAGATTGTTCGGTGGAATGAGTGCCGTCGCAGGCGCTACAAATACGCTTGATCGCACGTAGTCATTCGCCGCCGCATTCATGATCGGGCGTCGAATCGCGGCGTAGCGAAATCCGTATTTCGTTCGCTCAAGCTGCAAGCGGGGCGCCTTGTCAGTAGACGGGCGCAGCCATGTCGTTTCGGTGGTTTGCGCCGTTTCGACGCGAGCCGGAACCATATCCGAGGAATGCAGGCTGGAGCTGTGCGCAGAATCAATTGCGCCTTCAAGAATTTGTGCCCAATTGCAAGGAATAAGGGCTTTGGCAATCGTCACCTGGGTGTCGGCAGTGGGTGCCCATGCCGGTGGCGCGAACACGGGCATGGTCTGCGTGCCGTGATCCGCGCCCATGTAGGCCCAGATGAGCCCGCCCCATTCCTGCACCGGATACGCCTTGTGCTTTACCTTTTGTAGCGCAACGCTCGCGGCAGGTTCGGACACCATCTCGATCACGTTGCCCTTCACGTCCATTTTCCAGCCGTGATAGAGGCAGCGCAGACCGCAGTCTTCGTTTCGACCAAACACGAGCGACACACGTCGATGTGGACAGTATTCATCCATTACGCCGACGTCACCAAGGGTGTCACGGAAAACCACAAGGTCTTCGCCAAAGACGCGTGCTTGCACGGGGGCACCATCTGGTTCGCTGACTTCCTCGATAAGGCAAACTGGCGTCCAATGTCGGCGCATGAGCTGCCCCATAGGCGCGTTGCCTTCGACTCTGCACAGCAATTCGTTTTCTTCAAAAGTCAGCACGTCGTTTCCACGCTTGTCCTCAATATCATGAGATTCTGTGCAATTATACTTAGAGGCCTAAGATAAATGCATTGCGCTACACCAGCGATTTCTGTTGAAGAAGAGAGAACAAGATGACGAACGCAGACGCACACAATGCAGGCTCCGAAGATGGGCTATTTGACGTTTATGTTGCCAGCAAAAGCGCTGCGGCGCGTGAGATTTTTCACTTTGAGTTGACCGGCATCGGCGATGCCTTGCTTCCTGGTTTCACGCCCGGATCTCACCTTACTGTTGTGACGCCAATCGGCGTTCGCCGTAACTATTCTCTATGCAGCGATCCGTCCGAAACAACGCGCTACGAAATTGCTGTGAAGCGTGACGGCCGTGGGCGAGGCGGTTCGATCAGCCTGGTGGACGACGTTCAGCCGGGATCGCAGCTTAAGATCAGCGCCCCGCGCAATAATTTTGAATTGTCACCGCGCGCGAAGTCGTCGCTGTTCGTCGCAGGCGGTATCGGCATCACGCCCATTCTTTCGATGATGCGACACCTCAAACGGAGCGCGAGCGATCACGCATTCAGGCTGGTTTATTGCACACGAGACGCAGCCCACACTGCGTTTGTGGACGCGCTTGATGCCGAGTTTCCCGGACTGGTCACTGTTCATCACGACTATGGCGACATCAGCAACGCCTTTGACTTCTGGCCGCTATTCGAGAAGCCGACCGGCGCTCATGTTTACTGCTGCGGGCCGAAAGGACTGATGGATAGCGTTGCTGATATGTCAGGCCATTGGCCGTCAGGGTCGATTCACTTTGAGAGCTTCGGTGTAGACGCGCAATCGTTCGCTGCAAACACCCCGTTTGCCGTATATCTCAAGCGTTCTGGCAAGACCGTCGCCGTGGGCAATGAGCAAACCTTGTTACAAGCCTTGCGCGCCAATGGATGCGCTGTGCGGAGCTCGTGCGAAAGCGGCACCTGCGGGTCATGCAAAACGGGTCTCATTTCGGGTGAAGTCGAGCATCGCGACATGGTTTTAACTGAAGACGAACGGGGGGATCACATCATGGTCTGCGTCTCGCGGGCGAAGTCAGGTGAGCTGGTGCTCGATCTGTGAACACCTCACCTATCAACATCGGCGTCATCGGCCTCGGTCGCGCATTTACCTTGATGCGCGATACGTTCCGGCGCGACCCTCGCGTGCGATTGGTAGCCGCTAGTGATCCCAATGCGGCGGCTTGCGGGCAATTCGCGCGAGACTTTGCCGGCCGCACGTATGATCGGGCAGAGGATTTGTGTGCTGATCCAACCGTTGAGATGGTCTACATTGCCTCGCCGCACCAGTTTCACGCTCAGCACGTCGCAACTTCCGCCGCAAATGGCAAGCACGTATTGCTCGAAAAACCTATGGCCATCACGCTTGAAGAATGCACGCTTGCCATCGACGCGATGCACGCGGCGAACCGCACGCTGATCGTCGGTCCCAGCCATAGTTTTGACGCGCCGGTGCTTAAGGCACGCCAGATCATTGACAGTGGCGCGGTGGGTGAAGTGCGTATGATTCACGCGCTGAATTACACCGATTTTTTGTATCGCCCGCGGCGTCCCGAAGAGCTGAAAACGGAGCAGGGCGGTGGTGTGATTCACAGCCAGGCCTCCCACCAGATGGACATCATCCGATTGTTGGGCGGCGGTCGGCTGCGCACAGTTCGTGCGTTCACTGGGCAATGGGATGCGAAACGCTCCACGGAAGGTGCTTACAGCGCATTGCTGCGGTTTGAGGGCGGCGCGTTCGCCAACATCACCTACAGCGGCTACGGGCATTTCGACAGTGACGAGTGGATGGACGGGCAGAGCGAGCTGGGTCTCATCAAATCTGTGAACGATTACGGTGGCGTGCGAAAACGTCTGGTTGCCTTTGCGAATCCGGATGATGAAGCTTCAACAAAAGCACAACGAAATTACGGTGGCCCAGGCTACCAGCGAGGAGTGGAGCCGTCCTCGCATCAGCACTTCGGCCCGATCATTGTCAGCTGTGATCGTGGGGACTTGCGCCTTACGCCGACTGGAATCTGGGTGTGTGCCGACACGGTGCGCGAGTTTTCAGCGGCACCGCTGCCCGACGTGCCAAGGCGTGAAGTGATTGATGAAGCATGGGCAGCGCTGCGCGAAAGCGTGCCCGCGCGGCATGACGGCGCATGGGGGCGCGCAACGACCGAGGCCTGCCTCGCGATACTCAGCTCGGCGCGTGCGGATTGTGATTCCGTGCTTCAGTGGCAGGTGCCGTGGCATAGATAATCGGGTATGACGACACCCGCCCAGCCAGCTAAGGTTGCTTCTCCTGTTACCCAGCGCCGCACACCCCGAAAAATAGCCGACGTGCGCTCCCGCAAACGCGCGGGCAATGACGAGTCACAAACGATCCTTCACCACTGGCGCGAAGCCGTTCCCGATGATCGTTTTGCGCACCTTGTGAAGGACGCAGCGCGCTCGTTTCAGCGCTCGCTGCAACTGCGGCTCTTTGAGCACGATGTGCCATTTGGTCACTGGACATTTCTGCGCGTACTGTGGGAGCGCGACGGCCTCACACAGAAGCAGTTGAGCGACGAGGTCGGCGTTATGGAACCCACCACTTTCACCGTAGTTCGTGCGATGGAATTGCGCGGCTGGACGGTTCGCCAGCAAAAGGTAACAAACAGGAAAAATGTTCACGTCTTCCTGACCGACGAAGGGCGCGCGTTGAAGGCAAAACTGGTACCACTGGCCGAGGAAGTCAACGGCATTGGCATAGCGGGTCTGTCCGCCCATGACCTCGCAACAGCGCGCAGCGTAATGATCGCGATCATCACCAATCTGGCAGGGGATATTTCTTCGAGGCCGTAGGGACCAGGCCGGAAGCGAGCAGCAAAAGTCATGTTGCAAGTCGTCAAGTTGCCCGTCGCTCCCGCAGCGTCTTGTAAAGGTCTGAATGGTTGATCAGAATATCCAGCAGACCGCGCAGCACGGCGGGTGAATTCAGCGCCTGTTTGCTCAAGCTTGAATGCGCGTCGTACGAAGCGATGATGGCGTTTTCGAGTTCGGGCTTTAGGTCGGGCGAATTGGCGAATTGCATTTTGCTGTTGTTCTGCGCCTGCTC
>JAYUWL010000193.1:0-12178 GCA_043753585.1 Burkholderiales bacterium
TCGACCAGCTGGTGCCAGGCCAGCAAGCGCGGCAGAAACTCGCTGCGCAGGGCCTCGTCGGTGAAGCTTGCGCCCATCAACTCCATCAGCAGCCGCACGAAGCCGGATTGAAGGTCGTCCTCATAGAAATCGCAGGCCTGCTGCCACTTCTGGCTGGCACTCGCGGTGTCGCTGTACATCCGCGTCTGACGTTCCAGCAACTGCTTGTTGGCGTCGTCGAGCACGGCCAGCACGAGCTGCTGCTTGCCTCCAAAGTGGTAGCCGATCAGCGCATGGTTGACGCCAGCGTCACCTGCGATGTCGCGTACGTTGAGTCGGGCATAGCCGGCCTCACACAAGCGACGGCGCGCTGACTGCAGGATCGCCATGCGCGTGCTTTCGCCATCAATGCGGATGCGCGGGCTGCTGTCGTGCGCCGGAGCAGCGTCCGAGCTTTTTTTTCTAGATTGAACAATTGGATTATCCATCTGTTCAATATGCTAGTATTTGGCCTGCTTGTCAAGTGCTGCCAGGCGTGGGCCATGTTGCCCGAGGCGGTGAATGGCGAAGTCACATCAAAGGAGCGGTCATGCAGGCGACAAAAACTTTGGATGTCCTCATCATCGGCGGCGGGATCGGCGGCGTCATCGGCCTGTACTACGCCAGACGCGCGGGACTTAGCGCACTGGTTCTGGAGAAAGAGGCGGCGGTCGGTGGCCTGTGGCGCGAACTGCCTGCCTGGCAGGATATTCAGATCGCCCCGCTCGACTGGACGCTTGGAGACCTGCCAATCGCTGGCGCCGACCAGGCAAGTATCCTGTGCAACATTCAGGCATGGGTTGACCGGTTCGATCTGGCGCCCCACATCAAACTGCATTCACCCGTGACCAGAGCGACGGCGACTGCGGACGGCTGGACGGTTGAGACACCGACACAGACCTATCGTTCGCGGTTTTTGATCTGCGCGTCGGGCGGCCATAACCGCCCGTTCATTCCACCGGTCGAGCGCTGTGATTCCGGCATCATGGAATTCCATTCCGCATTACTGAAAGACCCGAGCCAATTGACCGGGCGCGACGTGGTCGTGGTCGGCGGCGGCGCCTCGGCCTACGACCTGCTGGACCTGTGCTTCGAGCGACGCGCCCGGCGTGTGGTGTGGGTGCATCGTGCTCTGCGCTGGATGTTTCCAACGCGCAAGCCAAAGCACCAGGCGGGTGGCATTCGGGAGCTGGCGCGGCAGCAGATGAGCGGTGCGGGCATCGACGCGCTGAATGCGTCGATGAACCTCGACCTGAAGGCGCGCTATGACAAGTTCGGCCTGAATGACATCCTGCCGAACCACGCCTTCGACATCCGCCAAGACCAGCTCATTCCGGGGAGGGCACGCATGATCGGAAACTTCAACCAGATCGACCGGCACCGCGGTGAAGTGCTGTCGGTGCAGGGACGATCGATCACCCTCTCCGACGCGGCGTCGATCGAGGCAGACGTGATCCTCTGGGGAACAGGCTACGAGATGGACCTGCGATTTCTCGATTCGCCTGAGCTTGCAGGCGTGAAGCATGTGAACCAGCTGACCAGGCGCTGCGGTGCATTGTTCCGCTCGCTCGACCTGCCCAGGTTGTTTTTTCTGGCGGTCGTCCTGGAGACCACAGGATCGGCGCCCTGGCTCTACGCACATGCCGCTCGCACGATTGCCGGGCACATCTGCGGTGTGGCCGAGCTCGATGAGGTTAAGGTGATTGATAAAGTCAATCACTACGATCTGGTGCACTTCCTTGCGCAGCATGACCCGGTGAACTACCCCGCAGACAGCTGGCATGGGACTTACCGCGAGCTCGCGCTGGCATGGCCAGACCACCAGCCTATGCCGATTCCCTAAAATCATTAGATGGCGCTTTCAACCTGAAATGGAAAAAGTTCGCCAGCCTCGACCTGGGCTTGACCCTGATCGAAACCGCCGAAATGTACGGCGAGGGCCGTACCGAGAGCGAGGTCTGTAAGGCAATCGCCGGGCGGCGCAATGACGTGTTCCCGAGCAGCAAGGTCTATCCGCACAACGTCTCGCGCCTGGCCATGCAGACGGCATGCGCCAACAGCCTGCGCCGGCTGAAGACCGACCGGATCGATCCTTATCTGCTGCACTGGTCCGGCAGCGCGCCACTCGCGGAGACGGTGGATGCGTTTGACCGGCTTCAGCAGGCTCGCCGTCCATCCCCAGCTCGTGAGTTTTCCGCGTTAGCGTATTGCGACCCAGCCCAGCCATTCGCTCGCCTCGATGCGGCAACCTCTGGTTTGCGCGAGCGCTGAGCGGATCAGGGTGGCTTCGAATTCGCGGGTGAGGCGTTCGCCGGGGGCGCGTTCGCCTTGCGGAATCGCCTTTGGCAAAAGTCGCGGCTAATGCATGCTGCCATTCGCCGTTGGCGGTGAATGCTGTGGTGGGTGGCTGGATGGTGAAGTGACGCGGCGCGGCGTGTGCACTCGGCGCGGAGGTGGGCGCGTACGTGGCGTAGCTTTGTGCGGGCAAGCGCGCACTTCTGGCGGCAAATCGGCGACTTCCACTGTGTTGCCTGGTGCCATGACGGTGATCCAATGGCAGACATTTTCGAGTTGACGCACATTGCCAGGGAAGCCAAAGTTTTGCACCATTTTCATCGCGGCGAGAGTTAGCGATTTCATGTCACCGCCCAATGCTTGCGCGCTTTTCCCGAGAAGTGCTTCATCAGAAGCGGCTCGTCTTCGCGCCGTTCGCGCAGCGGCGGAAGGCGCAGGCGCACCACGTTCAGCCGATGCAACAAGTCTTGCCGAAAAAGGCCCTGACGTACGCGTTCATCAAGATTTTGATGGGTTGCAGCGATGATACGCACGTTCGATTTCATCGGCGCCTGACCGCCGACGCGGTAATACTCGCCGTCTTGCAACACGCGCAACAATCGCACTTGTAAGTCGGACGGCATGTCGCCGATTTCATCGAGGAACAACGTGCCGCCCTCGGTCTGTTGAAAGCGACCTTGGCGCGTGGCCTGAGCGCCGGTAAACGAGCCGCGCTCGTGCCCGAACAATTCAGACTCCAGTAAATCTTTCGGGATTGCAGCGGTGTTGATGGCGATAAAAGGTTTGCCTTTGCGCAGACTGTGTTCGTTCAGCGCGCGGGCGACCAGTTCTTTGCCGATACCAGATTCGCCCGTTATGAGCACCGTGACATGTGACTGCGACAGGCGGCCAATCGCGCGAAACACGTCTTGCATCGCCGCGGCCTTACCCAGCAGTTCACGCTCGCCCGAGGCTTGCGCCTCCGCGGCCGGGATCGGCTCTGCTACGACCACGGCGCGACGAATTAAAGCCAGAGCCTGATCGACGTCAAACGGCTTCGGCAAATATTCGAACGCGCCGCCTTGAAACGCCTGCACGGCGGTGTCAAGATCGGAAAACGCAGTCATCACAATCACCGGCACTTGCGGATGCCCAGCCTTGATTTTTTTCAACAGCGACAGACCCGATTCACCGGGCATGCGCACGTCGCTGACGAGCACCGAGTGCGTCTCGTTGTCCAACGCATCCTGCACATCGCGGGCATTTTCCAAGCTGCTTCGAGTAACTGTGCCGCGCCGCGCAGTCCGCCCAGCTGATTTTTGATTTCGTGTGCGAGGTTTCGAACGAGTTCGCGATTAGACCTCATAATGCCCCGTCACTGTGACGTTGCCGACTTGCTCGTTAGACTTCAGTGGTAATCAAAGAATTTATATGACCTGGACTCCCGAATATCCGCGCGACATGACCGGCTACGGGCGCAACCCGCCCCATGCGAAATGGCCCAACCGCGCAAAGATCGCTATCAACTTCGTGCTCAACTACGAAGAAGGCAGCGAAAACAGTGTGCTGCATGGCGATCCATCCTCGGAAACGTTTCTTTCGGAAATCGCATTTGCGCAGGCGTTTGAGGCGCGCCATTTATCGATGGAGTCAATGTATGAGTATGGTTCGCGCGCGGGTGTCTGGCGCATTCTGCGTGAGTTTGCGAAGCGCGATTTGCCGCTGACGGTGTTCGGAGTTGCATGGGCGCTCAAACACAATGAAGAAGCGACCAAAGCGTTTTGTGAACTGGGCCATGAGATCGCCTGTCACGGTCTGCGCTGGATTCACTATCAGCACATGGGCGAAGAGCGCGAGAAGCAATATATGGCGCTCGGCACACTGATGATTCGGGAGATGACGGGGGGGCAGTGGCCCTGCGGCTGGTACACGGGACGCGACAGCCCTAATACCAAACGCCTGGTGATTGCACAGGGCGGATACGAATACGACAGCGACTATTACGGCGACGATTTGCCGTTTTATCTGCCTGTGCTGATGCGGGACAGCATGGTGCAACGGCAGCTCGTCGTACCCTACACACTGGACGCGAACGACATGAAATACTCGTCTGCGGCGGGTTTCAGTAATGGACAGGATTTTGCGCAATACCTGATTGATACGTTTGACGTGCTCTACGCCGAAGGCGAAGAAGCTCCAAAAATGATGAGTGTCGGCATGCACTGTCGTCTGCTTGGAAAGCCTGGTCGCATGGCGGGACTAATGAAGTTTCTGGACCACATCGAGAAGCATGATCGGGTGTGGGTCGCGCGACGCATTGACATTGCACGGCATTGGCGCGCGGTGCATCCGGATACAGGAACCACATCGTGAAATTTGGAACGGAAATTCTCAAGCAGGCTGACGTGCTCGCGGCATTTACCGAAAGCGCACCGCTGATCACGCGCACTTACTTGTCGACAGAGCACAAGCAGGCGGGCGAATACCTGATTGGCCTCATGCGCGACGCTGGCATGACGGCGGGCTTCGATCCGCTCGGCAACATCGTTGGGCGCTACGAAGCGGGCGTGCCGTTCGCGCCCGTGGTGATGACAGGGTCACATCAGGACAGCGTGAGAAATGCCGGAAGATACGATGGGTTGTTCGGAATACTGTCGCCGATTGCGTGTGTGAAGGAACTTAACAGGCAGAAGAAGCGCTTGCCATATACGCTGGAAATTGTCGGCTTTGGCGATGAGGAAGGCGTGCGCTTTCCAGCGACGCTCATCGGCAGTAAAGCGATGGCGGGGCAGTTCGACCCGGCATGGCTTGACAAGGCCGACGCGAGGGGAGTGACGATGCGGCAGGCCATCAGTGATTTCGGCGGCGACGCAGAAAAGTGGCGCGAGCTTGATCGACGGAACGGCTCACCTGACAGCGCCCATGGGGAGGTGGTTGCCTTTGTCGAGTCGCACATCGAGCAGGGTCCAGTACTGTTAAACGAAGGGCTCGCAGTTGGCGTGGTCACTGCAATCGCAGGGGCGACCCGGTTGCGAGTCACGGTCACCGGACTTGCGGGCCACGCTGGCACGGTGCCAATGGGCGCACGACAGGATGCGCTTACGGCGGCCGCTGAAATGATCCTGTTTGTTGAAAGTCACTGCACCGGGAACGCTGGCCTCGTGGGCACCGTCGGCATCGTGAGCGTCAAGCCGGGGGCCGTTAACGTCATCCCGCAGGATGTCGAATTCACGATCGACGTTCGCTCGAGCGAAGACACCCTGCGCGCGACTGCGATCAATGCCATCACCGACAAATTTTCAAATATTGCCGGGCGACGCAACGTGACCGTCGCCACCAATCTATTTTTTAATAGCAACGCCGCTCCCTGCGACGCGGGTCTGCAAACGCAGTTTGCACAGGCCATCTCCGCGCACGGTATTGCGCTGCGCTATCTGCCCAGCGGTGCAGGCCACGACGCGATGGTGTTCCCAGCTGTTGCCGCCACCGCCATGCTCTTCGTGCGTTGCGGCAACAACGGCATCAGCCATCATCCCGAGGAAACGATGACGGCAGAAGACGCAGAGGTGGCAAGCTCAGTGCTGCTGCATTTTTTCGAGAACTACCAACCGCCACAATTTTTAGCCTCCAGCGCGCAGCGCGTTGATCGACAAATGTAGACAGTTCATGACCACAGAACAAACCATCGCGCAATACGTCGACGCCCACCACGCCGAACAAATCGAATTTCTTCGCCAGATCGTGTGCGTGCCGTCAGACACCCCACCCGGCAACAACAACCCGCCGGCTGAAAAAGCCGCAGAACTTCTAACAGCCAGGGGCTACAAAGTTGAGCGCTTTGCAGTGCCCGAGCAACGTGTGCGAGACTACGGAATGGAGTCGGTCACCAACCTGATTGTGCGTCACAAGTTCGGCAACGGTGGCCCGACGATCGCGCTCAATGCGCATGGCGATGTGGTGCCGCCCGGCGACGGCTGGTCGTTTGATCCGTACGCAGGCGAGGTGAAGGACGGTCGCATGTACGGGCGCGGCGTTGCTGTGAGCAAGAGCGATATTGCGAGCTTCACGTTTGCGTTGGGTGCGTTGCAGGCCGCAGAGAAGTCAGGAGCAAAGCTCAACGGCACCGTTGAGCTACATCTTACGTATGACGAAGAATTTGGCGGTCTTGTCGGTCCCGGCTATCTGCTGGAGATCGGCGCTACGAAGCCCGATTACGTGATCGGCGCCAGTTTCAGTTACGCCATTGTCACGGCGCACAACGGCTGTCTGCAATTTGAAGTCACCGTACACGGAACCGCCACTCACGGCTCGATTCCCGAGACGGGTAACGATGCGCTACAAGCGGCAAACGCGATCCTCACCGCGATCTACGGCAAGCTGCCCGATCTCGGCAAGATCAAATCAAACGTGGCTGGCATCACATCGCCCACCATGCTGGTCGGCCAGATCAGTGGCGGCACCAACACGAACGTTGTGCCCGGCAAAGTCGTGTTCAAGATGGACCGTCGCATGATTCCTGAAGAAAATCCAGCGGAAGTTGAAGCCCAGGTTCGCGCGATCATTGAGGGCGCCGTGGCAGGCAAGACCGGCATTCGCGTGGAGATCAAACGCCTTTTGCTCGCCAACGCGATGAAGCCGGTGCCCGATCAGGCACCACTGGTTGCGGCATTACAAAAGCACGGCGAGCGCGTCTTTGGCGAACCCATCCCTGCGATTGGTGTGCCGCTCTACACCGACGCACGGCTCTACGGTGAGGCGGGAATCCCCGTCGTCTTGTACGGAGCGGGACCGCGCACCGTGCCGGAATCCAACGCCAAGCGTGCTGATGAAAATTTATTGCTTGGCGACTTGCGCAAGGCGACGCAAGTCGTGGCCTGTGCCGTCGCTGATCTACTGATCGCGTAGCAGCCTTGCACGGTGATTGCGCGGGCGGCGGCAACGGCTGAATCCGCGATAGACTCCGGCATGTTCGACGTGCCGTTTGTGCACGTTTGCGCCGCACTCCATCGAATAAGTACATGCCTGACCTCGCCTCCCCTGCCCAGACCCCCCTCGAATCTGAAATCGCCGCGCTTATCGTCCGCTCGCTGAGTCTTGAGGTAGCCGCAAGCGACGTCGCTCCCGACGCACCGTTGTACGGCGAAGGGCTTGGGCTGGACTCAATTGATATCCTCGAACTTGCGCTAGCCATCGCCCAAACCTACAAAGTGCAGACTGAGGCGGGCGACCCAAAGAATCTGGAAATTTACAAGAGCCTTCGAGCGCTGTCGGCTCATGTTGCTGCGAATCGTCCTGTTGCCTAAATGGGCGCTTCGCCAGATTGATTTGACTCGCCGTTCGTCATGAAAAAAACGGTTCTGTTTGGCGCGTTGCTTGTCTGTTACTTCGCCGTCGCCCATATCGCTCTAACGGCAGAGGGTGGCCAGCAATGGGCTGCACTGATTGCGATTATTCCTATTGTGGGCTGGTGGCTTAAGGCCCTGTTAGCCAAGGACGCGTCAAGCCTGCGTCGCGTGACAATCCTGTTAATCGGGCTGGTTCTCGCCGCTCTTGGCTGGTGGTTCTGGTCCCGTTGGGTCGGTTATTCGGAATGGGTGTATCTGTTCCAAAGTGTGGGCAGCATGCTGTTGATGGCCACTGTGTTCGGCGTGAGTCTCACCATGAAAGAGGGCGACTGGGTAACACGCCTGGCGACAATCATTCACGGAGGCTCACTGCCCCCCGAAATTTCTCGCTACACCCGGCGCGTCACTATCGCCTGGACTGCTTTCTTTTTGCTGATGGCGACGACATCAATGACGCTGTTCACGTTGGGCGAGCGCGCATGGTGGTCAGCCTTCATCAATCTGTTTTCCTGGCCTCTGGTGGCGGCGGCCTTTTTGGTCGAATACGGCCTACGGAAATTACTGCACCCCAACTTTGAGCATGTGAGTTTCTCGACAACCATACGACGCGTAGCGGGTGCGCTTAGTCAAGGCGGGACGCCCAAATGACTGCCACGACAGCGTTGCCCTTGATTGCTGCGACAACGCCGGACGTTTTGGTGGCGTTCGATGATGCACGCGCCTTCGATGCTGCGCATTTTGTTAGTGCCGTTCAGGCGCTCGCATTGCGGATGCCAGCACCGTCAGCACAAGCCGCCGTGCTCAACATGTGCGCCAATCGCTACCAATTTGCCATTGGTTTCGGCGCTGCGCTGCTACGCGGTCTGCCCACGCTGATGCCTGCCAGCCACTCAACTGAAACACTGAATCAGCTGCGCAAGCAGTTTCCTGATGTTGTTCTGTTCACCGACGCAACTGACGGGTGGTCTGTTGCGAGTGATTTTCCGCGCGTGGATGCGGTTGATCTTGCGGCAAAGAATACCGCTGGCGCACACGAAGCCAATAACTTTTTGGTGCCGATGATTGATGCGGCACAGCTCGCTGCGTACGTCTTCACTTCAGGCTCCACAGGTTTGCCAACGCCGCACGCGAAGCACTTCGGCGCGCTGGTTTTAAATGCGCGCGCGCAAGGACAACGTTTTGGCATGGCCGTTGCGTCAAATGGCGCATCCGTCTCCGTTGTCGGCACGGTACCGCCGCAGCACATGTACGGTTTCGAAACGACCGTGCTGTTGCCAGTCATGAACGGTCATGCGTTCTACGCCGGTCGCCCGTTTTTTCCGGTCGACGTAGCTAGCTCTCTTGCCGCGGCGCCCGCACCAAGGATGCTGGTAACCACCCCGGTTCACCTTCGCGCGATTTGCGCGCATCCGGAGCCGATGGCAGATCTGGCCCATGTAATTAGCGCCACTGCGCCCCTGGATGCGGCGCTTGCCACGCTTGCCGAGACCTACTTTCGCGCGCCACTCTTCGAGGTGTATGGCTGCACCGAGGCGGGACAGGTTGCCACGCGGCGCACGCTCGATGGCGAAATATGGCAGACGTATGCCGACGTCCACATTTACTCAAATTCCGATGGCACCGCTACAGTGAGTGGCGGCCATGTGGAGACCCCCGTCATCCTGAGTGATTTCGTTCGCGTTGAAGATAGTACGCATTTCGCGTTGGTCGGGCGAACAGCAGACCTGGTCAACATCGCCGGAAAACGCGTTTCTCTGGCCTATTTAAATCACCATTTACTCATGATCGAAGGCGTGAAAGACGGTAGCTTTTTTTGGCCCGACCACAACGAGGCTGAGACGCTTCAGCGCCTGGTCGCGTTCGTTGTTGCGCCCTATCTCGATCGGGCTCGGCTCCGTGCTGCCCTCGCCCGCATCATCGATCCGGCGTTTATGCCACGACCGACTTTCTGGGTGAACCAATTGCCACGCAATAGCACCGGAAAGTTGACCCGGGCGTCGATGCAAGCTTTGTATGATGCCGCCAGGAACCCGGCGGTAAAACAGGGATGATAAATTCATTCGAAATGGATTTTGTGGTTCCTCGCGACCTGCCGTGTTTCGCAGGCCATTTCCCCGCGATGCCGCTGGTGCCGGGTGCGCTCTTGCTTGATTGGGCGATTGTGGAGATGACATCAAGGTGGGGCGTGTCGTCCGCTATCAACGTCAAGCTCTGCAAGTTTTTGCAACCGGTCTTGCCGGGTGATGCGTTGCATTTGCGTGTGGGCGTTGCCGATCGGCGCGCTGACTTTGTCTGGACGAAAGCCTCGCAGTCGGTCTGTACTGGCGTTTTAATTTTGGGTGAAGTTGCGTAATGTCGAGCACGGCCGCCGATAACAAAGAAGTCCCGGAATGGCGCACGCGACAAGAACGCGGCAGTGTGTTCTGGCTACGCGTTATCACGTTTATCGCACTCAAACTCGGTCGTCGGGTCGCGCGAATATTTCTGCCGCCGATCACCCTCTTTTTTGTGCTGCGGGCTGGTGAAGCGGGCGAAGCGTCACGGGCTTATCTGACGCGTGTGCTTAAACGCCCCGTGAACTGGATTGACGTTTATCGACATTTTTATTGTTTCGCCGCCACCATTCTGGATCGTATTTTTTTGGTCAACGAGCGCGTTGAATTGTTTGACATTCGCGGCTTCGGCACGGAGCGTTTTGCTGAACGCTTCAAGGCCAATCAGGGCGGGCTGCTACTCGGCGCGCATATCGGCAGTTTTGATGCGGTTCGCGCGTTTGGACACGACATGCCAAGCCTCAAGGTCGCGCTCGCGATGTTTGAAGGCAACGCGCGCAAGCTGGGTATGGTGCTTAACGCCATTAACCCCCGCGCCGCGCAGGAGATCATCCCGCTCGGCACGATGCAATCGATTCTGGACATTCGTGCGCGGGTCGTGCAGGGCGCATATGTCGGCATGCTCGCTGACCGCTCGCTGGGGCAAAAGGGCTACAAGACGGTAACCTTCCTTGGCGGCGAGGCGCAAGTTGCCATCGGCCCATTCAAGATCGGCGCGCTGTTGGGCGGTCCGCTTTTTTTTATGGCGGCAATTTACCGGGGCGGAAATCGCTACGACATCATTTTTGACACACTGGTGAATTTTGACGGCGCGGAATCGAAGCCCGTTTTGATTGATCGCGCCATCACACGGTATGCTGAAATTCTCGAAAAATGGGTGATCGACGCGCCGTACAACTGGTTCAATTTCTTTGACTTTTGGCAAGCCGAGGGCGCAGATGACAAGCCTCAATAAGCGCTGCTGCACGGTGCTCGTGGCTTTGCTAGCAGGCTCTACAAGTGCAGCGTCTGCGCTTGATCTACCTGAACTTATGAAAAATCTGAGCGCGCAGAAGGAAGGACGCTCTCGCTTTGTCGAGCAAAAGACGCTCAGCGTTCTGAGCATGCCGATGGAGAGTCGCGGCGAACTTTCATTCAAGTCGCCCGACTTTCTGCAGAAAAAAACCACGCAGCCGATTCAGGAAACGTTGACAGTGGAGCGTGATCGCGTGATCCTAAATCGCGGCGGCAAAGAACAGGTGATTCAACTGGATACGCAGCCCGAAATGCGCGCTTTCATTGATAGTCTGCGCGCGACATTGAGCGGTGATCTGCCCACGCTAAAAAAGTCATTTCTGGTCAAACTGAGCGGACCAGCCAACAAATGGACGCTTAGTCTGCGTCCGCTGAGCGCAAATTTGCAGCGCATTCTGGTTGAGGTATCGATTCAAGGTCGAAACAGCGAACTTCTGTACATCGAAACATCAATGTTGAACGGCGACCGAACGTTCTTAACCCTCTTGAACTAGGCGCTGGCGCTCAACAATTAAACTGAAAATGCATGCGGCCATGAGCACTACCGAAATATTTCTGGTCGCGATGCTGATCATTTTCACCGTTCCGTATTTGATATGGCGAATCTGCAAAACCGATTACTACGCGCCTTTGGTCGTCGTCCAAATCATTGCGGGAATTTTATTGGGGCCGGGTATTCTCGGCGCGATTTATCCTGACTATCACCAGTTTGTTTTCAATCAGCAGGTGGTTCAGTCGCTCAACGGCATTGCCTGGTGGGCGGTGATGCTTTTCGTCATGATTGCCGGTATCGAACTTGATCTCAAAAAAGCCTGGCAATACCGGCGCGAAAGTACGATCACTGCGAGCCTCGCGCTGGGCGTGCCATTAATCTTCGGCAGTGTTGCCGCGCTCGGGATGTTGATGTCGGACGGATGGGTGGGGCCAAATGCGATGACGTGGCAATTCGTAGTCGGTATCGGTATGGCGTGCGCTGTCACCGCGCTTCCGATTTTGATACTTTTAATGGAGAAGTTGGAGATTCTGCGCCAACCGATCGGTCAGCGCATTTTGCGCTACGCCAGTCTCGACGACATCGCCATTTGGGGCGTACTTACGCTGATTTTGCTGGACTGGACGCGTGTTGGGAGACAGCTTGGCTTTTTTGTCGTTTTTGCTGGCGCAACTTTTGTGTATCGCAAAGTGATGATTCGT
>JAYUWL010000194.1:0-4049 GCA_043753585.1 Burkholderiales bacterium
CGATGCGCTGCTGCAGCGTTTCGGTGGAATCACTCTGGGCAAACCGGGTTTGCCACAACTGGCCTAATCGTTGTCGCATATCTGGCTCTATTGTCGCAGGGTGGCGCGGCATACTCTCTTGTCCTGCAGGCTGAGGCGAAACACCTGATGCTGCGCCTAGCTCAGAACGACAACGGAGAAAAGGAACATTCATGGGCCACGCCGATCCTCAATTGACCACCGCGACACTCGCGCCCGACTCCCACGCGCTCGACAATTTCTGGATGCCGTTTTCGCCAAACAAGGAGTTTAAGGCGGAGCCGCGCCTGCTGGTCAAGGGCGAAGGCATGTACGTGTGGACAGCCTCTGGAAACAAGGTGCTTGACGCGGCGTCCGGGCTCTTCTGCGTCGCTGCCGGTCACTGCCGTCCGGAGATTGCCGAGGCAGTTTATTCACAGTTGAAAACGCTCGACTACGCCGCGCCATTTGCCCGTGGTCACCCCAAAAGTTTTCAGCTCGCGCATGAGGTGGCAGAGTTCACGCCGGCTGGACTGGATCGCATCTTCTTCGTCGGTTCGGGCTCGGAGGCGATTGATAGCTCAATGAAGATGGCGCTGGCCTATCACCGTGCACGCGGACAGGGTCAACGGCAAATTTTCATCAGTCGCGAACGCGCATATCACGGCGTGAACATGGGTGGCGTCGCGCTCTCGGGCATGATCAATAACCGCAAGGCATTCGGCGTTGGCCTGCCGGGCGTATATCACATGCGGCACACGGCCCTGCCGCAGAACAAATTCGTCAAAGGCCAGCCGGAAACCGGAGCCGATCTGGCCGAGGATTTGCAGCGCTATTGCGCGCTCTACGGTGGGGACAACATTGCTGCGGTATTCGTCGAGCCGACCGCAGGATCGTTTGGTTGTTTACCGCCGCCGAAGGGCTATCTGAATCGTCTCCGCGAAATTTGCGATCAGCACGGAATTCTCCTCGTGTTTGATGAAGTGATTACGGGATGGGGCCGCATGGGCGCGAACTTCGGCGCGCAGGCGTTTGCCGTGACGCCGGATTTGCTGTGCATGGCGAAGGCCATCACCAATGGTGCGCAGCCGATGGGTGCAGTCGCCGCACGCACCGACATTTACGACACGATCACCAACGCGGGTCCGGCCAAAGGCATCGAATTTTTCCACGGCTACACCTATAGCGCGCACCCGGCTTGCGTCGCGGCGGGCCTGGCGATGATGAAGATTTTCCGAGAGGAAAAACTGATTGATCGTGCGGCGGCAATGGCCCCATATTTTATCGACGCGATCTTCTCGTTAGCCGACCTGCCCGTAGTGGTCGACATTCGTGCGATCGGCATGATGGCGGCGGTCGAGGTCGCGGTGGACGGAACACCCGGCGCGCGAGGTCATGAGTTGCAAAAGCGGTTGTTCGACGCGGGCGTCAACATCAAAGGCACTGGCGACAACCTGATTATCGCGCCGCCGTTCATCAGCGAAAAAACTCACATCGATCAGACTGTCAGCGTGATGCGTCAGGTGTTGTCGAAGGCGTAGCTGTGACCGGATTCCCTTTCAGCACGTGGCGTTTCGGCGTAGCTACAAAGCGAGCGCCGTGAACGCAACGACTGCCAGCGCGCATCCTATCGACACGCCGTCACGCACCGCGAACATCACCGGATCGTCATCCATCGTGCCGTTCATCGCCATGCGCCACATGCGCGCCAGCCACATGAGCACCACCACGGCCACGCCCCACAACCAGAGCGGCTCGGCATACATCGCGGCCACCTGTTCACTGGCCACGTAAAGCGCCAGCACGAGGCAGGCCGCAATGGCCGAACTGATGCCAAATCCGTTCACAAACGCCGCATCCTTGCCGCTATAGCCTCGCCCTGATAGCACTTCATCGGGTGCCAGTCGATCAATGTCAGCCGCGCGTTTGAGCAGTGCCAGACTCAAAAATGCAAACACCGAAAACGCGACCAGCCACGTTGACAATGGTACCGACACGGCAGCCGCACCTGCCACGATTCGCAATGTGTACAACCCGGCGAGACAGAACACGTCGAACACCGCTACCCGCTTGAGGCGCATGGTGTAGATCGCGTTGGCGACGACATACAACACAACGACTGCGCCCACCAATGGATTGATCCACCACGCCAACAACAGCCCGCCGATCAGCAGCCCGACTGACGCCGCCGCGGCGCGCGCCAATGACAAATCTCCAGCAGCGAGTGGTCGCAGTCGCTTCGTCGGGTGCGCTCGATCCGAGGTCAGGTCGAACAAATCATTGAGCACGTAAACACCCGAGCACACGGCGCAAAACGCAACGAAGGTAAGCAGTACGGGCAGCCCCGTCGCACCCGAAACCCACTGATGTGCAGCGACTGGCGCCACAAAAACGAGTACGTTCTTGACCCAATGGCGAACGCGGAGTAGCTTCATCCAGCAGGACGTTGCGCTCCTTTTAGCGGTTGAGCCCAACCGTTCGCCAGCATCGGGCACGACGTTCGATACACTTAGTTTACGCGCGGCAGCGGCCCATACCGGAACGTCCGCCGAGGAGTCGCCGACGTAGTCGAAGCCCTGCTCGCCAAAGCGCGCCACCAGTTGTTGCGCCTTGGTCTTGCCCTTCAAATTGGTGGCAACATCGGAGGCGATCACCTCGTCAATCAAACCCAATTCGCTGGCACACGCGTTGGCGATTCGATGGTTCGCAGCCGTCGCCAACACCGTGCGTTGTCCGACCGCGCGAGCGCCGCGAAGCGCGTCGACGACGGTGGGATTCCACGGCAACCTGCTCACGTCAGGCAACGCAATCGCCGCCAGCCGTTCTTTAAGTTTGCTGCGTCCCGAGAAAAGCCAGAAGGCGCCCGCTAGAGGCAGCCACCAATGCACTCGCCATCCGGCAAAAAAGCATTCCCACAACGTGTCAGTCTGACAAAGCGTACCGTCGAGATCGACCACCAGCGGATGGGCGCGCAGAACGCTCGGAGGTTGCGACAAGGTATCTGGCATGCAGTGGCGGCGAACAATGACTGAGGAACTGGAACGATGCTACACGCGCGACGGTAGCAAATCCGACAGGCTGCTAGACATTGACCCGGACAATGACTGCACGGTTTTTCCCTGCGAGTTTGGCGCGCCGCAAAGCCGCATCGGCGCGTTTGATCAGATAACCAAACGCGGGCAAGGACTTGGTTTGGGTGCACGCCACTCCCAGGCTCACCGTGAAGCGGATATCGTGCCCTTCATAGCGCACGGGCCCCTGCGAAATGCGCGCCAGCATCCGGTTGACGATAGCGAGCGCCACGCGCGGCCCGACACCTGGACACAGCAACAGGAACTCATCCCCCCCGTAGCGACCGAGCAAATCGTTGGCGCGCGAACACTGGCGCAGCCAATCCACCATAGCAACCAGCACGGCGTCACCCGCCATATGTCCAAACTGATCATTGATCACTTTGAAATCATCGACATCAAGCATGATCAACGTCACCGGATGCTGCTGTCCCGATGCTGCCCGCATGACGGCGGCCTCGAACGCGGAACGGTTGAGTACACCCGTCAGAGGATCGCGAGCCGCCTTTCTCGCGATTGTTTCCGCGTCAATCTGTGTCTCCAGCAAGCGCAACGTAAGCGCGCTCACCGCCTCCGATTCGCGACGACCACGAGCCTCTGTTCTTTCCCCCTCCTCAACGAAGCGCGTGGCTATTCTCTGCCCTTCAATTTCGACTTTTTGGGCATCGCTCTGCGCCGTCAGGAATTCGTCCACGGCAGCTAAAGCACCAGCGGCGTTGCCTTCACGCTGGGCCAGCCGCGCCTTCGCAAGCCAGATCTTTGCGCGCAGGTCGTGCAGCGAGGCGTCGCCCGACAGCTCACTCGCCTCGGTCAGAACCTCGCGCGCTGCGGCCAGATCACCGCGTTGGGTCAGCAACTCCGCCGTGTCCGAAAGCAGCTTCAACAAAACCGGAATGTTCTGCAACTGCCGCAGCAACGGCGCAGCGGCGCGCAAGTCATCCAAAGCCGCGTCAACTTTGCCCGTAGACGCAGCAATTTCGG
>JAYUWL010000195.1:0-4025 GCA_043753585.1 Burkholderiales bacterium
CTCGCTGAGGAGGTCGCGGCCGCGCTCGGTTGGCCGCTGCTGCAATGGCACATCAAGAGCACCACCAAGGCGCAACAGGGCCTGTACGAATACGACGCGGTTTCGCGCCTGCGCGATTCGCAGCTCGGTGAAGAAAAGGTCAAGGACATCGCCAACTACATCAAGCACGGCGTGCTTTGGGAAGCGTTCGAATCTGACGTGCCGACCGTGGTGCTGATCGACGAAATCGACAAGGCCGACATCGAATTCCCCAACGACCTGCTGCGTGAGCTCGACCGCATGAGCTTCGACGTTTACGAGACGCACAGCACCATCACGGCGAAGCACCGCCCGCTGTTCATTATCACCAGCAACAACGAAAAAGACCTGCCCGACGCCTTCCTGCGCCGCTGCTTCTTCCACTACATCAAGTTCCCGAGCAAGGAGACGATGAAGCGGATCGTCGACGTGCATTATCCGGACATCAAAAAGGATTTAGTCAGCGCCGCGCTGGAAGCCTTCTTCGACCTACGCGAGATGCCGGGGCTCAAGAAAAAGCCATCCACTTCTGAGTTGATTGACTGGATCAAATTACTGCTCGCAGAGGACGTTGATCCGGCGGTGTTGCGCGAGAAGGATCAGCGCAAGGTGCTGGCTCCGTTGTATGGGGCGGTACTCAAAAATGAGCAGGATACGGAGTTGTTTACGAAGTTGCTGTTTATGGCGCGGCGGGGGTAGGAAGCTTTCACAATTCAAGCGCGAGGAGACAAATGCAATATCGTCGGGAAGTGTTCATTGAGCAAGTGCCTTTGGTCGATAAATTTGTAAAGCACTTGATTCACCACCGCGCACTTCACCCTTGGATAGCGACTACCAAACTAACGACATCATTTTGGAGCGACACCAGTGACGCGCACCTCTTCCAAGCAGTAATCAATTGGTGCAAAGTATTCGGCAGTGAAACTTCGAATAAGACTCATTGGAAGGCCCTTTCTCCGCAAGACGTCAAGACTCTTCGAGAGACTTTTCGTGAGGACTTGTTCGCCGCAACGTCTATGACTGCGGTGGAATGGGAGACATACCAAAAGGAGGTGACTTCATTTCGAAACCGTTATGCCGCACATCGTGAATTGGGACATTCGCAACCTGTTCCTGTACTGGATCGTGCGCTACAAGTAGCGCTGCACTACGATGTTTGGGTTCGCAAAGTGATTGCGCCTGATCAATTCGCGGATATCCGGCTCGACAAACTCGTTAAAGATTTGCGCGCAAAAGTTGAGGCAGAGGTACGAATGGTCATGCTTCCGTACGCGAAAAGCATGTAGCGAGGTAGGGTGCGCATCAAAATGCGCACCACCGTTGCACTCTAGACGTCTAAGATTTGCGAAGACGGTGCGCACTTTGGTGCACACCCTACGCATCGATCACGACTTCAACGAGCTAGCGTAGCCTCGATGCAACTACACCGAAATCGAGGATCATGGCCTTGGGAAAATGGCCGCGATTCCGCAAGCTTTATCGAAGCTACGACGCATTACGTATCACCAGAATATGCACGTCCGCCAGCCACGGCACCACTGTTTCATCACTCCACCAAACCCCTCATCCTCTAGCATGGGCGAGGCGATTGAAGCGCGCTTCGCGATAGCTTCGTTACTGCTCCGCGTCCGCGTCAACCCCAGAGATATCGCAAAAAACCATGTCGCACCGACGCCACAGTCTTCGTCTGACTCCATGCGTTGCAATGAATTAACGGGAGATTGACATGGCGGTCACATCATTAAAGAAGGGCTCACGTGGCCCCGAAGTAAAGCGACTTCAGGAAGCGCTGAATGCGCGCCTGACGCCCAGTCCGCGGCTGGTGCCGGACGGGTCGTTCGGTCAGTTGACTTATCTGGCGGTGGTGCGTCTGCAGGAGGCAAACTGGCTGGTGGTTGACGGCGAAGCCGGGCAGTGCACGCAGAACGTGGCATTTCAGACCGAGACCTACACGCCGATCCTGCACACAATACCGTTCATTCCGCAGCCCACCAATTCGACCTGCTGGGCGGCGAGCACCGCGATGGTCAACCGATCGAGCGTGCCGGCGGTGATCGCCAAAACCCCAGCCGACCTGATCCTTCCAGACGGCAGTCTGAAAAACTTCTCCGATACAGCGGATCCGATGACCGGTTCGCGACGCTTTGCCAATGCGCATAATCTGACGGTTGTGCCGCCCATGTCGTGGCTGCCTGTTGGGCTCAGGAACATGCTGCAAGACGGGCCGCTTATTTTTGACATGCTCTGGAGTGTTGCGAACTACGTTGCCGGGATTGGCAGTTCGGGCCACATGATTGCCGTGGTTGGCATTCGAGGTGACGATGACCCCTCAGGCGTGGGCACGACGTTGCGTATTTTTGATCCGTGGAGACCTAACGTCGGAAAGCGCTATTCGGTCGGTTATTTCAAGTGGATGGACGAAGTGCCAACGCGCACGTATCACATTTATCATCGCACATAAGAAATAAGGTCAGCGCCTGGTGGCGCGGCCCCTCGGCTCTAACATTGGCGCGATGAGTGATTTCGCCGCCGCCATCAGTTTTTCCCAATCACACGAAGTTCCCTGGCCGCGCGACCCGCACGCTGCGCCTGCCGCGGGGCAAGTCCCGTTCGGCGTCCATCACGCTGACCCTGCGCCGTGGAATGTGTTGCGCGGGCCGGTGCATGCGCGCGGCGGCGTGTCGGGGGTGATTTGCCAGCAAGGAAACGAGATCACTTCGTGGGGCGAACCGGATCGTGCCGACCAGACCTTTAGCGTTGCCAAAACCTATCTCGCGCTGCTCGCTGGCGTTGCCAATGCACGCGGGTTGCTGCCGGATGCGCATGAGCCCGTGGTCGCGCGCGTGCCGGGAATTGGTTTTGATTCGGAGCACAACCGCCCAATCACCTGGGCGCAGCTGCTGACGCAAACGAGCGAGTGGGAAGGCTCGTGTTTCGGCGTGCCAGACACGGTGGACCGTTACCGCACGGTCGCGCATGATCCGCGTTTGCCCGGCGGCGCGAAGGGCGATGCGCGCCCGTTGCATTCGCCGGGAACCTACTGGGAATACAACGATGTGCGGATTAACCAGTTATCACTTGCGCTGCTGCATGTGTTCAGGCAGCCATTGCCGGAAGTGTTTCTGGAAATGATCTTGCAGCCACTCGGCGGCGGCAACGGTTTTCGTTGGCAAGGCTATGACGATGCGTGGACTGAGATCACCGATAACGCGGGTGTGACGCGCAGGATGCAGAATGTTCCCGGCGGCACGCATTGGGGCGGTGGCGTGTCCATCAGTGCGCGAGACCAGGCGCGTGTCGGGCAGTTGTTGCTAAACAACGGCGCGTACAACGGCACGCAAATCGTCCCGGAAGCTTGGGTGAAGTGGATGACCGAGCCATGCCCGATTGCGCCGTTTTATGGGCGGTTGATGTGGCTTAACGCTGATGGCAAAGCCTTCCCCGGTGCATCGAAAGAGGCCAGCTTCATGGTCGGCGCGGGCGGACACTACACGTGGCTCGAACCGGCGCATGGCGCGGTGATCGTCGTGCGCTGGCTTGATTCGGCGCATGCGGCGGGCTTTATGGAGCGCGTCGCGGCGGCGTTGTAGGAGCGGCTGTGTCGCGACCCCTGTTCGCTGTAGCGCCTGGTCGCGGCAGATCCGCTCCTACAGAATCTCACGGCTCACCCTCCTACAATGACGTTTTGCACCACGACACTGAAATGGAGATCGCGATGAAACGCTTTTCGATAGGCTTACTCGCCACCGCCGCGCTGGCGCTCGCAGCCTGTGCGCCGCTCGTCACCCAAAGCCCGAGCGGCAAGTTTTCTCCGGTCAACGCGCACGCCATCGACGGCAATGATCGCGTGCTGCTCAAGGGCGCGGACGTCGTGACTTTTTTCACAAAAAACGCCTACACGCAGGGAAGCCCGTCCATCAAGTCCACTTACGAAAATGTGACGTTCTACTTCTCGTCAGCGGAAAACAAGGCGCTGTTCGACAAGGAGCCGGCAAAATATTTGCCTG
>JAYUWL010000196.1:0-4020 GCA_043753585.1 Burkholderiales bacterium
GTATTGAATCGGCTTCATCTCGGCCATGTCGGCCTCGGCGATCGCACTGTTGATGTCGGCGAGCTTCTTCAGGCTGTTGGCTTTGACGTCGTAGAGATAACGGGCGCCCGGCGTGCGGTCGCTGGCGGCGGCAACGATGAGCGTCTGTTCGTCTTTGGTTGCGCTCTGAATGTTGACTTCGTAGCCTGGAAGCTTTGCCGACAGAGCTTCATAAATGCGCTTTGCCTCTGCATCGAGAAAGTGCCGCTCGGTTTTGTCAACCTGATAGTCCACCTGCGTCGGCACGTTGCGTGCACGAGACCAGCCCAGCGCCCAAACGTCCACCACGGGGTGTTCAAAAATGAGCTTGCCTTCTTTGGCTGTGACCGGATCAAACTCGAACAGCGCGCTCTTGTCGCGACCGCGATTGGAGATCACATACATCCGCTTGTTGTCGGCCGTGAATGCCGCGACATTCACACTTTCGCGAAAGTTGGTGGTGACGATGGATTTAAATGGATCGGTTTCGGTCGCCCGATAAAAGAGCGACGTGTTCACGCCGTCGGCCGATACCGCGCCGCGAATCTTGCCTGCGTGATCGGTGATCCAGCTGGTGAAATTGCCGGGGTTCTGCGCCGCGAGCTTCTCTTCGCCGGTCTTGATATTGACGCGATACACGTCGAAGATGCGTTTGTCGCGCTTGTTGTGCGTCACCAGAATGTGGTCGTCATCATCCGGCAGGGCATCGAGGATGTTCGCCTGGGTGCCGTCATG
The DNA here is from genome assembly GCA_043753585.1 of Burkholderiales bacterium. GTDB lineage: Bacteria > Pseudomonadota > Gammaproteobacteria > Burkholderiales > Casimicrobiaceae > Casimicrobium. The sequence continues at coordinate 754 of JAYUWL010000196.1, forward strand.
CGGCGTCAGATCCTGAACCTTTCCGGTAACGATGTCTGCCATGACGACGTGAAAGTTCTCGTCGCCACCGAAATCTTTCGTGTAGAGCACATGCTGCGGCCCCTTGAAGAAATAGTTTGAGATGTCGCGCGCGGTTTCTGCGGTGACGCGCTTGATGCCATCCTTGCTGCCCACTTTTTCGATCGGCTGCACAAAAATGTTGAGCCGGGATTGGTACGGCTGCATGAAGCCGAGCGTCTTGCCATCGGGCGAAATGCGGAAATACGCCTGTTCCGGCTTTTTGAAGAAATCGCGCAGCGGGTACTGCTTTGCGGGCTGAGCCTGCGCTGTGATGGCGCTTGTGGCAACGAGACTGGCGCTGGTGAGTGCCAGAAGCCAACGGGTGAATTTCATGAATTTGACCTATAAAAATTCAAAACAGTAACGAATCTAGGACATCGGTGTCGTCGTCGCCAGCCGGTTGCGATGAATTGGCGCGGCGGGGGGATGAGTAGCGGTGAGGATTAAATTTGTTCGGAATATCGGCGACAACTTATCACTACAAGCCCGATTGCATATGGGCTAATGTCAAAATTAGTAGTTTATCGACTATAGCTATTTATGAAGTGGAGCCCACGTAAAATATGGATTATCGGTAAAAGTTGATAAATTTTTCATGCCCTTACTTGAATTGGGGGAACTTAGCCCGAACTGGTTGTTAACCCTTTGTTTTAGCAAGCACTTTAAGAAGAAAAAATGGCTACGCCAGACGATCAAAATATACCTAACCCTGAAAAGCCCGAACTCGCCGTCGATATGGGCGACATGTGGATGAGCGACGACGAAAAGCTCGCCGCCGCCCAAAACGAAATCGCTGCGCTCAAGGAGCAGTTAAAAGATCAGCAACTTCGCTCCCTCGCCGAGCAGGAAAATCTGCGCAAGCGCAATGCGCAGGAAATGCAATCGGCGCGTGAATTTGCGGCCAAAGATTTCGCGTTTTCGCTTTTGGCCGTGAAAGATACGCTCGAAATGGTGCTCAAGGACGAGCAGAGCACGACGCCGCAGATCAAGATGGGTGTCGACATGACGCTCAAAAATCTGGCCAGCGCGTTCGAGCGCGCCAAGGTCAAAGAGGTCAAGGCCGATAAGGCCAAGTTCGACCCGAATCTGCATCAGGCCATCTCGCAAATCGAATCGACAGAAACGCCCGGCACCGTGCTGCAGGTCTTTCAAAAGGGCTACACGATGGCCGAACGTGTGTTGCGTCCGGCGATGGTCGCTGTCGCGAAGGGGACCGATCTTGATTCAAGTCAAGCACCTGACGCGACGTCCGCGCCACCAGTTGAACCGCAGGTTTAGCTCCCCAAATATCTGTCATCTGAGCGCGAACACGTCGTGTCCACGCAAACAAAAATAAAAGGAAATCAATCATGAGCAAAATTATTGGTATCGATCTGGGCACTACCAACTCGTGTGTGGCAGTCATTGAAGGCGGCCAGCCTAAAGTTATCGAAAACAGCGAAGGTGCGCGCACCACGCCGTCCACCGTCGCCTACATGGAAGACGGCGAGATCACTGTTGGCGCGCCTGCCAAGCGTCAGGCCGTCACCAACCCGAAAGCCACGATCTACGCGGTCAAGCGTTTGATCGGTCGTCGCTTCGAAGAGAAAGAAGTCCAGAAGGACATCAGTCTGATGCCGTACGCCATCGTCAAAAACGACAACGGTGATGCATGGGTTGAAGTGCGCGGCAAGAAGCTCTCACCGCCAGCCGTATCCGCCGAAATTCTGCGCAAAATGAAAAAAACGGCCGAGGATTACCTCGGTCATGAAGTCACCGAGGCCGTGATCACGGTGCCCGCGTACTTCAACGACAGCCAGCGACAGGCAACCAAAGACGCCGGTCGTATCGCGGGCCTTGACGTTAAACGCATCATCAACGAACCGACGGCAGCCGCGCTCGCCTTCGGTATCGACAAAGTAAAAAAAGACGGCAAATTTGCTGTGTATGACTTGGGCGGCGGAACGTTCGACATCTCAATCATCGAGATCGCCGACGTGGACGGCGAGAAGCAGTTTGAAGTGCTTGCGACCAACGGTGACACCTTCCTGGGCGGCGAAGATTTCGACCAATTGCTCGTCGATTACCTCTGTGACGAATTCAAAAAGCAGAGCGGCATTGACCTGACTAAAGACCCGATTGCGCTGCAACGGATCAAGGCGGCGGCTGAGCGGGCGAAGATCGAGTTGTCGTCAAGCCAGCAAAGCGAGATCAACGAGCCGTACATCGCGATGGACGCGACCGGACCGAAACATCTGGCGCTCAAAGTCACGCGTTCAAAGCTTGAATCGCTGGTCGAAGATCTCATCACGAAGACCATCGAGCCATGCCGTGTCTGCCTGAAAGACGCAGGACTTACCGTCGACAAAATCGACGACGTAATTCTGGTCGGCGGTCAAACGCGTATGCCGAAAGTGATCGAAGCGGTGAAAGCCTTCTTCGGCAAAGAGCCACGCAAGGATGTGAACCCCGATGAAGCCGTGGCCGTCGGTGCCGCGATTCAGGGTAGCGTGCTGTCCGGTGATCGCACTGATGTGTTGCTGCTCGACGTGACCCCATTGTCGCTCGGCATTGAAACGCTCGGCGGCGTGATGACCAAACTCATCAAGAAAAACACCACGATTCCCACCAAGGCATCGCAAGTGTTCTCGACCGCTGACGACAATCAGTCAGCGGTGACGATTCACGTGCTGCAGGGGGAGCGCGAAGTGTCTGCGGGCAACAAGAGCCTCGGCCAGTTCAACCTCGAAGGTATCCCGCCCTCAATGCGCGGCCAGCCGCAAATCGAAGTGCAGTTTGACATCGACGCCAACGGCATCCTGCATGTGAGCGCCAAAGACAAAGGCACCGGCAAGGAAAACAAGATCACCATAAAGGCCAACTCGGGCCTCTCGGAGGACGAAATCCAGCGCATGGTGAACGACGCCAAGGCGAACGAAGCCGAGGACAAAAAACGCCTCGAAGAAGTGCAGTCAAGAAACAACCTCGACACGCTCGCACACAGTGTGAAGAAATCTCTGACTGAGTACGGCGACAAGATTGATGGCGCAGAAAAGGCAAGCATCGAATCGGCGCTTAAAGAAGCCGAAGAACTGCTGAAAGATCAAACCGCCAGCAAGGAAGCGCTAGACGCCAAACTGGAATCGCTGTCCACCGTCTCGCAGAAACTGGGCGAGAAGATGTACGCGGCGGCGCAGGCTGAGCAGGCGGCAGCGGGTGCTGCGGCAG
>JAYUWL010000197.1:0-12062 GCA_043753585.1 Burkholderiales bacterium
TATCGCTGCGTAGCTGCGATTGCCTTGGCAATTGCGACAGCAGGCACGAGCCTTCACTCGGTAAGCTACGCGGCTGCATCCGCTTACGCGGTATGGGCGCTTGTGAGCCTCTTGACGCTTCCGCGCTTTAAAGGCGGTGTGCCCGGATTGCTGCTGGCGCAGCTCGCAATCGATCTTGTGTTCACGGTGGTCATTTACGCTGACTCGCAAAGCCCGGTCGCGACTTACGCCACCTATCTCTATCCGATTCTGGCAGCCCACGGCTGGTTCCTGCGCGACCGCATTGCCTTCGGCCACGCGGCGCTTTCAAGCATTACGCTCATGGTGGCGGAGTTGTCCCTGCGCAGCGCCAGTGTTCAGGCGTTGACGCAGGCGGCGTTAGTCGGTGCAGGCTATTTTCTGCTCGCGGCGATTGGCATCTTGCTCGGTCGCAGTGCGCAAGAATCCGAACATAACGTGCTGTTGCGCACGGCCGACGTCCGGCGATTGGCGCACATCAATCAGGTGGTCATCAGCGAGCTGAGCGATGGCGTTCTGGTGATCGGTGCGATGGGCCAGGTGGTGATGGCCAACCCTCAGGCTTCACGATGGCTGGGTAGCGATGAAGCGATGATGCGTACCGACGTGCAACTGAGCGAGCTCTCGGCTGAACTGCATGCGCGCTGGATGGCGTATTTCCTGCACAATTCGACGATCGACGGCTCGCCAATTCGAACCGCCGACGGGTCGCGGCTGCTGACGCCGCGCATGATGCCAGTCGATCTTGAGCAACGAGCCGGGACGCTGATTTTTCTCGAGGACGTTGAGCAGGCGGAGGCACAGGCGCAGCAAATCAAGCTGGCGGCGCTGGGTCGTTTGTCGGCGAGCATCGCGCACGAAATCCGGAACCCGCTGTCTGCGATCAAGCAGGCCGCACAACTGATCGGTGAGGAAGTCAACGAAAATCCTGCAGCCCGGCAGCTCGTCATCATGATTGACAAAAACGTGAACCGCATTGATCGCATTGTGCGCGACGTATCGCTTTTGGGGCGCCGTGATCGCGGCACACCGGGTGCGTTGCAGCTGGGTGCGACCGTCGTCGAACTGGTCGAGGAGTTGTGCCAGACCCTGCCTGCGCCGCTAGCTGCATTTCGTCTGGCGTTACCGGGCGGCGTCACAATTTATGTAGATCGCAGCCATTTTGACGAAATGCTGGTAAATCTGTTGGCAAACGCATGGCGGCACTCACAAAAATTGCCCGGCAGCGTGACCGTGCTCGCCAGCATTAACGATGAAATGCAGCGCGCCATCATCAACGTGATTGACGACGGCGCTGGCGTTGCGCCGGAAGCGACGGACCGCATTTTCGAGCCTTTTTTCAGCGGCAGCGGCAGCACTGGCCTCGGTCTTTATCTCGTTCGCGAACTCGCACTGGCCAACGGCGGCAGCGTGCGGCTCGGATCGTCACAAAAGGGCGCGCGCTTCGTGCTGGAATTGCCACTCACGCCCGATCACGGAACACGCAACAATGGTTGAAAAATGATGGCTGAAACTTATGGCTAAAAAGCTCGAAGCGGTACCCCGCGTGCTCGTCGTCGACGACGAACCCGATCTGTTGACACTAATGCAGCTCACGCTGACCAAGCTCGGGCTGGAGGTGATCACTGCCGACTCGCGGCAGAGTGCACTAGCTGCGCTTGAGCGGCAGAGCTATTCGCTTTGCCTTACCGACATGCAGTTGGGTGACGGCACGGGCCTCGATGTGCTCGCCGCGATTGCCGAGCGCGGACTCGATCTGCCGTGTGCCGTCATCACCGCTTTTGGCAACGCCGACAACGCCGTGGCCGCGCTGAAAGCGGGCGCCTTTGACTATCTCGCAAAACCTGTATCGCTTGATCAATTGCGAACGCTGGTGCGCTCTGCGATCAAGGTGCCCGAGCGCCGCGCGGTACCGCCCTCTGGGGCGAGTGCTGCCGCGGCGACGGTCGTCAGCACCGCACCAACGCTGGTCGGCGAATCACACGCGATAGAGGCGCTACGCAGTTTGCTGGCAAAGCTTGCCAGTACCAACACGGCGACCCATGTGCACGGTGAATCGGGCACCGGAAAGGAGCTGGCAGCGCGCATCCTGCATGCCTCCGGGCCGCGAGCAGGTGGCCCCTTCGTCGCCGTGAACTGCGGCGCGATTCCGGAAAACCTGATGGAGAGCGAGTTTTTCGGCTACCGAAAAGGCGCGTTTACGGGCGCGGAAACCGATCGTGATGGCTTCTTTCAAGCCGCAACGAATGGCACTTTGTTTCTTGACGAAGTGGCCGATTTGCCGCTCTCGCTACAGGTGAAGTTGCTGCGGGCGATTCAAGAGAAGCGCGTGCGCAAAGTTGGCCACACGGTCGAGGACACGATCGACGTTCGTATCGTCAGCGCGACGCACAAAAATCTCGGCGCGCTCGTTCAGAGCGGCCTCTTCCGTCAGGACCTGTTTTATCGCCTGAACGTGTTACAGGTCGAAATGCCCGCGCTGCGCGAAATTGCCTCGGACATCCCGGTAATCGCGGCACGAACGCTCGCACGGATCACCGGCGGCTCAGGCGCGAAGCTGTCAGCCAGTGCTACAAGTGCACTCACACGCTACAGCTTTCCTGGCAACGTACGCGAACTGGAAAACGTGCTGGAGCGCGCTGTCGCGCTGGCGGAAAATCCGGCGCTCATCGAGGCGTCTGATCTGCGATTGACTGTGGACGATCATCCGGTAACGCAGGCCGCAGCGTCCGGCGCGAACGTCGACGCCGGTACGCTCGCAGGCCGCACTCCACTACAGGACTTTCTTGATCGCAGCGAACGCGAAACGCTAGAGATGGCACTCGGGCAAACACGTGGCAATCGCACACAGGCAGCCAAGTTGCTGGGCATCACGTTCCGCTCAATGCGCTACCGCCTGGAGCGGCTTGGCATGGAACCCGATGACCTCTGAGATCCCTGACTGGGTTGACGGCTGGTGGCGCAGCGCCGCGCGCCGTGCCAGCCCGAACTTTGATGCGCGCCCTGCTGACGTTGAGGTCAAACTGGTTGTGCTGCATCACATCAGCCTGCCAGCAGGACAATTTGAAGGCAATGCGGTCAGTGATTTTTTTGAAAATCGGCTGGATGTTGCGTGCTATCCGATGCTGGCCGAGTTAGCAGACGTCCATGTGTCAGCGCATTTTTTTCTGCGACGAACAGGCGAAGTTCTTCAATTTGTGAGCTGTAAAGACCGCGCGTGGCATGCGGGCATTTCCACCTGGCGTGGACGGAGCGGGTGCAACGACTTCGCAATCGGGATTGAGATCGAAGGCGACGCCGTGGCACCGTTTGCCGATCCGCAGTACACGACGCTTGATGTGTTGCTGGCAGCGATTGAACAAAGCTACCCCATCAAGGCCGTCACGACGCATAGCGAAATCGCAGCGGGCCGAAAGATTGATCCCGGCCCGACATTTGACTGGTCGCGACTACGCGCACGCTGGCGCAGCTAATGTCGGAGCGGCTACTGCCACTCCCAAAAATTACGCCAGAGTGATGGTCACGTCAATGTTGCCGCGAGTGGCGTTGGAATAAGGGCACACGATGTGCGCCTTGTCGACCAAACCCTGCGCAACGGTCCGGTCGACGCCGGGGATAGCGACGGTCAACACGACCTCAATCCCAAAGCCGGTCGGAATCTGACCGATACCGACGTTGCCGGTAATTTTGGTGTCGGCCGGGAGCGCAACTTTGGCAGCACCAGCAACGAACTTCAACGCGCCGAGGAAGCAGGCGCTGTAGCCAGCGGCAAACAATTGTTCAGGGTTTGTACCGGGCAAACCGTTGCCACCGAGTTCTTTTGGCGTGGTCAGTTTGACGTCGAGAATTCCGTCGGACGAACGCGAGGCGCCTTCACGACCGCCGGTGGACGTCGCTTCGGCGCGGTAAAGAACTTTTTCGATAGACATGGTGATTTCCTGTGCATTTAGGTGAGAGAAAGAGTCGCCGGGGCAGGCTTTGCCACGGCGAGTTGGTTGCGCAAGTCTTTCAACTCACGCGAGAGGGATTCGAGCTGCGGCAGTTGACAGCCAGTGAGTTGCATCACGCACATCGGAATGGGCTCCGCGCGGGTACGCAATTCTTTGCCCGCGGCGGTCAGGGAAATTTCAACCTGACGCTCGTCGACTGCGCTTCGTTGTCGCTCAATCAAACCCAGCGCTTGCAGGCGCTTGGTCAGCGGTGTGAGCGTCCCGGAGTCAAGACCCAGGCGTTCGCCCAATTTGCCCACACACTGCGCACTGTGCTGCCAGAGCGCAAGCATGACAAGGTACTGTGGGTACGTGATGCCGAGCTTCGCCAACAGTGGCTTGTACGCCTTCGTCATCGCCAGCGAAGCGGAATAAAGTGCAAAGCAGAGCTGGCGGTCAAGGTCGAGCGGTGAGTTGGATTTCTTCATGGCCCACAATTGTATTGCACAAAATACAACTGTTGACAATATTTATTAACAGCAAGCAGTTAACAGCCTGCATACAATGCGATTCCATGCAGTTCATTCTCGAATACGCGCCGATCATCCTTTTTTTCGTCGCTTACAAACTTAAAGACATCTATTTCGCCACCGGTGTAGCTATTGCGGCTTCGGTCATAGCCATTGCCTGGACGTGGTTTGGCACCAGGCGTGTGAGCACGATGCAGTGGCTTTCGCTTGCGATAATCGTGGTCTTTGGCGGCGCGACGCTGTTGCTGCACGACGAAACTTTCATCAAATGGAAGCCTTCCGCCCTTTACGGCGCGTTTGCGTTTGCCCTGCTTTTCGGCAAACTGGTGCTCAAGAAAAACTGGATTCAGGTGGTCTTCAAACAGGCGCAGATTCAGGCCCCGGACACGCTTTGGAGCAAATTGACCTGGGCCTGGATCGTGTTTTTTGTGTTTATGGCCGCACTCAACGGCTATGTGGCAACCAACTACAGCCTCGATACCTGGGTCAATTTCAAAGTGTGGTGGGCGATGGGCCTCTTTTTCGCCTTCACGATTGGCAACGTGGCACTCCTGGCCAAGTACATCAAGGATGGTTCAGAAAACGAGGTTGTGCCGAAGTGAACGCGCTTGTAACCACTCTTGAGCAACGTCTCGCCCCACTGTCGCCGACGCTGTTGACGATCAGCGACGATTCGGCGCAGCACGCCGGACACGCAGGCAATACCGGTGGCGGGCACTTATCGGCGAAAATCGTGTCCAATGTTTTTTCAGGCCTCGGTACGGTCGCCCGGCACCGCGCGGTTTATGCGTTGGTGGCGGACTTGATGCCGCACACGATTCACGCGTTGTCACTGACGGTGGCGACGCCCGCTGAAGAAGCCTTAATCAAAATCTAGCAAAATATCTTGCTAAACCTTCAATCACTGGAACAAAAAACGATGAAATTCGGTAACTCAATCGCGGCAGCCTTTCTGATCGCTTCCGCCACCCTGGCGGGCTCGGCCATTGCACAAACGCCTGCCAAGAAGCCTGCTGCACCTGCGGCTGCCGCGGCCAAACCCGTCGCTGGCGAAATCGCCGTGCCAACCGAGCAGCTTGACTTGATCCTGAAAGAGCGTCTTGCTCAGGGCCAGCCGGACACGCCGGAATTGCGCGCCGTGTTGCGTGACGAACTCGTCAATCGCGAGCTCTTCATGCGCGCCGCCAAAGCCAAAGGCATTGATCGTGCGCCCGCCATGAAGACCCAGATGCAGGTAGCGAGCGACTCGATTCTGATCCGCGCCTATATCAATGAATACTTGACGGCCAACCCGGTGACCGAAGACATTCTGAAAAAGGAATACGAAACGATCAAAGCTGGACTCGGCGACAAAGAGTACCGCGCTCGCCATATCCTCGTCGAGAAAAAAGAAGAAGCCGACAACATCATCAAACAGTTGCAAGCGGGCGGCAAGTTTGAAGAACTCGCCAAAGCGAACTCAAAAGACCCAGGCTCGAAGGACAACGGCGGAGACCTCGATTGGGCCGTCCCTTCGAACTTTGTCAAGCCGTTCGCCGATGCAATGATCGCGCTGCAAAAAGGCAAATTCACGCCCACACCCGTGCAAAGCCCGTTTGGCTTTCATGTGATTCAACTTGAAGACACGCGCGATGCCAAAGCGCCGTCGTTCGACGAGGTGAAACCACAACTTTCACAGCGCCTGCAGGGTCAGGTCATCGAAAAGCATCTGGCTGAACTGCGCGCCAAGGCAAGCGGCAAGTAACCCTCTTTTTTTGCTGCGCCGCACAAGGGCCACCTTCGGGTGGCTTTTTCATTTCTGATCAAAATTTGACGTCAATCGATGACGAATAAACAGACAAGCGACAGACGGATAGACCATAATCATCGTGTTACTACTCAGGAGGAGATGTCACTTGAATGGGTTCTTAAAAAATAAAGACCTGCTGGCCGGACTGATGTTTATTGCCATTGGTACGGTATTTGTGGTCGGTGCGTATAACTATCAGATGGGTACCGCAGCGCGTATGGGCCCGGGATTTTTCCCAAGAATTCTGGGCTTTATGATGGCGGGACTGGGCGTCTTGATCGCCTTCCTCGGCTTGAAGAATCAGGCCAAATTTGCAGCCACTGCTGGCATTGGATGGACGTGGACGCCGGTGATCATTCTGACCGTCGCGGTCGTGCTGTTTGGCGTCACCTTGCCAACACTGGGCATGATCATCGCGATCTCGCTGTTGACGTTTATCTCGGGCTTTGCCGCACACGACAAAAACTATCGTGAGCTCGTCTTAATCACCGTCATCATGTGCATCTTTTGCGCAGGCGTATTTATCTGGGGTTTGAAGCTTCAGATGAAGCTCTTTCCGTGGAGCTGAGGAAAGAAAATGGACTTAATCAATAATCTCTCCCTCGGATTTGGTGTCGCGCTAACCGCCACCAATATCCTGTACGCGCTGATCGGTTGCCTGCTCGGTACGCTAATCGGTGTGCTCCCGGGCATTGGCCCAGTCGCGACCATCGCGATGCTTCTGCCCACAACTTACGCACTTCCGCCGGTCTCAGCGCTCATTATGCTTGCCGGCATTTACTACGGCGCGCAATACGGTGGCTCGACCACGGCTATTCTGGTGAATCTACCGGGCGAATCATCGTCGGTCGTAACAGCGCTCGACGGCTATCAGATGGCGCGTCAGGGTCGTGCTGGCGCTGCGCTCGGTATGGCCGCTATCGGCTCATTCATCGCGGGCTCATTTTCGACCCTTCTGGTAGCTGCATTTGCGCCTCCGCTGTCTGAAGCGGCTTTGAAGTTTGGCCCGGCTGACTACTTCTCGCTGATGGTGCTTGGTTTGCTAGCCGCGATTGTGCTCGCGCATGGCTCGATCATCAAAGCGATCGCGATGGTCGTGTTGGGTATCGTGCTCGGCCTCGTTGGTACCGACGTTAACTCAGGCGTTGCACGGTACAGCTTTGACATCCCTGAGCTGACCGATGGCATCGGCTTCGTTGGCGTCGCGATGGGAATCTTTGGTATCGGCGAGATTCTCACCAATCTCGAGCAAGGCGAAGACCGTGAAGTCTTCACTTCAAAAGTGGGTAGTTTGTTGCCCACCAAACAGGACTTCAAGGACTCGTGGGGGGCGATTACGCGCGGAACGCTGCTAGGATCTTTGCTCGGCATTCTGCCGGGTGGTGGTGCGCTGCTGGCATCGTTCTCGTCCTATTCGCTTGAGAAAAAACTGGCTGGCCCTAACGCTAACCCGCCATTCGGCAAAGGCAATATTCGTGGCGTAGCTGCTCCCGAATCTGCCAACAACGCCGGTGCACAAACGTCCTTCATCCCGCTCCTCACGCTCGGCATTCCGCCGAACGCCGTGATGGCGCTGATGGTCGGCGCAATGACGATTCACAACATCCAGCCAGGCCCACAGGTCATCACGGCTAACCCGCAGCTCTTCTGGGGTCTAATCGCCTCAATGTGGGTGGGTAACGCGATGCTGGTGATTCTGAATCTCCCGTTGATTGGCATGTGGGTTCAGTTGTTGAAGATTCCATATCGCCTGCTCTACCCGATGATTCTGGTTTTCTGTGCCATCGGCGTTTATACGGTGAACAACACGACGTTCGATGTGTGGATCATTGCAACGTTTGGCGTGATTGGCTACATCTTTACCAAGCTCGAATGCGAAGCCGCGCCGCTGCTGCTCGGATTCATCCTCGGCCCGATGATGGAAGAGAATCTGCGCCGCGCCATGCTCTTGTCGCGCGGCGATCCGATGGTCTTCCTGCAGCGGCCAATCAGCGCAACTATGCTCGTGCTGTCTGCGATCCTGCTGGTCATCCTGGCATTGCCGGCGATCCGTGCAAAGCGCGAAGAGACCTTCGTCGAGGATTGATCCTTACGAATGTCGTCAAAACGGGCACCTTGGTGCCCGTTTTTTTTTCGCCATGATTGCGTTGCCAGCCGTTCAGCTTTCGCCAAGAAACCCCATATCATAAGGGCTACAGGCACATATTTCAAAATATCGACTTATCAAGTTTTATCGATTAAGCCCCAATGTACAGGTGACTTCAGCGATAAGCTGATAACCACCTGCCCGTACAAAGCGTCTGGGGATCCGGTGTCACCTTCGGCAGCTCAGCGAGTGAGAGACGGCAAATGCGCTTCGCTCATGTATTCAGCACTTTGCATTTCGGTGAGTCTTGACGTCGTGCGTGAGAATTCGGTGAGCACGCGCCGCGTATCGGTGTCTTTCACCGATTCATCGACTTTCGATATTTCGGAGAGTGGAGCAGCGGCGCTCATGATGAGCTTCACACGATGGTCGTAGAGCACGTCGACGAGCAGCGTAAATCGCCGGATCACGTTGCTGTCTTTATTGCCCAACACCGGTACGTTGGACAAAATTAAAGTGTGATTCGCCTCGGCTAATTCGAGGTAATCGTTCTGTGAGCGCGGTGTTTCGCACAACGCGGCGAAGTCAAACCAGATCACGCCGTCAGCATGCTTTCGCAACGCGATTTCGCGGCCCAGCAGCGTGATCGATTGCTCTGCGGAGACTTTACCGGTTGCCAATCGTGCGAACGTCGCTGCCAGTTTGACATCGGTATCGGCAGATAGCGGCGTGTGATAAACCCGATCCTGCTCCAGCGTGCGACGACGGTAATCAACTCCGCCATCGACTTGAACCACGTCCATGCGATCCTTGATCAGTGTGATGGTCGGCACGAAATTCTGTCGCTGCAGCCCCTCTGGATAGAGCTGATCGGGCGCATAGTTCGATGTCATCACGAACACGATGCCAAGATCAAAACAGTTCGACAGTAACCGCCCGAGAATCATCGCATCCGCGATGTCGCTCACATGAAATTCATCAAAACAAATCAGGCGATACTTCTCGGCCAGATGCTCAGCCACCGCGACGAGCGGGTCGGCCTCATGCTTCAGCGTGCGCAAGTCTGCGTGAACGCTGCGCATGAAGGCGTGAAAGTGGACCCGCGTCTTTCGACGAATTTTGGATGCCCCATAGAACGCATCCATCAAAAAACTCTTGCCGCGTCCGACGCCTCCGTACAGGTAAACGCCCTTCGGCACGTCGGGCCGCGCAAATACGCGTCCAAGAAGCGACGCGCGCTTGTTCCGGAATGCGGTCAGCTCGTCGTTGAGCTGCGCCAGGCGAGCCGCCGCCTTCTGCTGCGCGTCGTCAAGCGTGATGCCGCGTTCGGCGATTAGTTTTTCGAGGGTTAGGAGCATCGGGTTCTACCCCCTCTTTCGCATTGCGGGAGAAGGTTGGGGTGAGGGACTTGGCTTCCTGTTTCGCCGATCAGCCAGATTCAAGTCTGCGAAAAAACTCTTGCAATAAAACTGCGTGTAATAAATCAATCACCCTCACCCCAGCCCTCTCCCGTGCTGCCGGAGCGGGGATTTGAATCACATATTCAACGTACGTTTGTCGACAGCAAGTGCAGCTTCTTTCGTTGCTTCAGACAGCGTCGGATGCGCGTGACAGATACGCGCAATGTCCTCCGATGACGCACCAAATTCCATCGCCATCACGCCTTCGGCGATCAGCTCGGAAACAACCGGGCCAATCGCGTGCATGCCGAGCACCTTGTCGGTTTTGGCATCAGCGAGAATTTTCACAAAACCATCGGTGTTGCCCAGCGCACGCGCGCGACCGTTCGCCATGAACGGAAAGCTTCCCGCTTTGTAGGCAACGCCTGCGGCCTTCAGTTGCTGTTCAGTCTGGCCGACCCAGGCAATCTCAGGTGATGTGTAAATCACCCAGGGGATGCAATTGAAATCGATGTGCGGATGCTGGCCCGCGATGCGCTCGGCGACGGCGACTCCCTCGTCCTCGGCCTTGTGCGCGAGCATCGGGCCGCGCACTACGTCGCCCACAGCCCACACATTAGGCGCACTGGTCTTGCAATCGCTATCGACGGCGATGAAGCCGCGATCATCGAGTTTCACGCCTGCTGCATCGGCATTGAGGCCAATGGTATTCGGCACACGTCCGATGGAGACGATGAGCTTGTCGAATACGGCGGTTTCGGCTTTGCCGTCGGCAGTTGTGTATTCGACGGTCACGTTACTTTTTCCGGCCTGGATCGTCCCTACCTTGACGCCGAGACTGATCTTCAGGCCCTGCTTGGTGAAGAGCTTCATCGCCTCTTTCGCGACCTGCTCGTCGACCGCGCCGAGGAACGTGGGCAAACCTTCCAGCACCGTCACGTCCGAACCGACACGTCGCCAGACCGAACCCATCTCGAGGCCGATCACACCGGCACCGATCACGCCTAATTTTTTCGGCACGTCACCGATGCGCAGCGCGCCGTCGTTCGACAAAATCAACCGCTCGTCAAATGCTGCTCCCGGCAAAGCACGAGCGTTGGAGCCCGTCGCCAGGATGACGTTCTTTGCCGTGATTGAAGCGGTCGACGAACCGCTGACATCGATCTGATACATGCCGTCTTTCGCAGAACCAGCAAACGCACCGCGACCATGAAAAAAAGTAACTTTGTTCTTCTTGAACAGGTACAGGATGCCGTCGTTGTTTTGCTTGACGACCGTGTCCTTGCGGGCCAGCATTTTGGCGAGGTCCATCGACACGCCTTTCACCGTGATGCCGTGCTCGGCAAAGTGATGCTGAGCCTGATCAAAATGCTCGGACGATTGCAGCAGCGCCTTCGACGGTATGCAACCCACGTTGGTGCACGTGCCACCCGGCGCAGGCTTTCCCGCCGCGTTCTTCCAGTCGTCGATACACGCCGTTTTGAAGCCCAGTTGAGCGGCGCGAATCGCCGCGATATAGCCGCCAGGGCCACCACCAATCACCACTACGTCAAATTGATCCATACGTTTCTTTCGTAGGGTGGGCACCCCATGCCCACCAATCTGTCAATCAATCGTCGCGATAGGCACGGGGTGCCCACCCTACCGGGCTACGCGTTGAAGCGAAGCGCAACCCGCGCCAGAAGCGCAACGATTCCCAGTCCAAACGTTATCTGCTCGACAGTCGACATCTTGGTGCTCGCATCAGCGACTGAAATTCGCTGATGACGAAACTGATAAGAGATACAAAATAGCGCGAAGCCGCCTACTCCGAGCCACGCAGGCAGCGGCGGACTCACCCCGTCGAACAAAGCGGGCGCGTTCGAGACCGCGATAATCGCAAACAACACCTGCCACATGCGAACGGATGTCGGCGTATCTTTGAACATCATAGATCCAGCAACAACCGCGCCGGATCTTCCAGCGCCTCTTTCATCGCCACCAGCGCCAGCACAGCTTCACGGCCATCAATGATGCGATGGTCGTAGCTCATCGCCAGGTAATTCATCGGACGGATCACAATTTGTCCAGCTTCGACCACCGCGCGATCTTTTGTGGCGTGGACGCCGAGAATGGCGCTTTGCGGCGGGTTGATGATCGGTGTCGAAAGCATGGAACCGAAGGTGCCACCGTTCGAAATGGTGAATGTGCCACCCGTCAGTTCCTCGATGCCCAGCTTGCCCTCACCAGCGCGCTTGCCGAAATCGGCGATCTGCTTTTCGATATCGGCGATGCTCATCTGATCGCAGTCGCGGATGATGGGTACGACGA
>JAYUWL010000198.1:0-12059 GCA_043753585.1 Burkholderiales bacterium
GCCGACGTGTCCTGCGAAATGACCAGCAGTTCTTTCACGCCGGACTTCACCAGCGATTCGGCCTCGCGCATCACTTCACCAATCGGACGGCTCACCAGATCGCCGCGCATCGAAGGGATGATGCAAAAGCTGCAACGGTGATTGCAGCCCTCGGAAATTTTCAGATACGCGTAATGTTTCGGCGTGAGCTTGACGCCGTGATCTGGCACGAGATCGATGAATTTGTTGTGTGGTTTTGGCAGATACAAATGCACTGCGTCCATCACTTCGTTGGGCGCGTGCGGACCGGTGACAGCCAGCACTTTCGGATGGATATTGCGAATGAAATCGCCATCCTGTTTCGCGCCCAGGCAACCGGTGACAATGACCTTGCCGTTCTCGGCTAAAGCTTCGCCGATCGCGTCTAGGGATTCAGCAACTGCGTCGTCGATGAACCCGCAGGTGTTGACGACCACGAGATCGGCATTGGCATAATCGCCCACCGTTTCGTAGCCCTCGGCCTTCAGGCGCGTGAGCACTTGTTCGCTATCGACAAGTGCTTTTGGACAGCCGAGCGAGACGAAGCCGACTTTGGGCGAGGTTGCGGTAGCGATTGCGGTTGCAGTTGCGGTGTTCATCATGCTGAGGTCGCGACCGACTCAGCGACCGCCTTAAATTAACTTATTTTTTCTCGCCGGGAAATCCCGGAAACGCGAAGCCTGGGAAAAACTGCTTGGTGCTCTCCTTCATCTTCTGCTGCATGTCGAGGAACATCTTGCTTGATTGCTCAAGGTAGTTGCCCATGACGCCCTGCATTGCGGGGGCCTGCGTGGCCATGAACTGCTGCCACGCGTCTGAGCCCACTTTGGTGGCGTCTCCGCCAGCACCGCCGACCATCGTGCCGCCCTGATCAGTAATCTTCTTCTGAAAATCCATGAAGGCGCGCACGTTCTGCTCAAACAATCCGCCGACCACGCCCTGCATTGCACCGCCATAAAAGCGGATCATCTGCGCCAACATTTCATTCGAGAACATCGGCACCCCAGCCGCCTCTTCTTCGAGGATGATTTGCAGCAGGATGGCGCGCGTTAACTCATCATTAGTCTTGGCATCGCGCACCTGAAACGGCGTGTTTTCAACGACCATTTGTCGAACGTCTGTCAAGGTGATGTAGCCACTGGTGGCGGTGTCGTAGAGCCGACGATTCGGGTACTTTTTGATGATACGCATCGCGGAGCGAGCGCCACGGGCAGCGCCATTGGCGGCTTTGGTTGCCATCTGTATTGTCCCTTATTTGTGCAGTGCGCAATTGTAGTGCAGCCGAAAGCCTTTCTGAATGCGGGTTAGACCGGAGTCGCGCCGTCGAAACGACGCGCGGGGACACACTTGATCCTGGTCGGCGAGTGCATCGTTTGAATCCCCTTACCTGCTCGTTTTTTGGGACAAGACTCTAATATGGTGCAGCGCAACAAAATGTACTTGACTTGTCATTTATGCGCCTCTAGCATTAGTTTTGTGCGCTGCAACATATTTCGCGGTCCACTCCAACAAATTGTTGCCCAACCTCATTATCAAAGGAAAACCATCATGATCCCAATGTTCGAACAAGCCGCTGAAATGAACCGTGCTTACATGGCCAACATGCTCAAAGGCGTTGACGCTGCGGTTGCCTTCAGCACCAAAGCTTCGGCTTTCGGCGTTAAAGCTGCGAATGATTTCGCTGCTTCTACTGCCGCTGACCTGCACGCTCTGGCTGCCGTCAAATCGCCACAGGATCTCGTTCCTTTGCGCGCCAAGCAAATGGAAGAAAAAGCCGAGTGGGCAACTACCACGGGCCGTCAAGCGCTTGACATGATGTCCGCTGCTCAAACTGAAGCAATGCAATTTGCTGAAGCCCAAGCTGCTGACGCTTCAAAGTCTTTCACTGCCAACATCGACAAGCTCGCGAAAAGCGCGCCACAAGGTGTTCCCGGTGCTGAGTATGCAATGTCGGCAATGAAAGCTGGCGTCGACACATCGATGGCCGCTTTTGAAACTGTTGCCAAAGCAACCAAAGAAGGCGTCGAATACGCCGGTACGCAAGCCAAAGGTGCTGTCAAAGCCGCGCCAAAGCGCAAGTAATACCGATTCGGTCCGCGCGTGATGTCCGCCAAGGATGCACGCGCGACACAAGGCCGTAGAAACAGGGATCGTGCCGATCCTACCCAACCAGGTAGTACCGCGACACCCTTCGTCCTGAGACACTAAAAGTGTCGTCAATGACGATGACTCAAGGGCCGCTTACCCTCCTCCAAAACTGCGACCTTGACGTCCCTCAGCCCGCATGGCTCGCCTTGCGGGCTTTTTCTTTTTTTTGGCCTGCGCGTGTGGAGCGACGCCAGTGGCCGAGCAACGAAGCACCACCAGAGTCCTGCGGAGAGTGAACCCGGGTAGTTCGGTTTTGCATCGGTGAATATCGGGGGGTGTCTACACCGTCAACGACAAATAAATCCCCGTTGACATTATCAAGATCGGCCACCAACGAGAGGTTAATCGCGGTTGCCCGCTCACTCGCGTCCATGCGTTCTGCTGGCGTTTGCGTCCGTCTGCTGTCTTGGAAATTTACAAAACAGCGTATCAGCTTATTGCTGAAGCTGCCATTCCATTGGGGGTAGCGACGATAATCGTTACAAGTCGATTAATGCCGATTCTTGGTTCTGTGCCCGCCGTAAATGCGCCTTTCCGAGAAAAGCTATAAGCCCTTCAACCCAGCCAAACCCGCGCATTCTCAAACATCCGAAGCAGCAGGTTGAAACGAATAAACTGATCATCAGCGCAGTAATAAAGCAAGACGTCTTGACGTCAAAGCGCTAAACTACACGGATGAATCGTCGTACATCTGTCTATTTCGAAGAAGAGCTGCACCAAGCGTTGCGCCTGAAAGCCGCCGTAGTCGGGGGAAGCATTTCGGACCTCGTGAACGAAGCGGTGAAGCAGTCGCTGGGCGAGGATGCAGAGGACTTCGCGGCGCTCAAGGCGCGTGCGAGCGAGCCCAGCATGAGCTTTGAATCTGTGGTCGCCGACCTGCAAGCTAGAGGCAAGCTCTGACGAGCTTGAGCATGCCTTACGCCTTGCTGATAAAGGCGTCAGCAGCGAAGGAACTTGAGGCCGTAGACGGTGCAGCAATGCGGCGGAAGATTGTTGACGTCATTCAAAACCTTGCGAATGATCCACGTCCGCCAGCATGCAAGAAGCTTGCGGGACACGATTCGGAGTATCGCCTGCGCGTAGGTGATTACCGGATTGTGTACACCGTGAACGACGGTAAGATCGTGGTAGAGATCATCAAGATCGGGCATCGGCGCGAGGTCTATCGGCGCTGAAAGCCGCCTGGTAGACAGCATATTTGCTCGTTTCGCGAGAGTTCACAAGCAAGATTCCGCCTGTACGGGAATGACGCCGAGGGGCGAATCTGAGTCGCTTGCCAGTCAGCGATCGACTCATGACGTTTTTCGCAGCGAGCCCCGCTTAAATCAGGGCGTCCAGCAAAAGCAACTAACCCAGCCAAACCCGCGCATTCTCAAACATCCGCAGCCACGGCGAGCGTGTCCACCCCTCCGGATGCCACGAGAAATTCTCGACGCGATGGGTGCGCTCGGGGTGCGGCATGAGCACGTTGAAGCGGCCATCTTCTGTAGTCAAACCGGTGATGCCGCCGGGTGAACCGTTGGGGTTGAGCGGATAGTTCTCGGTGGCCGTGCCGTTACTGTCGATGAAACGCATCGTGACGAGCGGCTGCGCTGCTTCGTACTGCTCGTCGGACTTGAATTGCGCGAAACCTTCGCCGTGCGCAACCACAATGGGCAAGCGCGTTTTCTCCATGCCCTTAAAGAAAATCGACGGTGTTTCCATCACTTCAACGAGCGCGGTGCGGCATTCAAACTGCTCGCTGCCGTTACGGATAAATTTCGGCCAGTGCGCAGCGCCGGGAATGATCGGCGCCATCTGCGCCAGCATCTGGCAGCCGTTGCAGATCCCAAGCGCAAAGGTGTCGTCCTCGCCGAAAAACTCCTGAAACTGCGTCCGCAGTTCGCCATTCAACAGAATGGACTTCGCCCAGCCCGCGCCGGCACCGAGCACATCGCCATAGCTGAATCCGCCGCAAGCGACAAAGCCCTTGAACTCATCGAGCGTGTAACGACCGGATTGCAAATCGGTCATGTGAACGTCGTACGCATCGAAGCCCGCCATCGTAAACACATGACCCGTTTCGATGTGCGAGTTCACGCCCTGCTCTCGCAGAATCGCGACTTTGGGTCTGGCGCCCGCATTTATGTTGGCCGAGATGAACGGCGCAGCAACGTTGTCTTTCGGATCGAACAACACGCGAGGGACGAGGCCTGCGTCATCATCGTCAAACACGCGGTCGAACTCTGAGTCAACGCAGTCCGGGTTGTCGCGCAGGCGCTGAATTTCAATGCTGGTCGCGCTCCACGCGGTGTGCAGCGCTTGCCGCGCTTCGTCGAATATTGTTTTTCCGGCGTGCTCGATAACGAACTTTCCGTCCTTACGAACGGTGGCGATTTGATGAACGGGAATTCCATTGAATGCGGCGTGTACTTTGGCAATATCAGCACTGCGCACTTGAATCACCGCACCGAGTTCTTCATTAAACAGCGAGGCAAGCGCATCACTACCGAGCGCATCAATCGACACCGAGAGCCCCGAGCGCGAAGCAATCGTCATTTCAACCAACGCAGCAAACACGCCACCGTCGGAGCGGTCGTGATATGCGAGGAGCAGATCCTCCGCGTTGAGCGACTGCACACCGGCGAAGAACGACTTCAGGTCTTCGGCTGAATCGCAATCGGGCACACCGGAACCCATCGCCGAATGCACCTGTGCGAAGATCGAACCGCCAAGACGTTGCCTGCCCCGAGCGACGTCGACGAAAAGCAAAACAGTCTCGCCTTCCGTTCGCAGCAACGGCGTCAAAGTTTTCTCTACATCCGTCACATTCGCAAATGCGGTGACGATCAGCGACACCGGCGAATGGACCGATTTCTGGATTGAGTGATGTGCGTCGTGGTGCTCGCCGTGATGCTTGCCGCCATGCTCCGTCCAGGCCGTGCGCATGCTCATCGAATCCTTGCCAACTGGAATCGACACGCCCAGCGCCGGGCATAGTTCCATCCCCACCGCATGCACGGCATCGAACAGCGCGGCGTCTTCACCGGGCGTGCCGACAGCGGCCATCCAATTGGCCGAGAGCTTAATGTCCTTGATTGATGCAATCGAGGCTGCGGCAATGTTGGTGATGGCCTCGGCCACAGCCATACGCGCCGACGCAGGTGCGTTCAGCACCGCCAGCGGCGTGCGTTCTCCCATCGCCATCGCCTCGCCCGCCGGGCCAACGAAGTCGCGCAAGGTCACTGCGCAATCCGCGACCGGGACTTGCCACGGGCCGACCATCTGCTCACGTGCGGTGAGGCCGCCGACGAAGCGGTCGCCAATGGTGATGAGGAAAGTTTTGTCAGCAACCGTGGGGTGCTGCAGAACGCGATAAGCGGCATCGCGCAGCTTGATTTTTGTCGTATCGAACGCAGAAACGGATGCGGCTTTGCGAACAACCGTGCGCTCCATTTTCGGTGGCTTGCCGAGCAAAACATCAAGCGGCATATCCACCGGTTTGTTGCCAAATTTCGCATCGGCCACCGTCAAATTGCCGGAGCCATCGGCGACACCCACGACCGCGAACGGACAACGCTCGCGTTCGCAAAACGCCTTGAATTGCGTCAGGCTTTTCGGCGTGATCGCCAGCACATAGCGCTCCTGCGATTCGTTACACCAGATCTCGGCCGGGCTCATGCCCGGCTCCAGCGTCAGCACGGTGCGCAAATCAAACAAAGCGCCGCGTGGATCGCTCTCGCTGCCTGCACCGTAAACCAGTTCCGGTAACGCATTGGACAAACCGCCTGCGCCCACATCGTGAATCGCAAGGATCGGATTTGCCTCGCCTTGCCGCCAGCACGCGTTAATGACTTCCTGCGCGCGTCGCTCCATTTCAGGGTTGCCGCGTTGCACCGAATCAAAGTCCAGATCGACCGTGTTGTGGCCGGTCGTCATCGACGACGCCGCACCACCGCCCATGCCGATGCGCATGCCTTCGCCGCCCAACTGGATCAGCAACGTGCCTGCAGGAAACGCAATTTTGTGGATGTGGGCGTCCGACACTGCGCCAATGCCGCCTGCGATCATGATGGGCTTGTGATAGCCGTAAACGGTGCCGTCAACGTTTTGCTCAAATGTGCGGAAATAGCCGCCCAGATTCGGGCGACCAAATTCATCGTTAAACGCTGCACCACCAATCGGGCCGGCAATCATGATGTCGAGCGCTGAGGAAATTCTGTCTGGCTTGCCCACATGCACGGTCGCCACTTCCCACGGCTGCGGCAGGCCAGGCAATCGCAAGTTCGATGTTGTGAATCCGGTCAAACCAGCCTTCGGTACAGCACCACGACCCGTCGCACCTTCGTCGCGAATCTCACCGCCTGCACCGGTCGCAGCCCCGGCAAATGGTGCAATCGCGGTGGGGTGATTATGCGTTTCAACTTTCGCAAGGTAATGCGTGCGATCCGCATGTGGCGCGTAGCGCCCTTCGGCGTTCGGGTAGAAGCGCAAGGCGTCGCCACCGGTGAGAATCGCGGCGTTGTCCGAATACGCGATCTCGGTGCCTTCCGGTGCTAGTTTGTGAGTATTTCGGATCATCGCGAACAACGACATGTCCTGCGCCACGCCATCAATCGTCCAGCTCGCGTTGAACACTTTGTGACGGCAATGCTCCGAGTTCGCCTGCGCAAACATCAGGAGTTCCACATCGGTCGGATCTCGATCCAACTTGTCAAACGCCGCAACGAGATAGCTGATCTCGTCGTCAGACAGCGCCAGACCCAGCTCGGAGTTAGCCACCTTGAGCGCGGCAGCGTTACGATGAATCGTGTTCATTTTCTTCGCATGCTGCGGCTCGAACAGCACTTCTGCGGCAGCAACCGTTGGCAGCACTGCTTCCGTCATGCGGTCATGGCAAACAGCCTCAATGGCGCGCCGGGCTTCCTTCGAAAGCGGCTTTTCAGCGCCGACCCAGAACCACACGCCCCGCTCAAGACGCTGCACAACGGAGAGGCCGCAGTTATGCGCGATGTCAGTCGCTTTGGAAGACCACGGAGAAATCGTGCCGAGGCGCGGCACGACCAGAAAAGCATGCTGATGCTCTTCGCTAGGCTCGGGGTCAACCCCGTACGCGAGCAGCGCTTCCAGTTGCAAACGCTCGTCCCGCGTGACTTCGCGGCTGGTCGAGGCGAAATGCCAGTATTCAGCGTCGACATCGGTCACGCCGAAATCGACGAGCGCGGCAATCAGTTTGTCTTGACGGAACTGGGAGAGCGCGGCAGAGCCGTGCAGGGACAGGAAAGTGGCGGGCATCGGCTTGCTTGAGACGCCTTGCGGTGATCACCAGGTCAGACAACGTCTAGCGCGGCGGGCCCCGAAAGCTTGTGCGGGAAAGCTCGATTTTAGCGATTAGCGCGCCTATGCTTCGGGAACACCGATTCCCGCAGCCGCTGGGCGTACTGGGGCGACGCGTTTCACCAACTACTCGCGGTCCAACAAAAGTACGATCCGTACAACTTTTTTCACTACGCGTAGAGCATCAAGCCGCGCGCGGGGACCAGCACTTCAACTCCAGATTCTCGTCAAGCTCAATCAGCGCCAGGGAGCCATGATCCATGTTTGATTGCAACCGCTGGTTGGCCGCATGCAGCGCCTCGGTCGTGGTCTTGAGCTCATGCACGTTTAGCGCCGAATTGCCGATACCAACGACGTTGCCTTTGGCACCGCGCCAGGGAACGAGGCTTACCGGGCGCCAGCCATCAAAACCGGAGCGATGGCGAACTTGACATTCGTACGAAAACAACTCACCGGCAAGTGCGCGTTCGATGTAGGGACGATACCGGGTGAAGTTGTGTTCACCGTAATATTCGAGCAACGTGCGACCGACGATTTCCCGTGGATGCCGTCCAAACCAGGTAGCAAATCCATCGCTCACGTAGCGAAACGTCAGACTGCGGTCATACACCGAGAGGGTCGCGCCAACATGGCGAGACACAATCTGAAACATCTCCGCATCGCTAATACGGGTCTTTTCGCATTCCGGTTAAGGTATCGTTTGATTACCCCAATCAGTCCGAAGGTTTAGATGCTCCAAAGCGGGAGCGGCGAACGGTCATTCAGCAATAGATCGGCGAAACTATCCCCACACCACGTAGCCTCACCCGCTACTGAACACCGTATTTGTTGGGCAACTTAATGTTTTCCTTCATGTACTGGTTCATCGGTAACTTGAAACTGCCGCTCTCGAACCACTTGCCGTAAATGCTGCGAATCTGCCCCGTTGAATAGAGTCCAGCAACGGCCAGATCCATGAGCTTCGTAAATGCAGGGTCGTCCTTGCGATACATGATTCCGTAAGGTTCGACCGAAACATATTTGCCGACAAAATCGTAGGCCTCCGGATCCTTCGACTTGGTGACCAGACCGAACAGCAGCGCGTCATCATTGGCTACCGCCTGCACCTCGCCTGACACCATTCTGGAAAATCCTTCGGCATGATCCTTGGCGGTAACGATCTGCATGTCGAGGCTGCGCTCTGCGTTGACTTGCTTAAGCACCTTCTCGGTCGTCGTTTTCTCGGTGACGACCACTGACTTGCCACGCAAATCGGTTAACTCTTTCACGCCGGCGGACTTCTTGGCCAATACCCGCGCTCCCGCCACGAAAGTTGTGTAGGTGAAGGCGACGTCCTTCTGGCGATCCACCGTATTGGTCGTTGAGCCGCATTCGACGTCTACGCGTCCCGCCTTGACCGCCGCAATCCGATCAGCAGGTTTAAGCGAAACGTACTTCAACTTGAGGTCAGGTTTCTTCAAGTCTTTCTTGACCTGCTCGAAGATTTTGAGGCAGATGTCAACGGAGTAGCCCACCGGCTCGCCTTTCTCGTTCACAAACGAAAAAGGCGACGAACTCTCGCGGTGGCCGAGCAAAAACTCGCCCCGATCACGAATATCCGATAGCGTATCGGCATGAGTCCATGCGCTAAGCGATAACAGTGCGCTTGCGAGAAGGACACGACATAAAACTCTCGGCATCAACAAGACAATTCCCCTCAGGGCGCGGTCGTACAAGTGGACAGTCGTATGACATCGCGCCAACACTTCATGCTCGTATCGCTTCCAGGCGCGGTAGCACCAGAGCGGTCTTATTCATATTGTCCCCCAACCACAATTCGATTGCAATTGGGGGCGCACCGTGATTGTGTTCTCGCATGGTTGATGCCAGGAACAGCATGGTTGCGTTCCAACAATTCACCTACATTGCCAACTTCACTCCCCGAATCTGGATTCTTCATGGCCTCACCCGGTCTCTCATACGTCCCGAACAATCCCAACAGCCCCTGGCAGATGTACCTGCTACAGGTCGACCGCGTCGCACCGCACCTCGGCCATTTGGAGCGCTGGGTAGAAACGCTCAAACGCTGCAAGCGCGTGCTCGCCGTTGACATTCCAATCAACCGCGATGACGGTACCGTCGCTCACTTCGAAGGATTCCGCGCGCAACACAATTTGTCGCGCGGACCGGGCAAGGGCGGCGTGCGTTTTCATCCGGATGTGTCCATTGATGAGGTCATGGCACTGGCCGGCTGGATGACGGTGAAAAACGCGGCATTAAATCTGCCCTACGGTGGTGCCAAAGGCGGCATTCGGGTTGACCCAAAAACACTCACACGCGCCGAACTGGAGCGTCTGACCCGTCGCTACACGAGCGAGATTGGCCTCATCATCGGGCCGGACAAAGACATCCCGGCACCTGACGTCAACACCAACGACCAGATCATGGCGTGGATGATGGACACCTACTCCATGAACACCGGCGCAACCGCTACTGGCGTGGTCACCGGCAAACCGATTGCGCTCGGCGGCTCGCTCGGCCGCAAGGAGGCCACCGGTCGCGGCGTCTACATCGCAGCCCGCGAAACCGCGCACGCCATGAACCTTGACATCACCGGTGCACGCATCGTAGTGCAGGGCTTTGGCAACGTGGGCGGCATCGCAGCGCGCTTGTTCAAGGCCGCAGGCGCAAAAGTGATTGGCTTGCAAGACGTCAGCGGGTCGGTCGTCAACGAGGCAGGGATCGATGTCGACACCGCTCTCGACTTCGTCGCCAACGGCGGCAAGCTGTGCGAATTCCACGGCGTAACGCAGATCAGCGAAGCGGAATTCTGGGATCTGAAGAGCGACATCTTTGTTCCCGCTGCACTGGAAAATCAGCTCACCGAAGAACGCGCAAAAACGATCTCAACCAAGCTGGTCGTCGAAGGCGCCAACGGCCCGACCACCCCCGCCGCCGACGACATCCTGCATGATCGCGGCATCAAGGTCGTGCCGGACGTCATCGCCAATGCTGGCGGCGTCACCGTCAGCTATTTCGAATGGGTTCAGGACTTCTCCAGCTTCTTCTGGACAGAAACAGAAATCAACGACCGACTCGAACGGATCATGGTCGAAGCGTTGAAAGCAGTCGTGCATACGGCGGAGAAGAACCATGTGTCCTTGCGCACTGCGGCATTCATCATTGCCTGTACGCGCGTGTTGGCGGCGCGGGAGCTGAGGGGTTTGTACCCGTAACACCCGCACCGGGTTCGCCCGAGGTTCTGTCCCCTCTCCCCGCCTCACTGTCGTCATCCTCGGCGACAGCCGGGGATGACGGCGGTTCGCGGGGCAGAGGGGATCGCGATACAGGGAACGCGCAATCGGAAAAAACTCACCTCACCGAAAACGGTGCCTGATAGGGCCTTCCAAAAGCTACACCCGCCGCCACCGCCTGATGCGGTTTGATGTGAATTTTTCCGGTACGTTTGTTGTTTCGGGTGTCGACAAATTCAACCGGCCCTTCAACGACGTCGAGCAGCGTCACATCGCCGGGCGCGCCCACGCTCAGCGTGCCCAATCCCTTCACACGATTAATGACGCGTGCCGGATTGATGGTTGCCATCGCGACGACCTCTTCCAGCGAGAAACCCATGTTGAGAAACTTGCTCATCACCCAAGTCAGATACGGTATTCCCGGCGAATTAGCCGAGAAAACATGCACGTCGGACGAGATCGTATCGGGCCGAGCGCCCTGCGCAATCGCCGCTTCGGCCACCGTGTAGTCAAAGCTGCCACCGCCGTGCCCCACATCGAAAATCACACCACGCTTTTTCGCTGCCAGCGCTGCTGGCAACAGCTTGCCCTCGTTGACGATATTAGTGAATTTTCCAGCGCTGTTCGGTGCACCCGAATAGCAATGCGTAAGGATGTCCCCCGCGCGCAGCAAATCGAGAATTTGCGACATCAACTCAGTCGATTCAACGCCACCAATGTGTACCATCAACTTGGCACCAGTGCCTGATTTTTCGCAGGCGGCCAGCGCGCGTTGCAACGGCACAAGGCCGTGTCGTGCAATCACGTTTTCCGACATACGAACCTTCACGCCCAGCACCACATCAGCATTTTCGGCAATCGCGCGCGCGGCGGCGTCCACCTGCGCGTAGTCGACATTGAAAAGCTCCGGCACCGGAAATCCCGAAAGCCCGTTGATCGCAATGTGCATGAAGGCGAAGGTGCGCGTGCGCGTTTGTGGGATCACATAGCGACGCATCGCAGCGAAATTGTTCGCGCCCGCGTCCCCCGCCGACACCACCGTCGTCGTGCCCTGAAAGGGAGCCAGTTCATCGGCGGGGATGCCGATGGCAGAGCCATACGGAAACGTATGCGCATGCAAATCAATCAGACCCGGCGTGACCAGTTTTCCCGTCGCATTGAGCACGCGCTCTGCGCGCGCAGCGGGAATGTCGTCAGCCACTTAAGCGACCAGGCCAAAGCAAATGCCGATGTCGCGCTTGCCGCGTAATTCTAATTCCCAATAAAAGTAGCATTAACAATCCAATCCCAAGCGACGATGCTCTTGACGGTGTCGTTTTGCATTTCGAGGGCGTTGAGTGCGTC
>JAYUWL010000199.1:0-3918 GCA_043753585.1 Burkholderiales bacterium
CTCCGTTCATGAAATTATGCCGAAGTTTAGCCGCTACATTTGCCGCGGGCGACGGGAAACCCCCGCGCTCAGCAACCGCAGCATGCGTAGCGCGTCGCAGCCAAAAATTACAGCTGAAAAAACGCGGTAGCGTTATCACGCAACATCAGCTGTCGCGCCGCGTCGCTAACGTCGGGTTGCGTGCGCACCAGTTCACCGATCTGTTCCTCGCCCAACGGGAACGGCGCATCGCTGCCGACCATGATGTGATCGGCTCCCATCGTATCGACCAAAAGCCGCAAAGCACGCGGGTCAAACACGGCGCTATCAACGCTGAAACGGTTGACGTAGTGACTCGGCGGATGCCTCGATTTGCCGCGCACAACGTCGCGCCGATGCCAAGAATTTTTCAGCCGCCCGAGCAGATACGGAAAGCTGCCGCCGCCATGCGCAAAACAAATGCGCAGCTCGGCAGGCAACCGGTCAAACGCCCCACCTAAAATCATCGCCATGCTGCCAAACTGCGTCTCCGCAGGCATCGCCACCGTCCACGCACTCATCCAGCGCTTGAGCCGTTCGCCACCCAGCATGTCCCACGGATGCACCAGCACCGCTGCGTTTTCATCGACGCAATGCTGCAGGAAGGCAACGATGCCCTCATCATCCATTTCACGCGGCCTCACAGGGTTGCCAATCTGGACGCCCACACAACCCACCCGCATCGCACGCGTCAGCTTCCTGCACGCAAGCGCTGCGTCCTGCAACGGCACCCGCGCCAGCGCACGCAAGCGACCGCCGCCGTCCGCGCACATCGCAAGCGCGGCGTCGTTGTAGGCGCTGGCAACGTGGGCGGCCTGTTCGGCGGGCGCGTCGTAGGCGGACATCACGAGTGTGGCGCACATGATCTGCGTTTCAACGGAGGTCGCGTCGAGGTCTCTGATGCCGGCTTGCGTGTCCCACAGCGCTACGTTAACCGGACGAAATGGCTTGTCGCCCAGCATCATCATGCCGGTGCCATCGCCGTGGTCTTTCAGCGTCACCCATGGGCCGGAGAATTCGCCGAACTTTGCCGCGAAGTTAGGTGCGTGCTTCGGGAAGAAGTGGCTGTGGATGTCGATGCAGAGGAGGTTACGCATACCTCCGATTTCCGCTTCCACAGCTCGACAGCTATCCGCGATGGGTGATGCTCAGCCGTACAATCGAAATGAAGCGAACTAGTGAGGTCGCCGGAGCTATTTTGGGGTGTATTAATTCATGTTCGGACCACAAAGACTGACCGCGACACTGCTCGCATGCTGCATTTTTCTACATGGCTGTGCGACACCGCCGGTTTTTGTGAAGGCGAGCTCCGCAACGCCGGAGATGGATCTGAGGTTTGAATCGATTGAATGTTCCCGCTTGGCAGAGTTGCTCGCACTCGAGAAAAAAACTGAGCTTCGGTTGGCCGAAGAAATGGCGTCGCGCGCGGCCAAGCAATTGGTGCTCAACACCATTGGCGTTGCTGCTTTAGCTTTCGGCGGCTTCGGTATTGCTCACACCATTCGCGGAGAGGGAGATCGTCGCGACGCATTGGCGACCACCCGTGGCGAAATTGTCGTGATGCAAAAAGTTCTGACTGAAAAGCGTTGTAGACCTGACGGGACGGGTGCAGACGTCCGCTCCGAGGCGGCAGGGATCGCGCAAAACGCGCCGACCTCCATGAAGCAGGCCGACGCAGATGTCGTCAATGCCCAGTTGGCAGGACTGGGCGGGGCAACTGCACTGGCGACATGGCCGCGCCGGACGCTGATTCATTGCTCAAACGGGGCCGATTGCTGGCGTCGCTCAATCAATATGAGGCGGCGATGCAATGCCTGCTAAGAGCAGTCGATCAAGGATCAGGCTCACTTGCCTATCGCGATTCGTGCGAATTTATCGCGTCTATGTACGAGTTCGGCTGGGGTGTTGCCAAAAATCCGGACACGGCAAAACTTTGGATTGGCAAGGCCAATCTTTAAGGTTCAATTTGCTTGGCTAGTCGCACCGTTCGGTCCCCTCTCCCCTCGTGGGAGAGGGTTAGGGTGAGGGGGGGTTAGCGCGGAGAGGATCGTTACCAACACCGCGTCTCGTTCCTCGAATACCTGGTTATTCCAGAACCGAAGAACGCGAAAATGTTGGGCTTCCAACCATTTTGTTCGCTCCGAATCGTAGGTGATTTGTTCGCGGTGTTGACCACCGTCGAGTTCGACAATCAGGCGGGCGCTTAGGCATACGAAGTCGGCGATGTAGGGGCGCAGTGGGACTTGCCTTCTGAATTTGTACCCTGCCAGTTCGCGACGTCGTAGCAAGTGCCAGAGTTCTCGTTCTGTGTCGGTTTGGTTGTGACGCAGGGTTCTGGCGAATTGGGTGGATTCGTTGGGCACGTGCCCCCTCACCCTAACCCTCTCCCGCGAGGGGAGAGGGGACTAGAAGCGTCGGAGCGCCAAGGGGAGAGGGGACAAGGCGTCCGGGGTCGATTGCTCCGCAATGCGAACAAGTCCGCAACGTCTCGCTCGCATAAATCGCTTCAAACAGCGGTGGCAAATCATCCACGATGCTCTTCAACTGCACCTCCACCCGATGCACCAATCCATCACACGTCAGGCAGTACCACTTAAACCCATCCACCACGCCTTCGGGCCGCGAGCGCTCGATCACTAGGCAGCGTGAATGGTGCTCGGGGCGTTGCGGCGAGTGGCGTAAGTGGGGCGGCATCAGGTACATCGTGCCTTCCCTGAAGTCAACGCGGTCATGCTGGCCGCGATCCATGATGTTGAGGTGCGCGTTGCCTTTGAACTGCCAGAAATATTCCTCGTACGGGTCGTCGTGAAAGTCGGTGCGCTGGTTCGGGCCGCCGACGATGGTGACGATGAGATCGGTGTTTTTCCATAGCTGCTGATTGCCGACCGGAGGCTTGAGCAGATAGGCGTTTGCGATGAGCCAGTGGGGGAAATCAATGGGCGAATTAATCACGCGGCTTTCGGAAGGTATGCGACGGCTTTCATCTCGATGCGCAGGTGCGGATGCGGCAATTGATGCACGGCGAGCGTCGTTCTCGTTGGCCCGGTGTGGTCAAAATATTCAGCCCACACTTTGTTGTAGCCCGCGAAATCGTTCATGTCGACGAGAAAGCTCGTGATCTTGACGCAGTCGGCGAGCGTTGCGCCCTCGGCGGCAAGGATGTCGCAAATGTTCTCGATGACGGCGCGAGTCTGTGCGCGGATGTCGAGATTCGTCGCGCCCATCGCATCCACCTCAACACCCGCGAACGAATTGTCTTTTCGCCTTGAGCTGGTGCCCGAGACGAACAGGAAATCCCCGGCACGGCGAATGTGCGGAAACTTGCCGCGTGGTGTGGCTTTGGATTCAAGTGTGGCGGCGGTCATGGCGGACGTTTGGAGAAGTGATTTATCAAGTCTACTGGGCGCATTCCATCGATGTTTTGCGCGAACAGCTTTTAATGTAAAGCTTCATAAGAATTGGGCTACAACGAATAAATGGCGTAAGTCGATAATTAGCTAAAATGGCGCCTAGCCCAATTAAAATTGGGCTCAGCCGAAAAAGCTGTATGCGATTTTACTTCTCGAAAACGCCTTTTTGTTCCTGCTGCTTTTCACGTGACGTCATTTATTATTTCCGTTCTGGCTAAGCTCGTCGACGCCTCAGAGCTCAAACACGTGCCCAACGACTGCCTCAGGGCGAACGGATGCGTGAACTGAAGCGCGTTGTCGCTAATCCGACTTGTACTGAACGCCACCGCGCCCACAGAGATACCATCGCAGCACGCCCATCAATCCAGCCACCGTATGCACAAAATCACGCTCACGATTTCGCCCTCGTTCCTCGTCGCAATGTCCCTGCTCGCGGGTTGCGCAACACCGCAGCGCTCGGCTGATCCGTCGGGCGCTGCGCGGCGAACGG
>JAYUWL010000200.1:0-34143 GCA_043753585.1 Burkholderiales bacterium
TTGCCGCTCACCGAATTCCGCGAATTCTCGGGTACCTGGCAGAAGCATGTTGGCACGAACGGCGCGCTCGGCGTGAAGCTTTCACCGGCCGACGATCCCGCACTGATCGCCAACGATCTCGAAAAGCTCGCGCTGATCGCCATCGAATTCCCGGCATTCACCGATGGTCGCGGCTATTCCACGGCCACGCTGTTGCGCGAGCGCTATCGCTTCATTGGCGAGCTGCGCGCCGTCGGCGACGTACAACGCGACCAGATATTCTTGATGTCTCGCGCAGGATTTACCACCTTCGCGCTGCGCAATGATCAAAGCATCGAGAAATCACTCGCTGCGTTTAACGACTTCTCTTCGTACTACCAGCATGCAGCGGATCGTTTCGTGAATCGCTCGGCGTTGCCTTTGGCGGCCTGACAGCTTTTCGCTAAACGCCTCATTGCATGGGGGCTAAAGCCAGAAAACGTTAGTTATCGACAAGGCGGCAAATAGGCCGCTATCCCCAACGCAGTGGTGCTTTCACGAAAATGCTGTAAGTACCAAAAGCGTGGAGCGCGACGAGTTGCAGACACCACGATAAAAATTTAAACTATGACCATATTTTATGGTCATTAATTCTTTATGTCTGCCTACTCTCTTGCCCAAGCCAAAGCACAACTGAGTGCGGTGATCGATGCCGCGCTCGCGGGCAAGCCCGCAGTCATCACGCGTCACGGCAAGCCGGTGGCGAAGATTGTGGCGTACGAAGCGCCGGTGGCCGATCTCTCGATCTTTGATGCGCATCGCGGCACGTTGCCCAAGGGCTTCAAGTTTGATCGCGACGAGCTGAACCAGCGGCGCTGATGCCCGTTTTTCTCGACACCAACGTCCTCGGCTACCTGCTCGATAGTGGCAAGAAGGAAAAGATCGCACGCCGACTCGCTATCGCACAGCCACACATCAGCGTGCAGGTGCTCAATGAATTTGTCGCCGTGTGCAAAAAATGCGGCAAGGATCGTGAGACTGCCTACCAGCTCGCCGACGCAATCGCCAACGCGAGCACCGTTCACGAAATTACGCTCTCAACCTATCGCCTCGCACAGGCGCTCGCCACGCGCTTTCAGCTCTCGCATTGGGACGGTCTCATCGTCGCCGCAGCAACGCTGGCGCAATGCGAAACGCTCTACAGCGAAGACATGCAACACGGGCAAGTGATTGGAACGGTGAAGGTCGTCAATCCGTTTAGGTGACGCGCTAGGCCGCTTTGGGTAAGGTCAACATTGGCAACGCGCCACGAACCCGCGCATCCAGAACCACAACCTCTACCGCGCTACCGTCCTCTGCGTAGCTCACATGCGTGTACCAGTCTTGCGAAACCTCGCGAACAATCGGTTTGTCCGACAGGTGCAACACCAGCGTGTCATCCGCTTCGAAATACGTTGTCTTCATGGCAGAACCTCAAAGTGATGCATGATGGTCTTGACTACAACTTTGTCTTCCAACACTAACACGGCACAGATCAGATTGTCATCTCGATTCGGGAAAGCCTTGTATGCCCACAAGTGAGTCGCGTCAGCGAATTTTGTTTCGCCGGTGTCGACGATTTCAACCACCTGTTCAATCGTTACGTTTCGCTCCAGCATACGCTCTTGCGCGTGTTTGGTCAGGACGATTGGGAGCAAAAAGCGAATGCTGAACATAATTTGGTTAAGTGACGTGTGGGCAACAAGTTGCCCACGCTACCCGACTATTTGGTTACCCACCATCACCATAGGTCGGGTAGTGAATCGTTGCGCTGATCGCTGCGCAAATCGTAGTAGCAGTTGCGTCCCCATTTGAAAAACAGAACCGCGAGAAAAAAGCAAATTGACGCAATGACCCAAATGCCTGAGAAGGTACTCCATATTGCACCCAAACAAAGCAATGCAGAAACGATCCAAAAAAGTAGACCGATCCCTTTAAGCTGCCTGTCATTCACCGTAAAAGCATGCAGTCGCATC
Organism: Burkholderiales bacterium; assembly: GCA_043753585.1. Classification (GTDB taxonomy): domain Bacteria; phylum Pseudomonadota; class Gammaproteobacteria; order Burkholderiales; family Casimicrobiaceae; genus Casimicrobium. Next base: position 1,974 of record JAYUWL010000200.1, read on the forward strand.
GGTCATTACACATCCAAATTCCGCACACCCAAAGCATTCCCCTCAATAAACGCTCTGCGCGGCTCCACCTCTTCACCCATCAGCGTAGTGAAGATTTCATCCGCAGCGATCGCGTCTTCGATCTGAACTTTGAGCAGGCGGCGGACTTTGGGGTCCATCGTGGTGTCCCACAATTGATCAGCGTTCATCTCACCGAGACCTTTGTAGCGCTGGATGGTGAGGTTGGCGCGGGCTTTGTCGAGCAGCCAGTCAAGCGCCTGCTTGAAACCGGTCATGGTGGCTTCTTCGCGGTTGCCTTTGCCGTCTATGCGTGAGACGACGGCACCGATGCCCACCATTGATTGCAATTCGGCCGCTTTCTTGATTTGCTGGTAGTCACCGCTGTCCAGGAAGCCAGCCGCGAGAATCGTCTGCGTGGTGCGCTTGTTGTGCGTGCGCTTCAGGAGCAGCAACCATTCTTCGGCCTTCTCGTCGTAGAACGGCTCGACCGCGAGTTCCGGGTCGGTGATGATGGCCTGCATCGAGGCGGCACCGGCGATGGCTGATGCCTCATCAGTGAGCGACACGGTTGCGCCGAGTAGCAACGCATCAAGCGCGCGGCGATCAATGGTGCGCGAGTTGCGCTCGATCACGGCGTCAGCGACCAGATATTGCCGCGCGAGATCAGCAAGCGAGGTCTCGGACAACGCGGCACCTTCGGCGGTTGGTTTGAACTCCGCGCCCTTGAGCGAAATGCGCAGCAGGAATTGCTTCAGTTCCAGCTCGTCCTTGAGGTATTGCTCCTCCTTGCCGATCTTCGCTTTGTACAGCGGCGGCTGCGCGATGTAGATGTGGCCGCGCTCGACCAGATCGGTCATCTGGCGATAGAAAAACGTGAGCAAGAGCGTGCGGATGTGCGCGCCGTCAACATCGGCATCGGTCATGATGATGATGCGGTGATAGCGCAGCTTCTCGACGTTGTAGTCGTCCTTGCCAAAGCCCGTACCCATCGCGGTGATGAGGGTCACGATTTGCTCGGACGAAATAACCTTGTCGAAGCGCGCTTTTTCAACGTTCAACACCTTGCCGCGCAACGGCAGGATCGCCTGGAATTTACGATCGCGACCCTGCTTGGCGGTTCCGCCTGCGGAGTCTCCCTCCACCAGATAAAGCTCGCATTGCGCCGGATCTTTTTCCTGACAATCAGCGAGCTTTCCGGGCAGGCCCATCGAGTCGAGCACGCCTTTGCGGCGTGTCATTTCGCGGGCCTTACGCGCGGCTTCGCGAGCGCGCGCGGCATCGACAATTTTGCCGCACACGATCTTGGCGTCGGACGGATATTCAAGCAGGAAATCAGCTAATTTCTCGGCCACGATTTCTTCGACAACCGGGCGAACCTCGCTGGAAACCAGCTTGTCTTTGGTCTGTGAACTGAACTTGGGATCCGGTACTTTGACCGACAGAATGCAGGTCAAGCCTTCGCGCGCATCGTCGCCGGACACTTCAACTTTGGCTTTTTTATCCAGCTCATTCGAGGTGATGTATTTGGTGATGGTGCGCGTCATCGCAGCGCGCAGGCCGGTCAAGTGGGTGCCGCCATCACGCTGCGGAATATTGTTGGTGAAAACTTGCAGGTTTTCACCGTAGCTATCGTTCCACTGCATCGCGACTTCAACGGTAATGCCCGCTTTTTCGCTCATGCAATAAAAGATGTTTTTGTGCAAAACCGTCTTCGCTTTGTTGATGTATTCAACGAAACTTTTGATACCGCCTGAATAGGCGAAGTTTTCGCTTTTGCCGGTGCGCTGATCAACCAGCTCGATCTTGACTCCATAGTTCAGGAACGACAGCTCGCGAATGCGCTTGGCCAGAATTTCAAAGTGGAATTCAACGTTAACGAAGGTTTCCGTCGAGGCCATGAAATGCACTTCGGTGCCGCGCCGGTTGCGCGTCTCACCAGTGACCTTTAACGGCGCTACCGCCTCACCACGGCGGAATTCCATCTCGTGCACTTTGCCGTCGCGCCAGATTTTTAGTTTCAACCAGTCAGACAATGCGTTAACCACCGACACGCCGACGCCGTGCAAGCCGCCGGAGACCTTGTATGAGTTCTGGTCGAACTTGCCACCTGCGTGCAGCTCAGTCATCACAATCTCTGCCGCGGAGCGCTTGAGATCATCGTCCTCTTTGATGGCCGTCGGAATGCCGCGTCCGTTGTCGGCGACAGAGATTGAGTTATCCGCATGAATGATGACCTTGATGTCATCGCAAATACCAGCCAGCGCTTCGTCAATTGCATTATCAAGCACTTCAAACACCATGTGATGCAGACCCGAGCCATCACTGGTGTCGCCGATGTACATGCCGGGACGCTTCCTGACAGCATCGAGACCTTTCAGGATGCGGATCGAATCTTCGTTGTATTCGGTGGGTGCAGCAGCGGGCTTTTTATCGATATCGGACATGAAATGTTTTCTGAATCTTTCTCTGTAACAGCGGAAATGGTTGTACCGTGATCCCGTGTTCAGGTTTGGAATAAAGTCGCGGTAGAACCGCTCCCGCATGGAGATTGGGACAACTAAATCCGCATCGGCATTACAACGTATTTGAAATCGGTGCGACCGGGCACCGTGAACAGTGCGCTTGCGGCTGAATCCTGCAGGGCAAGATTGATCTCGTTGGATGACAAGGTTGCCAGCGCGTCGAGCAGGTAGTTGATGTTGAAACCGATATCGACTGTGTTGCCTTCGTAGGCGACCTCGATTTCTTCTTCCGCCTCTTCGTGCTCGTTATTGGTACAGGCAATTTTCAAAACGCCAGTTGACAGACTTACGCGCACGCCGCGGAAGCGCTCGTTCGACAAAATCGCCGCACGCTGCAAGGTGCTCAACAACAACAAACGCTCAATAGTGATGAGCTTGGTGTGTGCAGTCGGGATTACGCGGTTGTAATCAGGGAATTTGCCGTCGATTACTTTGCTTGTGAGTTCGATGTTGCCGAAGCTGAAACGCACCTGATTGGCCAGAATATCGATGGTGATCGGCTCGTCGCTGTCGGCCATCAACTTGGACAATTCAATCACCGTCTTTCTGGGTACGATGATTTCCTGCTTCGAGAAGTTACCCTCAACCGGCATCACGGCATAACTCAAGCGATGACCGTCGGTGGCAACGCACACGAGCTGATCTTTCTCCAGCACGAACAACATGCCGTTCAGGTAGAAACGGATGTCCTGCTGCGCCATGGCAAATTCGACCAGACGAAGCGTGGCCTTCAATAGCTTTTGCGGCAACGAGAAGCTTTGTAGCTGCTCCTGACTCATGGTCAGGCGGGGGTAGTCAGCCGCGGGCAGCGTTTGCAGGCTGAAGCGGCTTTTCCCGGCCTTTACGGCCATCTTTCCGTCCTTGGCATCCAGTGAAACGTCGCTCGAGTCCGGCAACGCCCGCAAAAGGTCCTGCAATTTACGAGCGGCAACGGTGATTGACCGGTCACCGCTTTCGGGGACCTGTACTTTCGCCGAAATCTGCAACTCAAGATCAGTCGCAATCGTGGTCAGCGTGTTGCCTTTGTGCTCAAACAAAACGTTGGCCAGGATTGGCAGCGTCTGTCGACGCTCGACTATGCCGGACACGGCTTGAAGCGGTTTCAACACCAGATCGCGAGGTATGTTCTTAAATTGCATATATACGTAATCCTATTTAACAATGTGCGGTGGACGCTGTTAACAACTCTAAAAAGACAATAAATTCAATAACTTGTGTTCGATCAAAGGCTGGTTGAGTGAGCTGTAACGAAAGCGCGTAAGTTGTGGGTGAAAAATCTTGCACACGACATTTCACGACTTATCCACAAACGTTATCTATTTATCAACACCTATTTCAGCTCATCTAAATACTGTTTATAGCACCAGATAACTACCCGGCTCAGCTTCGCAATACTTGCAGCAAAAACGAAAAATCATGTTGAATTTGCGGCGTGCTTTCACGCAGCGAAGCGATCTGTCGGCAGGCGTGCAGCACCGTCGTGTGATCGCGTCCACCAAAGTTCTGCCCGATCTCGGGCAAGGACATCGGGGTTAATTCTTTAGCCATCGCCATCGCCATCTGACGCGGCCGTGCCACGATGCGCGAACGCTTTGCGGAGTGCATATCGCTGACCTTGATCTTGTAATAATCCGCGACCGTCTTCTGGATGTTCTCAATCGATATCTGCCGCGATTGCACCGCCAGCAGGTCCCGTAGCGCCTCTTTGGCGACTTGCGGTGTGATCGAGACATTGTGGAAGCCGGCGTAAGCAATGACGCGCTTTAAGCCGCCTTCGAGTTCGCGTACGTTGGAGCGGATATGTTTGGCGATAAAGAACGCGACCTGCTCGTCCAGTTCGACCCGGCCCTCTTTCGCCTTGGCCAGCAAAATAGCCACGCGCATCTCGGTTTCCGGCGGCTCTACCTGAACGGTCAACCCCCAGCTGAAGCGGCTTTTCAGGCGATCTTCAATACCTTCAATTTCTTTCGGATAGGTATCGCAGGTGATGATGACCTGCTTTTTCGCCTCAGTCAGTGCGTTGAACAGATAGAAAAACTGCTCCTGCGTGCTGCTCTTGTTATTGAAGAACTGGATGTCATCAATGAGCAGCAGATCGAGCGAGGTGTAGCTGTGTTTGAACGCGTCCCACGCTTTGTTCTGATAGGCCTTGACCACGTCTGATACATAACGCTCAGCGTGGATGTAGCGCACGCGTGCCAAAGGGCGCTCGCGCAGAAGTTCGTTGCCAATCGCCTGCAACAAATGAGTTTTACCCAGACCAACACCACCGTATATGAACAATGGGTTGTAGGCTTCACCAGGGTTGCTGGCGACCTGCATCGCTGCAGCGCGCGCCAATTGGTTGGCTTTACCCGTGACGAAGCTGTCAAAGGAAAACGTCGGGTTAAGTGTTGATTCCTTTTGCGAGAAGGGGTTGCTTCCGGTCGCCGCAGGATTTCCGGGAAAACGCTGTATGAGCTCGTGCGTTGTGCCCGCACCGTTTGTAGCGGTTGCGGTGACGGCTTCTGGAGCGACCGATGCTGTCGGCTCGGTAATCACAACGGGATTCTGTCCGTTACCCGCTACCGTCAAATGGATCGTGTGTGGCACCGGGAAATAAGCTGATGCCAGCGAATCAATGGTGCCAAGATAGCGGTCGCGCACCCATTTGCTGATGAACGCGTTGGGCGCCATCACGGTGACGGTTGAATCGGTTTCCTCAGCGCTCAACACGCGAAACCAGGTGGCGAACTGCTGCGACGAAAGTTCTCTTTCGAAGTGACTTAGGCAGTGAGACCAGAACGATGACATGAGGAGTCGACGATAAATGAGGCAACTCGAAGGCGTTGCAGTGGAGGCAAAAAACTGCGAATAAAACGCCGCCTAACCCAATATTTTACCGCGAAACAAGGCCATCAAGGAACACTTATCCACAGGCTGAAACCACGTCTTCGGGTAAACCAGAAAACCGAAAGTCAGGTCTTGTTACTCCTCAGAGTCACCCAAGCGACTGCAAGTACCACAAAGATTGCAAGCCAAGTAAGCACTTGCATACGCAAATCCTCCCACAGAATTTACACGATGACTGCGGCAATCGGCGCCGTCACAGAGATGTACATCGTGCGGGCCGGGTCTTCTCGCAACCGTAGGCCATCGCCCAGGCTTTACAGGCGACAACAGGAACGTTTCGCGAATTAAGATGAATCGAACAGACTGCGCCAACGCTCGACACCAGCGCAGCGACCGCCAGCGCGGCCATACCAGTGACAAAGGCGCTGGAAGCCTCAACGCGCAATACGTCGGATAGAAAGCACAATACGACGCCGAGTAGGCCAACGCTGCCGCCGAGCCAGGTTCCGCGCGTAGTCCGGGCGCCGCGAGTGAGGCGCGCCAACACAGGCGTCAAAAACACCATCAGCAGGAAAGCGATCGCTACCAAACTAAACGGAATCGTTTCCTCCGCAATGTAGGTCAGTACGTAGCTAATGCCGTACGAGCAAAGCCCGGAGATCGCGGTGAATCCGTGCATGCCGAGTGAAAGCGAGATTGACGCTCTGCGGATTGCCAACCAGACAAACAACAACGCGGTGGCTCAGCCAAAGCGCAAACCCACCGCACAGGTCGGAGCAGCGACGCTGCCGAGCTGCAAGGTAATCGCATAAAAGGTCGTTGTCCAGATCAGGACCGGGGCAAGAACCAGTATCCAGCTATGGCGCCACATGGCAAATCAGGGCGCTCCCAGAACCGACCGAAAAAATCGAAAGAAAGACGCTAGACGACGACCGGAATGCGGCGCGGAAAGCGAATGTTGAGCTGCTTGAGCTTCCGGTAAAGGTGAGTGCGCTCCAGGCCCGCTTTGTCCGCGACCCGGCTCATATTGCTCGACTCGCGGCCCAGCAGATTCTCGAAATAAACGCGCTCAAACGCTTCGCGTGCCTCACGTAGCGGAAGCTCGAAAAACTCAGGCGGCAGTGCGGGCCGTTCCGGCGCGGAGGTGTCACGCAAGTCACCAAGAATGGCTTGCAGGTGATCAATCGTAACGTCGTCATTACTCGAAAGCAAAAGACTCGACAACACGCTTTGCAGCTGAATCAGATTGCCCGGCCACGGCGCAGATTCCAGCAACTGACGAACTTCAACGGAGAGCCGCGCCGGAGCATCCACCGAAAATGCCATCGCACAGCGCTCGATTAACCCCGGCAAGTCAGCTCTACGGGCACGCAGCGGAGGGATCACCACGGTGCTTGATGACAACAGCGCAAACAAGTTTGGATCAAAACGACCTTCCCCTGAAAGCTGTCCCAAAGGCTCGCTGCTGGCGCACACGATGCGAACACCATATGCGCTGGTCTTGCCGATCATGAATGCCAGCGAGCGTTGTTCGCTACGCGACAGCAGCGCAACCTCGGGACAAAACAGCGTCCCGCTGCGAGCACTCTCAAGAATTTCCAGCGGCGAGCTAATCAAACGCTGGCCACTTTCAAGCGTCAACCACGGCGTATTGGGTTCGTGCAATGCCCGGGCACATTCGATGAAACCGACACCGACCTCGCCGGTAAGTAGCACCGTCCGCCGCTCATTGATCAAAGATTCAAGCCGTGCCCGAAGATCGGTGATGGCCTGACTCTGTCCGATTTCGCCCAGATTGATGCTGCTGCTGCGTTTGGCGTGTCCGACCTTGAGCGCACGTTGAACCGTGGACAAAAGCTTCTGCAAGCCAATCGGTTTTTCCAGAAAATCAAACGCTCCAATGCGCGTGGCTTCAACCGCAGTTTCAATCGTTGCATGACCCGAAAGCATGACCACCGGCATCGTCAGAAGTCCCGCGGCTTTCCACTCTTTGAGTAGCGTGACGCCGTCCGCGTCGGGCATCCAGATGTCGAGCAAGATGAGCGATGGCGTGTGTTTAAGCCGCATCGCACGCGCCGCTGCTGCGTTTTCGGCGAGGCGAACGACAAAGCCCTCATCTTCGAGAATCTCGTGTAGCAGCTCGCGGATGCCAACTTCGTCGTCGACGACCAGAATTTCGGTAGGTGCGATCAAGGGTCTAATTTCTCCAGCGACTCTAACGGAAACACGACTGTAATCACTGCCCCGCCCTGCGGCGCATTGTCAACAGTGATGCGGCCTTTGTGTTCATCGATAATCTTTTTCACGATGGCAAGGCCCAGGCCCGTACCCTTCGTTTTGGTCGTCACGTACGGCTCAAAGGCGTGCTGCTTGACGGCATCAGAAAATCCAACGCCATTGTCGCAGAATCGGAGCACTAGCTCGCGCTCCCCGGGGTTTCCCGCTGCGTCTCGGGCCTGTGCGTCAACACTGACCTGCCCATCGGGTCGATCCACGCAAGCATCGACTGCGTTTTGCATCAGGTTGTGCACAACCTGCCGTAAACGCGTGGCTTCGCCGTGAATGTTGCGCTCGTTGCCCTGCCAATTCAGCGTCAATTTCACCGGGTAGGACGCATAGAGCTCCAAAGTTTCCTTGAGCAGCGCTTCAACGTCCACCGCCTGCAAGCTGCCGGGGCGCGGGCGACGTGCGTAAATCGCAAAATCATTGACCATGTTTTTCATGGCAGTGACCTGATTGACGATGGTCTGCGTACCGCGACGCAACACCGCAGCGTCGGCCTCCCCGAGCCGCGGCACCAGTTTCATCTCCAGCCGCTCGGCCGAAAGTTGAATTGGCGTCAACGGATTTTTGATCTCGTGCGCAAGCCGCCGCGCCACCTCCGCCCACGCGGTATCCCGCTGCGCCTGCAGCACTTCGGTGACGTCATCAAACACCACAATCCGCGCGCCCACATCAGCTACCACGCGCCGCGCACCGCGCAAAATGAAGGTGCGCGCGATTCCGCCGACCATCAGCTCCTGCTCGCGCTGCCAGTCGCTCTCGCCTACCGCCGCGAAATTGCGCGCGACGATCTCCGCGAATGTTGTCAGCGCTGGTTCGGTCTTTGTCCACTGCCCCAACGGCTCACCGACGCGCTCGTCAATGCGCGCTTGCAGGATCACTGCCGCTGCCGCATTCGCCACGCGCAACACGAAATCATCCGTAAATACGAGCACCCCGGCGTTCAGATTTTTAAGTACGCTTTCCAGATACAGATTGGTCGTTTCAATTTCGCGGCGGTTCACCATGTCGCGATCCCGGGCTTCAGCCAGCTGCGAGGTCATGGTGTTGAACGACTGCGTCAACACGGCAAGCTCATCGCGTCCTTCAACGGGTTGTCTGCGTGAAAAATCACCGTCCGCGACGGCTCGCGTACCATCGGCCAATCTGGCCAGCGGTTGCGCGAGACGCTCCGAAAAAACCGACGCCAACGCCAATGCCGTCAACAGCGCGAGCATCAAAGCGAGCGTTAAGGTGAACGCGAAGAGACGCTTCAAAGCCGTGCGCTGAAACGACAGTTCCTGGTAGTCGCGAAACCCCGCTTCTACCCGCTCAGTCTGATCGCGCAGTGCTGGCGGTACAGGCTGCGTGACGATCAGCAGCCGCAGCGGTGAGCCACCACCCGACATCACAGGTGCGATGACTTTCAATTGCAACCCTGTGTCGCCCACCGGTTCAACGGAGGTCACTGTTTGCATCGAGCGTACTTGCCTGAGCTCCAGTGGCGACGGCATGTTCGGCGGCAGAGCAACCACACTTTCGGTGGCCTGCGCGATGAGTGAGCCATTGGCGGCCAACAACGACACACTTGCCAGATCAGACTGTTCGCGCAGGTTGCCAAGCCGCGCTCGCGCCTCCGCTGCATCGAGACTCGACAGCGTCGCGGCGACGGATTCGGTTTTTCGCGTGAGGTCTTTGAGCGGCTGCGTCAACGCGGAGCGACCGAGTTGCAAGCCGGTGTCGAGTGCCTTGTCGATGCGCGTATCGAAAAAACTCTCAATCGACGACGACAAAAACTGCACTGACAACGAATAGACCAGCGCGCCCGGCAACACCGCCGTCACCGCGAAAAACATCATCATGCGGGTCGTGAGTTTCGAGCCGAATACGGCGGCACGTCGCGCCCGTAACAAGAGCACGATTTGATAGATCACAAGGATCGCCAGGCCGATCACGATGGCCGCATTGGCAATCAGAATTTCTGTGTAGTAGCGCGTGAACAGCGGCGAATTGTTCGATGCGGTCGCCAACGCAATGATGAACACGATGCCAGCAACCGAAAGCACCAGCCACGCCACCCGCATCCAGCGCGGGGGCGAGAGACCGACCGCTACCGCTGCATCAGGCACGGGATCGAAACTGCTCATCACTTCATGCCACTAGGGCGTGACCACCACTCGGTACCAATCGGAGGACAGCGTCCATTCGCGCGAGACCAGCGTATTCACCTGCAAAGGCTTGGGCAGCTGTGTGGTGTCAAGTTTCAGCCGCAGCGAGACTTCATAGCGCTCACCCGTTCGCAGCTCGCGTTTGTCTAACAACGTGCGACCGCGGACCAATCGTATTTGCCGCAGTGCTTCATCGAGCGTTGGGTAACTGTTCGGGGTGCCGACGCTGCGTCCGGTGTCGACGCGATAAGAGTTGGTTAGCGCGGCGAAGGTGAGTCTGCGCACAAACGACGGGGACGGTACACGCTCATCAAACCAGTACGGGCGACTGCGCGTCACCTCAGTTTCCAGCACGAAGTAGAGCGGCGTACCGCGCACCAGCGCCTCTTCCAGCGGTGCGGTCAACGCAAAATCAAACTCAGCGTCCATGACATAGGCATCATCTTGCGTGCGCACCACCGCGCTTTTTACGTTGATGATTTCAGCGTTCACCTGAAACGAAAACGCAAGCGCCGCGATCGTGACAAAGGCGGCGACAACACCCACGTTGTAAAAGCGGCGCAGCACACTTTCAATCACCCGAATCACGAAGTAATTTTTTCTAGTAAAGCGTAAAAGTACCCGTCGTGATTGTGAGTCTTGCGGTTGCCGCCTGGCAACAACTGACCGCTCGCACTCGCCGGATCGCCGGGCAATGTGACGCGGAGGCGACGCATATCAGCGTGTCGCGCCAACGCGGCTTCCACCTGCAAATTATTTTCTGGCTTGAATACTGAACAGGTGGCATAAAGCAACCGTCCGCCGGGCATGAGCATCGGCCACACACCGTCAATCAGGCGCTTCTGCTGCGCAGCAAGCTGTGCCACATCGCTGTCGCGCTTGAGCCACTTGCCATCGGGATGCCGCCGCACTACACCCGAGCCCGTACACGGTGCGTCGATCAGGATGCGGTCGAACGGCACACCGTTCCACCACAACGCTGGCGTGGCAGCATCGGCCACACGCACTTCGCCAACCAGGCCAAGCCGGGCAAAATTTTCCGTCACGCGCCTAATACGCTCGGCGTCGACATCCAGCGCGAGCATCTTGCAATCCGCCAGTTCCAGCAGATGCGCCGCCTTGCCGCCGGGCGCGGCGCAGGCATCAAGAACGCGCATACCGTCCTTCACGCCAAGCAGCGTTGCCGCAAGCTGCGCGCCAGCATCCTGCACCGAAAAATGGCCATCGCGAAAGCCGGGCAGCCGCTCAACGGGACGTGGTCGCTTGAGCACGATCATCGCATCTGACAGCACTTCCGCTTCAATCTTTTTCGCTTCAAACGCGGCCATCACCTGTTCAACCGTCGCTCGCCGCTGGTTAACGCGCAACGTCAGCGGGCCATGCCCATTGCCGCCGCGCAAAATCGCTTCCCACCATTCAGGCTGTTCGCGCCGCACACGCTCGACCCACCAGGTCGGGTGGTTCCACATGCCCTCGTCGTGTTCCATCGCTTTGGCGAGCGAAGCCTCCGGTTCACGCATGTAATTGCGCAGCACGGCGTTGGCAAAACCCTTGGCACCGCGATTGATAATCTCGACCGCAGCAACCGCCTGCGACACGATCACATGTGAGGCCGTCTTGCTGTGGGCCAACTCGTAGATCGCCACCCACAGCAGCGCCTCAATCAATGGCTCCGGCTTCGCGTGCACAAACTGGCGCACGATGGCTCGCAGCTCGCCCAGAAAACGTAGCGTGCCGTAGGTCAAATCGGTCAATGCGGCGCGCGTTGCACCATCAAAACCGGAGGTATCAACGCGAGCCAGCGCCGCATCGGCGTTGTTGCCCGAAAGCACCGCCAGAACGGCTTCAGCCGCACGGCGCTGCACCACGGCGAGCGCCACAGACGGTGGTTTTGTCGAATCAAACGCCTGACGACCGGGCGTACCCGTGCTGGTAATTTTTTTAATTGCGGGCGCAGCGGTGGCCGACAGTGGATTCATCGCGCGAAGGTTTAACGCGCATCAGCAACATGCTGGGCGCAAAGCAGAGAGAAAGATAGTGTATCCGAGCCCTACAGCTTTTGACTGAACGCGCCGCTGCACTAAGGCTAAGCGCCCAAAGGTAGATAAGTCGATATAGATTTTGTTGACCTCGTCCCGTAGAACTACTATTCCTGTATGCCAACTGTTGTTGTTCCCCGTCGCAAGCGCTCCGTCCTTGGCAAGCTCATGCCACCGCGACTGGGCCGCGTGTTTGCGCGTGAGCGCCTGTTTGCGAGACTTGACGCGGCGGCGGAGATGTCGGGCATTTGGGTCGCGGGCCCGCCCGGCGTTGGCAAAACGACCCTGGTTGCGACGTATCTGGAGTCGCGACGCGAAAAAACGCTGTGGATGCAGTTGGACGCAGGCGACGCGGATACGGCGACTTTTGCCCATTTTCTTGATCTAGCCATTGGCGACGCAGTTCCGAGACGTCGCTCCCGACTGCCGGCGCCAACTAGCGACGATCTGCGCGACACGACGGGGCTTATTCGGCGTTGTATTCGCCATCTCGATGCCATGCTGGCAGCCAAATGGACGCTGGTACTGGACAATTTTCAGGAAGTCCACGCTGCTTCCGCAGTACACGCCGGATTGGTCGCCGTGCTCGATGAGCTGCCGCTCAATGCCCAGATCATTTTCGTAAGCCGCCATCTGCCGCCCGCTACGTTTGCGCGGGCCTTGGCCGCTCAGCAGCTCGGTGTCATCGAGGCGGGCTCGCTTCGCTTCACGCTCGATGAAACTCGCGCCCTCGTCGAGTTGCACAACCACACGATGGCAGCCGACGCTTTGCAGGCGAGCACCGACGGTTGGGCTGCGGCGATGATTTTGATTATGGCTGCTCGTACGCCAATCGATGCGAACGCCACAGGCTATGATGAATCGGCGCGTAACCAGCTGTTTGCGCTATTCGCAACGGAGGTATTGACCAAAATGCCGCCCGGTGATGCTGCCACGCTGGTGCGCATAGCGTTTCTACCGAGCATGACCGAGTCGATGGCGGTTGCGCTGAGTGGCAATCATCGCGCCGCGTCATTGCTTGCGGAGCTTACAGCGCGCAGCTTGTTTACGGATCGCCGCTCTGCTGCTGAGCCGGTTTACACATTTCATGCGCTTTTCGGTGAATTTCTGCGTGCTCATGCCGCGGCGACCCTCTCGCCATCGGATCTGCGCGCGCTGCGGCTGGCCGCCGCCAGGCTTCTGGCCGCTCGCGGACAGACCGACGTCGCCATTACACAGCTGATGGACGCGACGGCGTGGCCCGATGCTGCGGCGTTGCTAACCGAGCACGCCAACAGCTTTGTGGCACAGGGAAGGATGGCGAGCGTGCTCGAATGGATATGCAAGCTTCCTGCTGAGCAACAAGCGCTTCCGGCGATGCGCTATTGGAGCGGCGTCTGCCAACTCGCGTCGAATCCGGCTAACGCGCTGTCCGAGCTTAAACAGGCCAAAGTCGGATTTGCGTCGCGCTCTGACAACAGTGGTGTCTTTCAAACCGCTGCCGCTGCGGCAGACGCCATCGTGTCACTGGGCGAGCGCTACGACACGCTGGAACCGTGGATCGAAATTTTGGCGGCGCATGCCCCGGCTTACCTGGCGAGGTGCGAAGTAAACGCCGATGTTGATCTCGGTTTGCGCACATTGCCCGGCCTGCTGGCTGCCTACGTGCATCGGCGCACGGCCGACCCGCTTTCCGCTCGCCTCGCTGATGTCGCGGAAGGTCTGCTAGACCAACCTCAGGCGCGAAGCCAGCGCATCCTGCTCGGCTCGTTCGCGATATTCCTGTTGTGGACCGGGCAGCTGGATCGGCTGGATCGCACGATGGCGAAAATTGATCGCATGTGCCAAAGCGATGACACAGCCGCGTCGACGCGTTTGCGTTGGTACGGAATCGGCGTGCTGATACGTTCGTTGCGCGGCCAGATCAATGAAGCTTTGAGCGACGCGCGTGCAGCGCTGCTGGTCGCGGCAGGGCAGCCCGCCATGATGGCCAAAGCCCACCTGCTGATGGTGCTCGCTGCGCTCGCGGCGCGCGACGCGGCCCTTGCGCGAAAGCATCTCGACGAGGCCACCGCGCTGGTCGCGCCATCGAGCCCAATAGATGTAACCACGTACGAGTTCCAGCGCAGTCTGCTCGCCTTGCTGGACGGTGACTGGATCCTCGCTCACCGCTTGATGCGTGTATCGCGCGAAAGCGCTCGTGAATCTGGATGGCCACTGCGCGAAAACATCGCGCTGATTGGCCTCGCGATGACCGCTACGCAGACCGGAAATTTCGCCGAAGCTGCCGCTGCGCTGGCAGAAGCAAGAGCCCAGCCGTTCTACGCGGTGTGCAAATTCCATCACTGGATTGCCGGGCTGGTGCATGCCGATATGGCCGATCAGCGCGGCGATTTGTCGGAATGCCTGAGCGCGCTGCGACAGGCATTCCTCGAGGCCCGAACCTATGGTTTTGACTACGGACCCCTGCCCTATTGTTGCGGCCAGACGATGTCGCGTTTATGTGCGCTAGCGCTGAATCACGGCATTGACCGTAAGCTGGCAGCTGACATCGTCAGGCGTTACGCATTGCCCGCTCCGAAGCAGGCAGGCGAATATTGGCCGTGGCCGGTCCGCATCCGTTCCTTTGGTCATTTCGCCGTTGAGTGTGACGGCAAAGCGATGGCGCAGTCGCGCAAAGAAAGCCGCAAGCCGCTCGACTTGCTGAAGCTCATGATCGCACTGGGCGGCACAGCCGTCCGCGTTGATCGTCTGTCGGCACTGCTCTGGCCCGACACAGCGGGCGACGCGGCGCAGAATTCTTTTGATAACGCGGTGCACCGTCTTCGCAAACTCATTGGCGAGCGTCACATCGTTTTGCAATCGGGTGGCTTAAGCCTCAACCCCGCCACGTGCTGGACGGATGTGGCCGAGCTGACTGATTGTTTCGCGCAGGCAGACGCATTAGCGGAGGCTTTGGAGCCCGGCGCCATTGAGCAAATCGTCACCACCGCGTTGACGCTGTATCAGGGTGACTTTCTTGCTGGGGACGAAACGTACCCTGAGGTGATGATGGCTCGGAATCGTATTCGAGCGATATTTGTGCGTCAGTTATCGGCATGTGGAGCGCTGCTTGAAGCGCGGGGCAGGCTCGAATCGGCTGCTCTGGTATACCGACGCGTAATCGAGCGTGAGCCGTTGTCCGAGAACACGGTACGGCACCTGATGACCTGCCTTCACAAGCTGGGCCGCACGGCGGAAGCGCGCGAGGCTTACCGAAGTTGTCGGCAGCAATTGTCTGTCGTGCTTGGCATTCAACCGGCAGCGGAGACCGAGGCGCTTGCCGCGACGCTTTGCTAGGAAAGCGCTGATCAAGTGGCTGCGACGGCGCATTGCTTCGTTCTGTGGTGCTCGCGCATTTGCCAAAAGCGCTCATGTACCAGGGCGGTAATAAACGTTCCTGCGCGCCACACGCCTCGTCCTGCATCCTTCTCGCGCAGTTGGTTAACGCTTCCCTCGCACCAGTTGGACGGATTCTCTCCGCCGTATGAGTCCAGCGCAAAAAGTTCGCCAAGATGCGAATCTCTAAGTCATCTTTAGGTTAGCGACGCCTATCGTTACATCACACGCTGATCATGTAGGAAATATTTATGTCCAACGCAGACTCTCACTTCTCACGACGCGACTTCGTTCGCAGTACTGCCGCATATGCCGCGCTGCTCGGTCTCGGCGCGCCGACCGTCAGCCGTGCGCAGTCACAATCAGGCTCGGGACCGCTACGCATCATCTGCAGCGGCCCTGCCGGCAGCATTCCCGACATCGTGGCACGCCGCGTCTCTGAACAGTTGACAACGTTCCTCCCCGGCGGTGTGGTGGTCGACAACAAACCGGGCGCCGCTGGGCAGATTTCCGTCAACGCGCTCAAACAGGCACCCGCCGACGGCTCGACTGTATTGCTCGCGCAAGGAGCGATAGCGACGGTCTATCCGTATCTGTACACAAAACTTGGCTACGATCCTGCGCTCGACTTGAAACCGGTGTCGATGGCGGCGGAGGCCACGCTCGCCCTTGCTGTCGGCGCAGCCGTTCCGGACACGGTGAAAACGCTGTCCGACTTCATCGAATGGACGCGCCGCAACCCGAAGCTCGCGAACTTCGGTTCACCCGGCATCGGCACCCTGCCGCATCTACTGGGCGCAGAGCTGTTCCGACAAACCAAAGTGGAGTGGCAGCATGTGGTCTACGCGGGCGGACCCCCGGCGCTGGTCGAACTTATCGGTGGACAAATTTCATCATTGATACTGCCGGAAGGGCTGTTCCGCCAACATCAAGCGACGGGCAAACTTCGCGTGCTCGCCACGTCCGGCGCAGTGCGCAGTGCCTATTTGCCCGCCGTACTCACCTTCGCGGAACAGGGTTACCCGGAACTCGTGATGCGCGAATGGTTTGCCTTTTTTATGCCGGGCCGCACGCCCACCGAGACAGTTGAGAAAATGTCCAAATCAATCGCGCAGGCGATCTCGGGCGCAGCTGTTGTCACTGGGCTCGCCGAGGCGGGCATGGCTGCCGTCGCTAGCACACCGTCAGCGCTTTCTGATCGCATCACGAACGAACAAAAGTATTGGCAACGCGTCGTCCGCACCACGGGCATTAAAGTCGAATGACGATGAGCGCGGAACTTGCACGGCCTATGGCGCAAGCCTGGGATGAAGCCGCAGCGGGCTGGAACGAGCACACTCAAGTAATCCGCGAATGGCTTCGCGACATCACCGACGCCATGATCAGCGCCGCCAACATTGGGCCGGGATCGCGGGTGCTGGATATTGCGGCAGGTGCGGGCGACCAGACACTCGATATCGCGCGCCGGATTGGACCCAACGGCTACGTGCTCGCGACCGATCTTTCGCCGCGCATCCTCGCGCTGGCTCATGAGAATCTTCGTGCCGCCGGTTTCAGCAATTTCGAAACGCAGGTTGCTGATGCGCAAACATTGAATCTCGACGGAAAAAAATTCGACGCAACGGTCAGCCGACTCGGCCTCATGTTCTGCGCGGAGCCGCATCTGGCAGTGCAACGGGCGCATCTTGCGCTGCGACCAAAGGGTCGGCTTAGCGCCGTCGTGTTTTCTCATCCAAACGCCAATCCCTGCCTCGGCATCGCGCTTCGTACTGCGCTCAAGCATGCGCATGCCGTACAACACGGCAGCGGCAGCGTGAGTCCGAATCCGTTTGCGCCGGGCACACTCATGAGTCTCGGCAAGCCGGGTTTGATGGCGAGCCTGCTGGCGAACGCAGGATTTACCGACATAGAGGTGAGACCGGTCTCGGCACCGTTTCGCCTGTCGTCCAGTCGGCACTACGTCGAATTTGTTCGTGCCGCTGGCTCGCCGCTGCGAGCGATTCTGAGCCAGCTATCACCACAAGCCCAGGTTGACGCATGGGACGACATGGCGCAGCAACTCGATCAGTTCAACACGCGTGAGGGCTGGGTCGGGCCGAATGAAGTACTCTTATGTTGCGCAACCGGTAGGTAACCATGAAATTACGTCAACGTATATTTCAAAACTGGGCTACTGCTTTGATCGCCTCATATTCGATCATTGCCGTCGCTGCTGGCATCAATGACACTGGGCAAACGCTTTGTTACGACGATCAAATTAACTCTCCAGCCCCTGTCGCGTGCAGCACGGCGGTGGGTGGCGATACCGGCGTGAATCCCCGACAGGATGGCCGTTACGGTCGCGATGCGGCGGCCGCAGCCGGTCAACTCACTAAAGTTGGCGCCGGGGTCGCAGGCTTTGATTTCGCCAAAATTTCGAACGATGGCAACCCGCTTGCGCTGGGGGCTGTGCTCGGGGCGAACGGCTCAGATTGGGCCTGCACCAGGGATAACGTGACGGGTCTCATGTGGGAAGTTAAAACCGCCACCGGAATGCGCGCCAGTGCGCACACCTACGCGTGGTATTCGACCGACTCAACCAGCAACGGTTACACCCCACCATCGCCGCAGGTGGGCGCAGGCTCGGCGGGCGCAGAGGTGGGTGAGCTTGGTGCCGACACGTGCGGCGGCACGCTGGCTGCCGCGCCGTACAACAATCAGTGCAACACGCGGTATTTCGTCGCCGCAGTGAACGCAGTCGGGCTCTGTGGACACACCGACTGGCGGCTTGCCTCGCGGCGCGAGCTGCTCAGTATTGTTCGCGCTGGAACCTCGGCACCGAGTGTCGACGGAGCATACTTTCCGAACACGGCGAATAGCTTTTACTGGACCGCCAGCACGAGCCCAGGTAGCTGGGGACAGGCTTTCGTTGTTCGATTTATTGGGGGCGAAGCGGACGTTGCAAACAAAGCCCAGCTTCGCTGGCGCGCCCGGCTGGTGAGGGGTTAATCATGATGATGTCGCTTCGGACCCTGCTTTTTGCTTTGCTGTTACTGACGAGCGCCGTTCACGCCGCGAGCGTGTGCCCGCCCAACCGCGGACCGAGCGCGACGCCCACCAGTGATTTTGTCGTGCACGGCAATGGAACCGTGACCCACGCGCCAACCGGACTCATGTGGAAACAGTGCAACGAGGGCTTAAGCGGTGCTGCGTGCAACATTGGGACCGCAACCAAGCCCGTCTGGAGCGCAGCTTTAACCAGTGCAAAAAACAGCACGTTCGCGGGCTATGACGATTGGCGGTTGCCGAACAAACAGGAACTCGAATCGTTAATCGACGATACCTGTTATCTGTCATCAATAAACGACACTGTGTTTCCGGGCACGGTAGGGACGGAGAGCTGGACGAGCACCACGCAATATCTCGGAGCGGCCGGAGCCTGGACTGTGAATTTTCAGATTGGGACCAACAGCGGCGCCAACAAAAGCGACGCCTCGTACGTGGCGGTACGGCATGTGCGCGGCGGACAGGCTTTTGATGGCGTACGTCTGTGTGATCTGGACGTGAATGGCGATGGCGCAGTCACAGCAGCAAGCGACGGCGTGCTGCTGTTGCGCTTCATGCTGGGCATGCGCGGCGCGGCGTTAGTATTTGGCGTGCCGCTGAGCGCTGCGCGTCCTGACGCGATGGCGGTAGAAACGTTCATCGGCAGCACCGCGCAATACGAGGTATTCGGCCAGCCGAGCGCTCCGGCGAATGCGATGCAGGACGGTTTGGTTTTGCTTCGCTTGATGTCAGCTGTGCCAGACACAGCGTTACTCAATGCGATTGCGCTGCCAGCGGGCGCGATCTACTCGACGGGCTCGACCGTTCGCAGCAATGTGAATGCGCGGTGCGGAACGGCATACTGAATTTTAACGCGGCAAAGCTTGCTGCGACAAAATCTGTCCCATACAGCTTTTTTGTGAAACCGCCGACGCGCTTGGGCTAGACGAAATAATAGTCGTAAGTCGATTTTTATCCAATTCAGTGTGCAGCCCTCGTGCAACGAGGATAATACGGAAAAGTTATGTGTCCCGAGCGGCATTCAGGCAGGCAATTCCAGAATGAATCTCGAGTTCGCTGGGACCTGCGTGGAGGCCGTAATCAAACACGCAACGTCCTTTCGTTCGTCAACGCGTGAATAATGCGGAAATCATCCGCCATTCGCCGTCTACAAAGCGCAAGATATAAAAGGCTGCCATGAAATTTATTGTTCTAAAACCTCGCTTCGCCGTCGTGGCCGCCTTGTGGTTCGCACTTGCCGCCATCCCCGCGCAAGCCGGCAAAACCATCGACGCCATCAAGGCGCGCGGCCAGCTCACCTGCGGCGTCAACACCGGGCTCGCGGGCTTCTCGCAGGCGGATTCGGCGGGCAACTGGAGCGGCCTTGACGCGGACTTCTGCAAAGCGCTCGCCGCTGTCGTCCTGAATGACTCGACGAAAGTAAAGTGGGTGCCGCTCAATTCGCAGCAGCGCCTGCCCGCGCTGCAAGCGGGCGAGATTGATGTCCTGTCGCGCAACACCACGTTTACGCTCACGCGCGACGCCTCACTCGGCCTGCACATCACTGCGCCGCTCTACTACGACGGTCAGGGTTTCATGGTGCCCGCCAAATTGGGCATCACGGGCGTGCGTCAACTCAAAGGTCAAACCATCTGCGTGCTGTCTGGTTCGACGACTGAGAAAAATCTCGCCGACTTCTCGCGCGCCAACAATCTGGGCTTTAAGCCCGTCGTATTTGAATCGCTGGACGCGCTGATCGGTGCTTATTTCGGTGGTCGCTGTGTCGGCTACACCACCGATGCCTCAGGTCTCGCCTCGGTACGCAACAAGGAAGCCAAGCGCCCGAAAGATCACGTCATTCTGCCGACGCTCATCTCGAAAGAACCGCTCGGCCCGATGGTCCGACGCGGCGACGACGAATGGTTAGCCGTCGTCAAATGGGTGATCTACGGCTTGTTGGAGGCCGAGGAATTCGGCATCACCCGCGCCAATGTCGACACCATGAAAACCGCCAGCCTGGACCCCGCCGTGCAGCGCATTCTCGGCACGACCGAAGACAGCGGCAAACTCCTCGGTCTCGACCGCGACTGGATGGTTCGCGCTCTCAAAACAAGTGGTAACTACGGCGAAATGTTCGAGCGCAATCTTGGCCCCAACACGGCGATTGCTTTGCCCCGTGGCCTGAACAATCTGTGGAATCAGGGTGGGTTGATGTACGCGTATCCGATTCGATGACAGGGCGAAGCCAGGGAAGCGCGGATTTATTTGAACTGTCATCCTGAGCATGGCGAAGGATCAGGTGGCATGTAATGATGTCAATGACTTACCACCGTCCTCGCGTGCGAACTGATCATTCGCCATGCTCAGAATGACATTAATATGCGTTTCCCTATGCAGACGCCATTCGCAGGCGCCGAGCCTCTTCCTCAAAGCGCGCGTCTTCAATCTGATCCATGACCCCTTCCAGGTCAACCGGGCCGGTTTCGTGTTCGTATCGGCCTGTGAGCGGAACCACAGGGTCAAGCAGGCCGCGTTCGTATAAATCCCAAATCTCGTGTCCGAAGTCGGTTTTCAGTAATTCAGGTGCAGAGCGGCCAAAGAAGTCGCGCAGATTGTTGACGTCACGCAGCAACATCCGTTTGGCATGGTTGTTACCAGCGGCGTCCACCGCCTGCGGCAGATCAATGATCACCGGTCCGTCGGCGGCGAGCAGAATGTTGAACTCGGACAAGTCACCGTGAACCACCCCGGCACCGAGCATGCGCACGACCTCTTTCAGAAGCGTCGAATGATGCTTTCTGGCCTCTTCTGCGGTGAACACACAATCGTTGAGGCGTGGCGCAGCCGCTCCCTCCGCATCGGCGACCAGCTCCATTAGCAGCACGCCTTCGAGAAAGTTGTACGGCTTCGGCACGCGAACGCCAGCAGCCGCCAGGCGATAGAGAGCGTCGACTTCGGCGCTTTGCCACGCCTCCTCCATCGCTTGTCGCCCGAATTTGCTTCCCTTCGCCATCGCGCGCGCGGCCCGCGTGTTCTTCACCTTGCGATTTTCGGTGTAGTCGACCGCTTGCCGAAAGCTTCGATGGGTCGCTTCTTTGTAAACCTTGGCGCAGCGTGTCTCGTCACCGCAGCGCACGACGAACACCATCGCCTCTTTGCCGCTCATCAGCTGGCGAACGACGCTGTCGATCAGGCCTTCATCGATCAGCGCTTGTAGTCTTTTGGGGGCTTTCATTCATCGATTATCTCAGCGGGTCGACGCCACGACAACCTGACTCACGATTCACGGGCTACCCCCACCTCTATGTGCAGGACAGTGTTGGCGTCTAACTCGCGTGACGCGGATCCTGTCCATGCACAATGTGAATCACGTATTCGCTGATGTTCTTGGCATGATCGGCGACGCGCTCAATTGCCTTTGCGAGGAACGCCACATCGAGCCCCGCCCCAATCGTGCGCGGGTCTTCCATCATGTAGGTGACGAGCAGGCGCATGATGCGTTCAAATTCATCGTCCACCGCCGCATCACGACCAATCACTTCGCTCGCTGAAATTACATCGAGTCGCGCGAACGCGTTAAGCGCTTCCTTCAGCATGTCCTGCGCCAGCGTTCCGATGTGTTTCACCTCGTTCAGGCGCAGAATCTGAAATCGCTCCGACGCCTGAAACTGCCGGGCACGCTGCGCCACTTTTTTGATCTCGTCACCGATGCGCTCAAGATCATTCACAGCCTGCATCGTACAGATGATTTGACGCAAGTCGACCGCGGCGGGCTGGCGCTTGGCGATGATTTCCATCCCTTTACGATCCAGCTCGATCTGCTTGTCGTTGACGCGCTTTTCTTCGCGCAGGACGACTTCGACCAGCTCTTCTTCGTGTGAAGCAATCGCCTCCAGCGCCCGTTCCAGCTGGGCTTCGACGAGCCCGCCCA
The DNA here is from genome assembly GCA_043753585.1 of Burkholderiales bacterium. GTDB lineage: Bacteria > Pseudomonadota > Gammaproteobacteria > Burkholderiales > Casimicrobiaceae > Casimicrobium. The sequence goes on from JAYUWL010000200.1 coordinate 24,109, forward strand.
TGGCCAGCAGACCGCTCCTCAGGTCTTCCAGTTCGATCTCGAATTGTTTTGAAGTGTGTTCCATATGCGTCGCTCCGTTTTCCCCTTCTCCCCTCGCGGCAGAGGGTTGGGGTGAGGGGTGGTGGCTTGGGGCTCAAATCAATGCTCGCCTGAGCAAACGTACCCCTCACCCTAGCCCTTTCCCGCAACGGGAGAGGGGACTAAATGCATGCGTTTTAGATTAGCCAAATCGCCCCGTGATGTAGTCCTCGGTGCGCTTGTCTTTGGGTTTCACAAAGATCTGCGCTGTGGGTGTGAACTCAACTAATTCACCGAGATACATGTAGGCCGTGTGTTGTGACACGCGCGCTGCCTGTTGCATATTGTGCGTCACCATTACGATGGTGTAGTCGGTGCGCAACTCGCTCACCAATTCCTCGATGCGCGCTGTAGAAATAGGATCGAGCGCGGAGGTTGGCTCGTCAAGCAGCAACACTTCCGGCTTCACCGCGATGCCACGGGCAATGCATAAACGCTGCTGTTGACCACCGGAAAGTGACAAGCCGCTCTGGCTTAACTTGTCTTTTGCCTCTGTCCACAGCGACGCCTTTTTGAGCGCCCACTCCACGCGCTCATCCATGTCACTCTTCGAAAGATTTTCGTAGAGCTTCACACCAAAGGCGATGTTGTCGTAAATCGACATCGGAAAGGGTGTGGGCTTCTGAAATACCATGCCGACCGAACCACGCAGTGCGTTCAAATCGTACTTCGGATCGAGTACGTTTTGTCCGTTAAACAGAATTTCACCCTCGGCACGCTGGCCTGGGTAGAGTGAATACATACGGTTCAACACCCGCAACAGCGTTGATTTTCCGCAGCCCGATGGGCCGATAAATGCGGTAACCTGCTTTTCGGGAATTTCAAGCGAAATATTGCGTAAGCCCTGAAACGTGCCGTAGAAAAAGTTCAGGTTACTGATCTTGAGTTTGGTCGCTGTGCGTTCGGCAACCGCGGTGTCCCCCAGACTGACTTGAAATGCCATGTTTGTAATCTCGACTATTGTGTTTTCTGGCGGAACACGGTGCGCGCCAGGATATTTAAAAGCAAAACGGTCAGCGTAATCAGCAGGGCACCCGCCCAGGCCAGCCGCTGCCAGTCCTCATACGGGCTCATCGCAAACTGAAAGATCACCACCGGCAGATTCGCCATTGGTGCATTCATGTCGGTGCTCCAGAACTGATTGTTCAGCGAGGTAAACAGCAGCGGCGCCGTCTCACCCGACACACGCGCCAGCGCCAGCAGGATGCCTGTGATCACACCACCGCGCACGGCTTTAAGCGTCACTTTCAACACCACTTTCCAGGTCGGCGCGCCGAGCGCCACTGCCGCTTCCCGCAGGCTGTTTGGCACCAGAATCAGCATGTTCTCCGTCGTCCGTACAACGACCGGCACCGCGATGATCGCGAGCGCCACCGCGCCGGCCCATCCCGAATAATGCTTCACCTGAAACACGATGAGGCCGTACACGAACAGACCAATCACAATCGACGGCGCAGATAGCAAAATGTCGTTGACAAACCGAGTGACCTTCGCAATCCAGTTGTCGCGACCGACCTCCGCGAGATAGATGCCCGCCATGATTCCGACCGGGGTTGCGATCAGCACTGACGTACCCACCATCAACACGCTGCCGAAGATGGCATTGGCCAACCCGCCGTCGGAGCCAGGCGGCGGCGTCATCTGCGTGAAGAGCTGTGGGCCAAATGCCGCAAGGCCCTTGCCAAACAGCGTGATTAAAATCCAGATCAGGAAAAACATGCCAAATGCCATTGTGGCCATCGACATCGCCATGTTGAAACGGTTGATCCACACGCGACGGCGATAGATCGGATTGTTGGCGCGGTCGTTACCCGCCACTTGAGTCGGAATGCTCATGTGCGCTTTCCTTCCCGCTTGCCGAGGCTCGCCAGCATCCAGCGCGACGCCGCCAGAACACAAAACGTCAGGAGAAACAGAACCAGCCCCAACGAGATCAGCGCAGATAGATGCAGCGGATCAGAAGCCTCGTTGAATTCATTGGCGAGCGACGACGCAATCGAATTGCCGGGGTCGAATAATTTAAGTGAAATGTTGTACGCATTTCCGATCACAAACGTCACGGCCATCGTCTCACCCAGTGCGCGTCCAAGGCCCAGCATCACACCGCCGACCACGCCGGTTTTTGTGTATGGCAATACGACGTTCCACATCACTTCCCACGTCGTCGCACCGAGCCCGTAAGCCGATTCTTTAAGGATGGCGGGCGTCGTTTCGAACACATCACGCATGACTGACGCAGTGAACGGAATCACCATGACAGACAGAATAATGCCCGCAGACAACACACCGATACCAATCGGCTGCCCCTGAAAAAAGATGCCGATCACCGGCAGTTTGCCGACAGTTGCCGTCAGCGCGGGTTGCACGTATTCGCCAAACAGGGGCGCAAAAATAAACAGTCCCCACATGCCGTAAATGATCGAAGGAATTGCGGCAAGCAGTTCAACTGCAGTGCCAAGCGGACGCTTCAAAACAGGCGGGCACATTTCGGTCAAAAAGATTGCAATGCCGAAGCTCACAGGCACTGCGATGATCATCGCGATCGTGGCCGTGATAATCGTTCCCCAGAGCGGCGCGAGTCCGCCAAACAGGCTCCTCACGGGATCCCATGCGCCGTCAACGAGAAACTTGGGGCCAACCTGCGAGATCGTCGGCCATGCACCGTAAACGAGCGAACCGACAATGGCGAGCAGGGTAACGAGCACGAGCAGCGCGAAGAACTGTGTGCTGCGGGCAAAGATCGCGTCTTGCAGTGCGAAGCTGCGGGTTGAAGCGGCATCCATGGTCCGGCTTTCTACTTTTTATGTGGGTATCCCGGATACTCAGATCCGGGTTTTCAGACTGGCGAAGTTACCTTAATTTGCGCTTCGCAACTGGTACGGAAACCCGAACGCAAGCATCCGGGTTTCTGGCGGACGCCTAAAACACAGCCTTACCCGACGCATCGGTAATTTTCTTCCACTCTGCCTGAATCAACGAAAACGTCGCGGCAGGCATCGGCACATAGTCAAGCTCGGTTGCTGATTTCTGGCCGTTTTTGAGCGCCCATTCGAAGAACTTGATGGCTTCTTTCGACTGGATGGGCTTGTCCGATTTTGCCTGCATCAGGATGAACGAAGCGCCCGTCATCGGCCAGCTCTTCGCGCCTGGCTGATCGGTCAGCACAACCCCCATACCCGCCGTATTTTTCCAGTCGGCACCAGCAGCAGCCGCGCTGAAGCTTGCGTCGCCCGGCTGTACAAATTGACCGTCTTTGTTCTTCATCGCGATGTGGTCAAGCTTGTTCTTTTTCGCGTACGCGTATTCGACGTAGCCAATCGAGCCCTTGATGCGTTGCACATATTGCGCTACGCCCTCGTTGCCTTTTCCGCCCACGCCTTCTGGCCACGACACGGCTGTGCCGACGCCGACTTTCGTTTTCCATTCAGGAGAAACTTTGGAAAGGTAGTCTACGAACAAAAACGTCGTGCCCGACCCATCTGAGCGTCGCACCACGGTGATCGGGCCGTCAATTTTGAGGCCGGGATTTAAGTCGGTGATCGCCTTGTCGTTCCACGTTTTGATCTTGCCGAGGAAGATGTCAGCCAGCACCGGCCCAGTGAGTTTCAACTCGCCCGGCTGGACACTCTCCATGTTCGTGACCGGAACCACGCCGCCGATGATCGCCGGGAACTGCACGAGGCCGTCTTTAGCCAGGTCCTCTGCCTTGAGAGGCATGTCCGATGCACCGAAATCAACTGTTTTCGATTGAATCTGCTTGATCCCGCCACCGGAGCCGATGGACTGATAGTTCATCGATACATTGGTCGCTTTTTTGTATTCCTCGGCCCATTTGGCGTAGATCGGAAACGGGAAAGTTGCGCCCGCGCCCGTGATTTGCTGGGCGGAGACGGCGAATGAGGCCGACACGCTCACTGCAACAGCAGCGGCGACGGCGAAGTACTTTTGGGTGAAACGCATGAAATGTCCTTTTGGTGAACTTGAACAGCTGGGACTTGTTTAGTTTTTTTGTCCCGTTGAGGAAGAGAGGGAACGCCTTGCCTTTTCTAGTCCGGGTAGTTTGACCAAGTTTTGTGACAGCAATATTGCAATTGATGCGCTGCGATATTTGCCGGTCAGTGCGCGCGTCCGCCGCCGTTCGCCATGCTCACAATCAGGCTCATTAACTTTTGGCTAAAACATCGGCTGCATAGGGGTTTATTTCTGGAAAGCACAAAAGTCGAGAAGCCAGCTTTCAGGCGCTGAGCCTTTATCGATAGGCGCTTGCAGAAAAAAGCTATACGCCGCTGTGGATATACGGACTTATTGGTGGTCAGCAACCGGCCGCTTCAGGAAATTCGCCGCGAATATCCCACCCGAAACACCGACACATTGCGCCAGTACAAACGCCGCCGCGCTACCCGGCGCGATCCCGGCAAAACTGTCGCTCAACATGCGCCCCATCACCGCCGCCGGGTTAGCAAATGATGTGCTGGCTGTGAACCAGTACGCTGCGCCGATGTAGCAGGCGACCATCGCGCTGGCTTTACCGGCAGGCGCTCGGAGGATCACAAAAATCAGGCCGCCGGTGGCCACTGCTTCGGCGATCCACTGGCCCCAGCCCGTGCGGATTTTGCTGCTGGTTTGCAGGATGGGGAGGTCGAACATTGCGTGTGCGAGCCATGCGCCAGCGACCGCGCCGAGCAATTGAACGACGATAAACAACGCGGCGGTGACTGCTGGATTGCCGCCGACCAGTCCGGCACGAAAGGCCACCATTAGTGTCACTACGGGATTGAAGTGCGCGCCGCTGATCGGCCCGAGCGCTTCGATCAACACGTACAGCGCGAACACCGTTGCCAGCGTGTTGGCCAGCAGCGCGACGGCCAGGTTGCCGCCGCTCAGTTTCTCGGCCATGATGCCCGAGCCGATAACGGCGCACAACAGCATCGCCGTTCCCGCAAATTCAGCGAAAAGCTTTTGTCCGAGGCTCGGTTCCGCGGGCGCTTGCTGCGTTTCTTGTGCTGCGCCCGTCATGCTTTCGACAAATTGCGCGCTTCGTTTTGCAGCATCAGCGTGTTCACGCCGGCCAACGGCAGACTCACGAGTAGTTGCAATCGCTTTTGAATCATAAGCATGGTTTGCCGAAAGGCAGCGAGCTTTTCCGCTTCGGTGCCTTGCGTTTCTGACGGATCCGGATAGCCCCAGTGCGCGGTGGCCGGCTGCCCCGGCCAGAACGGGCAGACTTCACCCGCCGCGTTGTCGCAGACGGTGATGACCAGGTCCATTTCGGGCGCGTCTGGCGTGGCAAACACGTCCCAGCTTTTGCTGCTCAGGCCGTCGATGCTGACGCCCGCGCTTTGTAGCGCCTGCAACGCGAACGGATTCGGTTCCTGGTTTTCGCGCGGGCTGCTGCCTGCAGAAAACGCCTTGAATTTATCGTCACCCATGTCGTTGAGCAGCGCCTCGGCAAGGATGCTGCGCGCGGAATTGTGCGTGCAAAGGAAGAGGATGTTGAGCATGTTTTTGATCCTGTAGGGTTCAATGGTTTTGTCGGCGCGGACTTGGCTGCGATTGCCACGCGTCTAGCGCGGCCAGGTCCGCGCCTACCGGGGCTAACACGTCACACAACTTGCCGCCGCCACCTCACACGCCTCACCCTGACAACAATGCTGCGTCAGGTACGCCAAGAGCCCATTCATCTGCGCAAAATTGGCGCGATAAATCAGGTTGCGGCCCCTTGCCTCACTGCTGACGAGGCCAGAGTACGTCAGCTCTTTCAGGTGAAACGACAGCGAACTCGGGGCCACGCTCAATAGTTCGGCAAGCGCGCCCGGCGTCAACCCGCCCTCGCCTGCCACCACCAATGCGCGAAACACGCGCAATCGGTGCGGTTGCGCGATCGCGGCCAGCGAGCGCACGGCGAGGTCTTCGGAGAGATTGAGCGCGGTGTTTCGTTCCATGTTTCGATTATGATTGAATCATCGAATTATTGCAAAGCGAAGACAGTTTTGATAACTGACTCGATGAATTCGTCGCAAGACGCGTTGCACGATATGCCCAACCTCACGCGCGAGCTGTTCGTTGTGCCAAGCCTTTCGGCGCTACAAAACCGCACGCCATCCACTCACGCACCGCGAATCCTGCTGCTTTACGGCTCGCTGCGTGAACGCTCGTTCAGCCGCCTGCTCGCCGAGGAGGCCGCCCGCTTGTTGCAAGCGATGGGTGCCGAAACCCGAACCTTCAATCCGCACGGCTTGCCGCTGGTGGATTCCACACCCGATACGCATGAGAAGGTTCAGGAGCTGCGGCAGTTGGCGATGTGGGCTGAAGGTATGGTCTGGTCGTCGCCCGAGCGGCACGGCGCCATGACGGGCCTCATGAAGACTCAGATTGACTGGATTCCGCTCGCTGAGGGCGCAACGCGTCCGACGCAAGGCAAAACGCTGGCGGTGATGCAAGTCAGCGGCGGGTCGCAGTCGTTCAACGCGGTCAATCAGCTGCGCGTGCTCGGCCGCTGGATGCGCATGCTGACCATCCCCAATCAATCGTCGGTCGCAAAAGCATTCGCCGAATTCGACGAAGTCGGCCGCATGAAGCCATCGGCGTATTACGACCGCGTGGTCGACGTGATGGAAGAGCTGGTGAAGTTCACGCTGCTCACGCGCGACGTGTCTCCCTATCTGGTGGATCGCTACAGCGAGCGCAAAGAGAGCGCAGCGGAGCTGTCGAAGCGGGTGAACCAGCGCTCGATTTGATTCACCCGCGTATTACGGCGCCGCTTTCGGATGTCGCAGCACATGCTCCACGGCGCGGCGCATTTGCTCTGCCTGAAAATCGCTTTGCGGCAGCAACGTGTCGCCGCGGGCAAAGGCCTGGGCAAGCTCTTGAGTGGCTTGCGGATGCTCAAGCGACGCCGCGCGTAGGTACCATCGCATGGCCTCGCGCGGGTCGATATCGACGCCTTCGCCGCTGGCATAGGCGTTACCGAGCAGGTACATCGCTTCGGGTATGTTTTTAAGCGCTGCAAAGCGAAAATGCGCCGCAGCGGCGACCGGGTCAGCGGGTTTGCCGTAGCCACCCTTTTCGATCAGGCCAAGGTAATAAGCGGCTTGCGGATTGTTCTCCGGCTGCGCGCGTTCGAACCAGGCGCGCGCTTTGCTGGGGTCTGGTACGCGTACTTTTCCGGCCGACCCGGAGAAGCCGAACAGCCACGCTTTTCCAAGCGTGATCATGGCGCGAGTGTCATTTTGCGTAGCGGCGCGCTCCAGCCAACTTACCCCTTCAGCTGAACGCATGGGATCGGCGCGGTTGAGCAACGCCTGTCCAGCGGCGCGCTGCGCGTCGGCGCTGCCTCCGCGCGCTGCCGCAAGCAACGCCTCAAGCGACGCGCCGTCGCGACCTGCGTCCGCATGCATGCGCAGGCGGTCAATTTCGGCTGGTGTTGGCGAAACGAGAGGCGCGGCAAGCGTAGAAGCTGCCCAAACCAACGTGTAGACGATCAGCATCCGCCGCCAGAGGACTTTACTGAGCATTCTGAGCACCCGCACCGCAACCCTCTCCCGCGCGCGGGAAAGGGGGCAACACAATCGCGCCAGTCAAACGCATGTCGGTACTACTTCGACAAATCCACTTGATACAGCGACAGCCCTTTGCCGCTGCCATCATCAGCCTTGAACAAGCTCACGTTGTTGATGCCCGCCGCGGCAGCCAGCGGAAGTTTGCCCATCGCAGACTTGAATGTGACCGGTCCTGCGGTGGCGACTTTGGTGAAACGCCAGCTGCGATCCGAGCCGTGTTCCTTGCGAGTCAGATTTTTGGTCGTTTTGATGAACTCGATCAGCACGTCGCGGTTGGTGTCGGGTGACGCGATGACGGTTTTGGTGCCGTCGAGGCCGGGAAAATTGCCGCCACCGCTGGCGCGGTAGTTGTTGGTGGCGACGATGAATTCCGCGGTTGCTGAGACCGGCGCACCTTTATACATGAGGTTTTTAACGCGATTGCCGTTGCCCTGCGTCACGTCGATTTCGTAGCTGAAGTCCGCGCTGGTGATCATGTCAAACGTGTAGCCGGGTGCCGTGCTGGTCAGCGACTGTTCGGTAGTGAGTGCCGGGTCAATCTGGCGGAAGCGGCGGGCCGCGGCTTCCAGCCAGTCCTTGAGCCCTGCGCCCGTAACTTTTACGGCGTATAGCGTATTCGGGAACAGGTACAGATCGGCTGCGTTGTTGATTGCCATGTCGCCCGCTGCGATATCGGTGAAATCTCCGCCGCCGGCAAAGCCGGTCTTAAACGGAGACGCCGTGCTGAGCACAGGTAACGACGCGTATTGCGGCAAATTTGCCTTCACGTATTTGGCGACGTAATCGGCTTGGGCAACGTTTACGATTTGAATGGCGGAAGTATCGCCGACGTCGACAAAGTAGGACGTCATCGGAAAGTCGCTGCGACCGATGGGCGTTTTTACGTAGGCAATCGTGGCCTCATGTTCGGCCTTGATGCTCGCAGCGACGGCGGGCAGTGGCGCGACAAAAGATTTGTCGGCGTTCTGGATTGAGCGCGCTTCGACCACGGTTTTGGACTTATCGACCGACCATTTGCCGTCATTGGCGACGACGGTTAGCTGAATCACGCCGAGCGATTTGCCCCAGAAGTTTGCCATCACGGTGGGCGTGCCGTTAACCATTCCCTTGACCTTGTCGACACCGGGTAAGTTGAATTGCGGCATCGTGCTCGCAGCGTTCGGGAAGAGCTGATGCGAATGACCGATCAACATGGCGTCGATGCCGGGCACGGTGGCCAGATGCCAGTTCGCGTTTTCCATGGATGGCGTGTAGGGCCCGGCATCGAGTCCGCCGTGCGAGATCGCCACCACCAGATCAGCACCTTTGGCACGCATTTCTGGCACGTACTTTTCGGCCAGTTCTTTGATGCCGTCGGTGTACACCACACCATTTAACCAGCGCTTGTCCCAGTCGAGAATTTTGGGTGGCGTGAAGGCGATGACGCCGACTTTCAGCGGCGCGCTCACGGGTTCGCCATTAGCGCCAACGGCCTTGATCGTACGGTCAAGAATCACGTACGGTTTGAACAGTGGTTGCCGGTCTTTAACCGACAAAACGTTCGCCAGCACCAACGGAAAACTCGGGCCTGCGCAGGGCGTGGCGGGGATTGGTTTTTCAGCGGCAGCTAGATCAACGTTAAAGCGATTGCCTGTTACTTGCGACAAAAAACTCAGGCCGTAGTTAAACTCGTGATTGCCGATACCGCCTGCATCGTATTTCAACTCGTTCATCACTTTGTACATCGCCAGCACCTGATCGCAGGCGACTTGTTTGACCTGCGCCTGATAGTCTGAAAGCGCGGTGCCCTGAATGGTGTCGCCGTTGTCGAACAACAGTGTGTTGGCGAACTGTTTGCGTGCATCGGTGATGAGGGTTGCCACGCGCTCAAAGCCGATGGTTTTGTCTTCGCTGAGCCGAAAATAGTCGTAGCTCAACACGTTGGAGTGAAGATCGGTGGTTTCGAGCAGCGCTATTTCGGCGCGCGTCCCGTCGCCGATCGGTGGAAGGACGTCAACCGTGGTGGTGGCGCAGCTCGCCAGCAACAACGAGAGGCTTGATGCGAGGATGGCGAGAGGGCAAAGAGAGAAAGATCGTTTCATGATGTGCTGTTTTGAGACTCACAAAAAAAGAAAGCCGCGCAGTGTTGCGCGGCTTTGCCCGTCTAACCGTAGGAACGAAACCGCGCCCGCGAGATATTAACGGCGTTCTAGAAATCAGCGCTCAGCGTCACCGAGAAGAACCGCGGTGCGCCGAGATAGTAGAACACCGAACTGGCCGGCTGCGTGCCCACTGGTTTGGCATTCAGAACCGTGCCCGAGCTTGGGTTGCGATATTTCGTGTTGCCGAGGTTGCTGACGTTCAGACGCACGAGTGGGCTCTTGACGAACATGAAGTCGGCGAACTTGTAGCCCGCATC
>JAYUWL010000201.1:0-11727 GCA_043753585.1 Burkholderiales bacterium
TTGCCGCCTACAACCGTGAACACTACCGAGCACTCCGCGCTCGCGGCATAACAGCTATCGCGCCGCTTAGTCAATACGGTGCAGACCGGACGCTTACGCTCTTTCGACTCTGTGCGGTCATTTAAATTGCATTAAATATGCAACACTACACCGGCGTTGCCTGCCTGTCAGGGTGTCACTCTCGGCGCGTTGGCATCCCTGCGCGTGGGCCGCTCTAGGAGATGGCCTCGGCCAACTCAGTCTCCAGCGTAATCCGTGTCGTCTCTTCGGCGAGCCGCCCGCCGGAGATAACGAACACATCTTCGGCCCGAGCGCCCAATGTGTTTACGCGGGCGGTCTGAATCGAGATGCCGCGTTTAGCCAGCACTTCGGCGATACGCGCCAGCAATCCGGTGCGGTCCGCCGCGACGATTTCCAGGACAAAGCGCTGACCCTGTTCGTCACCCGCAATTTCAATGACCGGGGTGATGGGGAAATGTCGCTGCTGACGCGTTGGCTTGCCCAGCACCGTTTTCGGCAACGGCTTGTCTTCAGTCAGAACTTCAATCAACGAATGCTCGACCAGCTGGGTGACATCGCGGTAGGCGACGTTGACCGAGCCCGGATTGACGACGGTAAAAGTGTCGAGCGCGTAGCCTGTCTTTGATGTGTGAACCCGCGCATCGAGTACCGAGAAATTGAGGCGTGCAAACACGTTCATGATGCGCGCAAACAGCTCGGCGCGATCTTTGACGTAGACCACGATTTGCAAACCTTCCCCAGAAGGCATCAGGCGCGTGCGCACGACCGGCTTTTCACTGTCCAGGCGGAAGAAAAGATTGCGCGCATGCCATGCAATCTCATCGGCGCTGTGACGTTGCAGATAAACCGAGTCAAGCGTGCGCCAGAACTTTTCGGCACGCTCAACATCGATGGCATAGAGCGCGAGCAACCTCCGAGCCTCGACAAGACGATCAGCAAGCACATCAAAAACGCTCGACTGGCCCATCGAGTTGAAGTGCCAGCGTGTCGACCGGAAAAGCTGCTCCAGCAGGCGCGCCTTCCAGTTGTTCCACACCTTCGGGCTGGTGCCCCGAATGTCCGCTACAGTCAGCAGATAGAGCGCTAGCAGCTTCTTTTCGTTGCCCACCAGTTGCGCAAATTCCCGCACCACATTCGGGTCCGCGATGTCGCGTTTCTGGGCAAAGGCGGACATCGTGAGGTGATGTTCAACCAGCCACGCAACGAATTGAACCTGGTCGTCTGGCAAGCCCAGTTGGGTGCTGTATTCGCGAGCGTCCGACATGCCAAGCTGCGAGTGATCGCCACCCCGTCCCTTGGCGATGTCGTGAAAAATGCAAGCGAGATAGAGGACTTCGCGCTCGGGAAATTCCTGCATGAGCTGGCTGCACAACGGGTATTCGTGTGAGTGCACCGGATCAGCGAAACGACGCATGTTCCGAAGCACCATCAGAATGTGCTGGTCGACCGTGTAGACGTGAAACAGGTCGTGCTGCATTTGTCCAACGATGCGCGCCCACGGCGGCACCAGTTCGCCCAGAACGCCAAGCTCGCTCATTGCTTTTAGCGCGTGATAGACGCCATGACCGCTGCGCAGAAAATCAAGGCACAGCGCGCGACATTCATGGGTGCCGAATGCGCCGTCCGGCAGCACATCGACTGCACGCAGAATGGCGCGGCGCAGTTCTGGTGTGAACCCCTGATAGCTACGATCCCGATGCAAAATCTGGAATGCCTGCAACGTCTCAAGCGAAGATAAGTTCGAACCACGCATGGTCAGATCCAGTTTGCCATCGCAAGCCGAAAACGGCTTGCCCGCAATCGGCGTCTGCCGTGCGTTGCGATCACTGGTCAGCGCATCAATCAGAATGTCATTGAACAGCCGTAGTTGCCGCGCTGACTGGTAGTAGCGCTTCATCAAGACTTCGCTGGCGCGCAGGCCCGCGGCGGCAGTGATGCCGAGCGCTTCAGCCAGCGAGTTTTGCAGTTCGAAAACAAGCCGGTCTTCACGTCGACGCGCAAGCAAGTGCAAACGTGCGCGCAGGAATTTGATCTGCCGATATGCCTCCGAGAGGCCGTCGCATTCGTGCCGATTGATGTAGCCCTGTGCCACCAGCGCTTCGAGCGAGGAGGCTCCGGTAATCGACCGCGACAACCACAAAACCATCTGCATGTCGCGCAAACCACCCGGGCTTTCCTTGACGTTGGGTTCAAGGTTATAGGCTGTGTCCTCGAAGCGGACGTAGCGCTGTTGCTGCTCAAAGCGCTTGGCTTTGACGAAGTGATCGACATCAAAGGTTTGCTGCCAGCGTTGGTCAAGCTGGCGCGGAATACCCGCTGCACCAACGATTACCCGGCGCTCGAGTAATGAGGTTGCTACCGTAATGTCGGCTTCGGCCTGCGCGATGCAGTCCTCGACAGAGCGCACACTGTGCCCGATCTCGAAACCCAGATCCCACGCTTCGCTCAGAAACGCTTCAATACCCGCCATCGAGGCGGCATCGGCTTCGCCGTGCAGCAGCAAGATGTCCACGTCAGAATGCGGGAACAATTCGAAGCGCCCATAACCGCCCACAGCCATTAGCGTCAGCGGTTGTTTGTGCAATTGATGGCGGTGCCACTGCTGGATGAGCACGTCATCCACCGCCAGTGCATGCGCGCGCAATGCTGCGTCAATGTGGACGTTATTGTCCAGCGCATCAAAAATCAGCGCGCGGTGTGACTGGTAAGTGCGTCGCAAATCCGCGAGCGTAGGCAGCTGCCTTGTTGCCTCAGGTGCTGCGGGAGCGGTGCCGAGCGCCGATACGGGCGCACTGATCGCGGTCATGACGTCAGCGCGTCGCAGCGTCAGTGTGCCGGTGGTGGCGGCGTACCTGCGGAGACGGTGGTGACCTCGTAACCCGTTTCGGTCACGAGAATCGTGTGCTCCCATTGCGCTGACAAACTATGGTCAGCCGTCACCGCCGTCCAGCCATCGGCCAGCGTTCGGATTCCGGGGCGTCCTGCGTTGATCATCGGCTCGATAGTGAACATCATCCCGGGCAGCAAACGCATGCCGGTACCTGGCTTGCCGTAGTGCAGCACTTGCGGTTCTTCGTGATACTTTTTGCCGATTCCATGACCGCAAAATTCACGCACGACCGAGTAACCCATCGGCTCAACGTAGCTTTGAATCGCATGACCGATGTCGCCTAAAGTTGCGCCCGGTTTAACCATGCGGATGCCGCGCCACATCGCCTCGTACGTGGCTTCAGCCAGGCGCTTGCCCGCGATGGTCGGTTTGCCGACGTAGTACATGCGACTGGTATCACCGAAATAGCCATTGACGATCATCGCGACGTCGATATTGATGATGTCGCCGTCCTTCAATTTCTTGTCGCCGGGAACGCCGTGACAGACGACGTGATTGACCGAAGTGCAGATCGATTTTGGAAAGGGCGAATGGCCCGGCGGCGTGTAATTGAGGTTCGCGGCGATCGCTTTTTGCGTCTCCACCATGAACTTGTGACAGAGTGCGTCGAGCTCGTCGGTAGTCACCCCGGGTTTGACGTACGGGCCGATGAAATCCAGTATCTCAGCGGTCTGGCGACCGGCGAGACGCATGCCTTCGATGTCTTCCGGAGTTTTGATTGAGACGGACATGACAAGACTTTCTTAATCGCCGCGCAGCAGATCGTTAATGCTGGTCTTGGAGCGCGTTTGTGCATCAACCTGTTTGACGATGACAGCACAATACAAACTGTACTTGCCGTCCGCGGACGGTAGATTGCCAGCAACGACGACCGAGCCTGACGGCACGCGGCCATAGCTCACTTCACCGGTGGCGCGGTTGTAAATTTTGGTGCTCTTGCCGATGTAGACGCCCATGCCAAGCACCGAGTTTTCCTCAACGATGCAGCCTTCGACGACTTCTGAGCGCGCACCAATGAAACAGTTGTCTTCGATGATCGTCGGGTTCGCCTGCAACGGCTCCAGGACCCCGCCAATCCCGACGCCTCCGGAGAGGTGGACGTTTCGTCCAATCTGGGCGCAGGAGCCCACTGTGGCCCAGGTGTCGACCATCGTTCCTTCATCAACGTACGCGCCAATGTTCACAAAAGAAGGCATCAGAATCACGTTTTTTGCAAGATAGCTGCCGCGTCGTGCCACGGCAGGTGGAACAACGCGAACACCGGTAGCCGCGATTTGCTCGGTGGTCAAGTGCGCAAATTTTGTTTGCACTTTGTCGTAGAAGGCGAGGTCACCGGCTTTAACAATGGCGTTGTCCTGAAGGCGGAACGACAGCAGCACTGCCTTCTTGAGCCACTGATGCGTAACCCATTCGCCGTTGATTTTTTCGGCGACGCGTCTGCGGCCTTTGTTGAGATCGGAGATGACGGATTCAACGGCATCTGCAACTGCCTTCGGAGACTTATCGGGAGACAGGCTCGCGCGGTTTTCCCACGCGGCGTCGATTATGTTTTGCAGGGCTTCGGACATACTGATTCTTTTCTAATTACGCGGTAACGGGCTGCGTAGCCGTGGCCGGTGCCACCGTGCTGCTCAAAAACTCACAGAGACGCACGACCGCCTCACGACATTCATCAAATTCGGATACGAGGGCGATGCGGATGTAACCGCAACCCGGATTCACACCGTCCGCCGCAACGCGCGACAGATACGAGCCTGGAATTAACGTAATCGCGGTTGCCGCATAAAGCTCACGCGTGAAGCGTTCGTCATCACCGTTGAACGCGGCCGGGATAGGTACCCACCAGTAAAACGCGGCTTCCGGCGTCGTGATCGCCAGGTGCTTTGCCAGCATCGGTGACAGCTCTCGAAATTTTTTTGCGTACTCGGCCCGGTTGGCGACAACGTGGGCCTCGTCGTTCCACGCAACAATACTCGCAGCGGTTACCGGGCCTGCCATCGCGGATCCGTTGAACGAGCGCAGATGCAGGAACTTCGCAATGAGCTCGGCATCACCCGCTACAAATCCCGAACGCAAGCCCGGAGAGTTCGAGCGCTTCGACAGGCTGCCCATCGCCACAAGTCGCCTGAAATCCGTACGACCCAGTTCAGCGGCGACTTGCAACGCGCCGACCGGCGGCTTGCCTTCTTCAAAATAAATTTCGCTGTAGCACTCGTCGGCGAGAACCACAAATCCGTAGCGATCACTTTGCTCAAACAGCCATTGCCAGCGCACGCGCGTGGTGACCGCCCCCGTAGGATTGTCCGGTGAACACACGATGACGAGCTGGACGTTTTTCCACACACTCTCGGGGATCGCGTCCCATGCGTATTCACCTGCTTTTGCATCGAAATTAACGAAATACGGCTTTGCGCCACAGAGCAACGCGGCGCCTTCATAAACCATATAGAACGGGTTCGGTACCAGAACGGTCGGTTGCGTCGCGCTCGGGTCGATCACGGTCTGGGTGAACGAGTACAGGGCCTCTTTGCTGCCAAGCACAGGGAGTAGTTGGGTTTCCGGATCCAGAGCGGGCAGGGCGTAACGGCGTTTGAGCCAGGTCGCGATGGTTTGCCGCAACGCAGGCGAGCCTTTGGTAGGCGGATAGAGCGCCAGGCCGTCGGTGTTTTGCCCGATGGCATCACGAATGAATTGCGGCGTCGGATGCTTGGGCTCGCCAATCGACAGATTGATCGGTTTTAGCCCGGCAGGTGGCGTGAGCGGATGCAGCAGGCGTGCAAGTCGCGTGAATGTAAATTCGTTGAGATGGGCGAGATAGGGATTCAAGGCAAAATCGACGCTGTAACTCAATAAAACCAAGAGTAAAGCGACGCTCGTGAAGCTGGCAACAACCTCAAATTATAGGCTGGAACAGGTCGCCACAGCGCTTGCAGCGACCGTTTCTGCCGCGCTATTTGGCTGGGCTTGCGCGCTGGCGGTCGGGCTTTGGGGCGACGCGCAAACGGCCAGGTTGCCCCCGTGGCAACCGTTTGCGCTGCAGGCCCCGACGCTCGATGGCGCCGTCTCTAGCGTCAAGTCCGTGACGGTGGGGGCGATGAAACTGGCGGGCGTTGCAGGTAACCGCGCCTACTTCGTGGGGGCCGGAAATGTTGCGACGCGCGGGCTTTCGCTCGCGGTCGGTGAAACTTTACCGTCGGGTGAAAAGATTGTGCGAATTGACCGGGATGCGGTGGTGTTGGAAGCAGACGGCACCGAGAATCGCGTCACCGTGCTGGTGCCGCGTGTTGATCCGTCAAAAAAACTGGTTGTACCCGTGACCGCTGCGTGTCGTTTGAGCGGGGGCGACCGCGCCAGCGCCATTTTCATGGCAGACAGCATGGTCAAGGCGCTGCTGTCCGAAAAGGCAACTTTTGCGCGGATGTTCGAACCGCTGCCGGGTTCGGCGGGTGGTATTCGCGCAAAAGGAACCGGCGGAACAACAGCGATGTTCGCTATCGCCGATGGCGATGTGCTGATGCGCGCCGATGGCAATCTGATTCGATCCTCGGACGCTATCGTCTCCGAGCTTCTAGCTCGCCTTTCTGTGGGGGCGTCAGTGGTCGTTGAAGGCGAAAGCAAAGGCGCGCCGCGCCGTTGGGTTTATGCCCCGTCGGCGTGCGCCGCGGCAGCTCAGGCGAGCGAACCGGCGACCTCCAAAAGCGCGAGCAAAGCCAGCGGCTGATCGATCTCATGCGCTGCGCCCCAAGCGCGGGCGTGGTCGAGATCGGGCACATAGCCGTACGCCGCGAGCACTGAGGTCATGCCAGCAGCGGTGCTGGCCCTGACGTCGCTCTCGCCATCGCCGACAAACCAGCAATGATTCGGATCAATCTGCATGCTGTTTGCAGCGTGCAGCACGGGCGCGGGGTGGGGCTTCGGCGTCGCCGTCGTGTCGCCGCAGACAACGGTCGCGGGCATGAACGCGCGATCGCGCAGCAGCTCGTGAATCATCGGTTCGGCTAGCCGTGAATGCTTGTTGGTCACGATCCCCCATGTGATTTTTTGTCGCTCAAGAGCGATTAATAGCTCCAGCACGCCGGGGAAAAGGTGGCTTTTTTGTAGTTTTCGTTGGTCGTAGATCGCCAAAAAACGCTGGCGATTGGGCTCATAGTCAGCGTCGCCTGGTGACAGATCAAGCGCCTGCTTCAACAGGCTGCGCGCTCCGTAGGTGGCATAGGGTCGAAGCACCGTGTAGGGCATCAACTCCAGCCCCAGCTCCACGCGCAAATCGTTCGCCGCACCGGCCAGGTCGGGCGCGCTGTCCACCAACGTGCCGTCGAAATCGAAGAGAACGGCATGGGGCTTTGAGGCGGGAACCGGTGATATAGCTTTTTGCATTTAGGTCTATTTTATATGGGCTAGCGCAGAGAAATCAGCTAAATCGACTTTAGCGATTAATCAACGGAAGCCCCAGTGCGCTGCAGGTTACAGAAAAAAGTTGAAATTTCCGAAAGGGCAATACAGTGTCGCAGAACCCAGGCTTTTGCTCGCATCGACTCACGCATTGGTGCGATCCAAACTTGCCTTACTAAGTCGCGACGTGGTGCTGGCGCAGCTGCTGGCTGAAGGGCTTTTTCCGATGTTGGTTGCCCTTTTTTTCGGGTCAACAGTGTGAAAGTCAGAGCGCGCGGAGCAATGCGTTAACCGGCAAAGCCGCCCGCATCGAGAAACTGCCGTTCCTCCGCCGTAGTCTCGCGTCCGAGCAGCGGGTTGCGGTGCGGGAAGCGACCGAATCGCGCAATGATGTCGTGATGGATGTGCGCATGGCGCGCCGTGTCAGCGCCAAGCTCAGCATAGAGTCGCAGTGCGCGATCCTGATCCTCGATGCGCTCCGAATGAATGAATGGCGTGTAAAAAAAAAGGCGAAGCGACGGCTCTGCCGTGACGTCGAAGCCGCTGGCAATGGCCTCTTTTGCGACATCGAGCGCCTGATCGTCGGTTGCGAACATGCGCGGCGTGCCGCGAAAACTATTGCGCGGATATTGATCAAGCAAGATCAGGAGCGCCAGCGCGCCATCGCCGTCAGCCGACCAGTCATCCAGTTCGCCACGGGCCGCCGCCTCATGCGCCGCGGCGAATTTTTCACGAAAGCGGTCATCGAACGCTTCGTTTTTTCGGAACCAGCTGCCTGATCCGGCAGCAACCCAAAACTGCACGACTTCGTAACGATCAAAGGACTGTTGCACGACGCTTTCCTAATGTCGATTAGCCCGCTTGTCTGGCGCGCAGAGCCGGTAAGACTACACGGCTTCGCGACGGCCACCTGGCGAGCACTTTATCAAACCACAGTGCAAGTGCTTTGCCTGCATCGCTGATCGTTGCCGCACGGTCGAACTTTGGCGCACCCTCATTCAATTCCCGCATAATGGTTGTTATCCCAAAGCAGACGAAAAGGACGCCACATGGCGATTTACGAACTGGACGGCGTTGCGCCCGTTTTAAACGAGTCAACGTGGGTCGCAGAATCCGCTGAAGTCGTTGGCAACGTTCATTTCGGCGCGAACACCAGCGTGTGGTTCGGCGTCATCATTCGCGCCGACAATGAGCCGATGAACATCGGTGCAGGAACCAACATTCAGGAAGCTGCGGTGCTCCATTCCGACCCCGGCAAGCCGCTCACATTGGGCGAGAACGTGACCATCGGGCACAAAGCAATGCTGCACGGCTGCACGGTCGGCGACGGCTCGCTGATTGGCATTGGCGCGGTCATTCTGAACGGCGCAAAAATCGGCAAAAACTGCCTCGTGGGTGCAGGCGCGCTCGTGACCGAGGGGAAAGTATTTCCCGACGGCATGCTGATCGTCGGCAGCCCGGCAATCGCCAAGCGTGAAATGTCACCCGAGGCTATCGCGTCAGTTCACGGCGCAGCGCATCACTACGTCGAAAACGCGAAACGCTTTCGTACCGGGCTGAAAAAAATCGGCTGAAACGAGTCGTCGCAACTCGTGCCGCGCAGTCGGCTCAGCCGACCATTCGTTTACGGGATGAACCGTTTGCGCTCGAGCACGGCGCGCAGTTTCTCCGAGTCAACGGCGAACACGTCCGGATCGTATTTCACCTTGCTCGTATAAAACTGCGCGAGGTTGTCGATGCCATGTTCTTCCGCCAACGCCTTCAAGTGCGGAATGCTCATGTAGCGTTCCAGGCCCTTTACATCTCGCTCACGATAGATTGCGTCAAGCTCCGTCGCGTTTGGGGCTGAGTAGGTTTCATGGTGGATAAAGGCATTGAGCGGCAGACGATCCCGCTTGGGTGGGTCTTCAGCGGGAACGCCCACAACAATGCTCGTTACTGGAACGCAGGTCTCGGGCAGCTCAAGAAAATCCGCGATTTCGCCCATTGAATGCAAAGTCGTGCCCATGTAGCAAATGCCAAAGCCACGCGCTTCAAAGCCGAGGCACACGTTTTGTGCAACGATCATTGCATCAAACGCAGCCACGTGATAACCCAGAAGGTTGTTGAAATTGTCTCGCGCGCCGCGACTAGCGAGCCATTGGCGAGTGCGAAACCAGTCCGCGCAAAAAGTCAAGACCAGCGGTGCCTGTCGCGCCATCTCCTGCTGGAAGTGCAAGTCGTACAGGCGCTCTTTTCGCGCTTCATCCTGTGTGGTGATGATCGAAACGCTGTTCAGGTTACCGGACGATGAGCCACCGGCTATGGCGTCGGCGCAGACTGAATAGATCAGCGCCGGGTCAATGGCGTCCGGACGAAAGGCACGGATCGAGCGGTGCCGGTTCAGAAGCTGTGACAGGGTCGTCATAAATCGGCAGTTGTATCTGTTGCATAAACCATCACCTCAAAACGCGCACGATTGAGCGGTTTGTGTAGTGGCAAGCGCTGCTTCATCAAAGACTGAATGGCGCAGAAAGCGTACGGCATTACTTCGCGGTTGCCACTCGCTCAACATACTGAAAATCCACCTTCGCCGTATCCGCGTTCACGGCTGCGATTTTCACGCGAACGCGCTCGCCGAGCGAGAGCTTGAAACCGCTTCTTTGACCGACCAGCGTTACTTTGTCGTTGCCCAGCTGGTAGTAATCGCGCGGCAAACTCGTCGCGTGAATGAGCCCGTCGGCGAACGTCTCATCGAGGGTAACGAACACGCCAAACGCGATGACGCCGGAGATGGTTCCGTTGAACTCCTCCCCGATGTGTGCTTCGAGATACTTGGCTTTGAGGAACTGGGTGACTTCGCGTGAGGCAATATCCGCGCGGCGCTCGTTGGCGCTACACGTTTCACCGAGGCGCTTCCAGTCTTCAGTCGAATATTTCTTGCCCGCGAGAACGGCCTTGATGCCGCGATGCACCAGCAGATCAGGGTAGCGGCGAATAGGCGAGGTGAAGTGCGCATAATGCTCGTAAGCGAGGCCAAAATGCCCGCCGTTGTCCGGCGTGTAAATCGCTTGTGGCAACGACCGTAACAACACGGTGTGTAGCGCTGGCGCGTCCATGCGATCGCGCGTTTGTTCGATAAGTGTCGCGTAATCCTGCGGGTCGGGGCGCTCACCACCCCCAAGCGTGAGTCCGCGCAGCGACAGCGTTTCTCGCAACGCGGCAAGTTTCTCCGGCAGCGGAATATCGTGCACTCGATAGAGCAGAGGCTGATTTGCCCTGGCCAGAAACTGCGCCGTACAAACGTTTGCTGCGAGCATCATTTCTTCGATGAGTTTGTGCGCTTCGTTTCTTGCCGCAGGCTTGATGTTTGCCACGCTGCCGTCATCGTTGAACGTAAAGCTTGCTTCCTGCCCTTCAAAATCCAGCGCACCACGCAACTCGCGCGCATCGCGGAACAGCTTGTATAGCGTGTGCAGCGTCTTGAGCGAGGCGTCAATCGAGGCGGCCTTCGGTTTAGCGGTCTCAAGCGCAGGCAACTGGGCTGCGACTTCGGTGTAGGTAAGTCTCGCTTTCGAGTTCATTACGGCGGCGTAAAACTCAAAGCCAGTGATATGTCCACCCGCGTTCACCGCCATGTCGCACACCATGCAAAGGCGATCAACATTGGGGCGGAGCGAGCACAACTCATTCGACAGCGCTTCCGGCAGCATCGGAATCACACGACGCGGGAAGTACACGCTCGTTGTGCGTTCGCGGGCATCGGTGTCGAGCGCGGTTTTCAGTTTCACATAATGTGACACATCAGCAATGGCGACAACCAGGCGATAGCCTTTGCCCGCCTTTTCGGCATAAACCGCGTCGTCGAAATCCTTTGCAGTTTCGCCGTCGATGGTGACCAGGGCCATTTCGCGCAGGTCGATGCGACCCTTGCGATCGGCTGCGGTCACAACGTCGCCGTATTCGGCAGCTTCTTTAAGCGTCGCGTCGGTAAAAATGTGCGGCAGATTGTGTTTTCGGATGGCGATTTCAAGCTCGATATCGCTCCCGTCTTCGTCACCGACGACTTCGACGATAGTACCGGTCGCTTCGTCGTACGGTGTCGGCTGCGACGTGATTTCAGCGACTACGATCTGGTTTAACGTTGCCGTGCCCAGTTTGTCGCGCGGAATCAGGATGTCCTGATTGATGCGCCGCTCGGAGGCGACCACAAACCACTGGCCTTCCTTGCTGCGAAGTTTGCCGACAACGCGGTGATTGGCACGCTGCAGGACGGAAACGATCTCGCCATTGACCTTACCGTCGCGGTTGAAGCCGGTCGCCTGCACGGCGACGCGATCACCATGCAAAACGGCACGCATCGTGTCCTCCGACAAATAAACGTCATCACCGCCCTGATCAAGCTTGACGAAGCCGAAACCGTCAGCATGTCCGATCACCGTGCC
>JAYUWL010000202.1:0-3896 GCA_043753585.1 Burkholderiales bacterium
GCATCACCGTTCATTCCGATGGTAAACCGCTGCGGGCTGGCATTGCACTCTTTGCCTCAGCGCTCAATACACCCACATTTGGCAGCGGCATTCCAGTCACGCCTCACGCATCAATCGACGACGGCCTGCTGGACTTGATCGTAGCTGGCCGATTTACGCGCTTAAGCACGCTCTTCATGCTGCCAAAGCTGATGATCGGACGGCACCTGCCCGACGGTCGCATTCACACCTCAACTTTCAGCGAAATGCAGATCGACGCGCAACCTGCGGTGCCGTTGGCGGTGGATGGTGAATACATTGGTGAAGCAACCACTTTGAGGGTGCGCGTCCAGCATGCCGCGCTTCAAGTGGTCGCGAAAACCATTTAGCTTCGGTACCGCAATGAACGACTAAACTTCCCCTTCAATCTGCAACACCGCTCTCCCATGACCGCAACCATTCGCGAACTCTCCTGTGCCGACGACTACGACCCGAACTCGATGCCCGTCGACAAGGCGCGCGACTTCATCAGCAAAGTGCTTACACCGATCACCACGACCGAGCGCGTTCACATTCGTGCCGCGTTGGGCCGTGTGCTCGCGGAAGACATCATTTCGCCACTGGATGTGCCGGGACACGACAATTCCGCAATGGACGGCTGGGCGTATCGTCATACCGATACTCTGTCGTTCATTCATCTAGAGGCGGTCACTGGATCCACTGGCGCCACCACGATGAAACGCGTTGGCACCAGCTTTGCTGGCAAACCGTACCTCGGCCCGGTCGGCAAAGGCGAATGCGTGCGGATTTTTACCGGAGCCGTGATGCCCACAGGATGCGACACAGTCGCGATGCAGGAACGCGTGACTGAAGACGATGCGGGCATTCACATTGCAAACGATTTGAAACCTGGCCAGAACCGCCGATTTCGCGGCGAGGATCTAAAGACTGGCGCCAGCGCGCTCAAGAAAGGCAGCCTCGTGGGCCCCGCAGCTCTAGGTTTGGTAGCAAGCCTCGGCATCGGTGAAATCTCCGTCTATCGAAAGCTGCGCGTCGCATTTTTTTCAACAGGCGACGAACTTAAAGGCGTTGGCTCAGCGCTTGGCCCAGGCGAAATTTACGATAGCAACCGCTACACTATTTACGGCATGCTGGAGCGTGCTGGTTGCGAGCCAATTGACCTGGGCAATTTCGTCGACTCGCCTGAGGCAATTCGCACCGCATTTCAGCGGGCTTCTGCCGATGCGGACGTCGTCATCACGAGCGGCGGCGTGAGCGTTGGCGAGGCGGATTTCATCAAGCAGATTTTGAACGAACTGGGCGAGGTGCTGTTCTGGAAAATCGCCATGAAACCGGGTCGGCCAATGGCTTACGGCAAAGTGGGCGGTGCACATTTTTTCGGCCTGCCGGGTAACCCAGTCGCGGTCATGGTTACGTTCTACCAATTCGTTCGTTCCGCACTAGCCACGCTACAGGGCCGCACCGATTATGCGTTGCCGCCGATGGTGAAAGCGACGGTGATGAACAAAATCAAAAAAATGCCGGGCCGGACCGAGTTCCAGCGCGGTGTGCTGACGATCACCGCTAACGGCGTTGAAGTTAAAACCACCGGCGATCAGGGCTCGGGAATTCTCTCGTCAATGACGCAAGCCAACTGCTTTGTGGTGCTGGCGACAGGTGTCGGCGGCGTGGAGCCCGGCACCATCGTCGACGTGCAAATGTTTGAGGGCGCAATGTAGGCGCACTGCACCGCCAGCAAACAAACACAAAACCATGCGCATACCTGTTGTCGCTCTCGTGCTGGTGTCCGGTTGGGGCGCGTACGACGGCTATTCGCATCGTGAACGTCATCATCCGCCCGGCCAGATTGCTCCTGACGAACCGCGCCAGCGGAACTTCGCGAATGGCACGCCGTTTCGTCGCGGCGACTTCATGTTGACGCCGCGCGCTGAATTCTCAGCGGAGGCGCGGGTGCTTGCCAAGGAAAACTATTACATCGACCCGGGTGCCAAACTCATTCCGGTTGATTTCGCGATGGGCTGGGGGCCGATGTCCGACACCGCGCTGATCGAACGCCTGCGCATTTCGCAGAGCGGCCGCTTTTACTTCTGGGGCTATTCGGGGCAATCACCTGCGCCGCATGAAGAAATCATTCGCTCATCAGCGAACATGCATCTGATTCCTGCCGACTCGGCCGTTAAAAAAGCGTTGTCAGCCACGCGGGTTGGCGACGTCGTTGCCATCGAAGGCGACCTGGTCGACGCGGAAAGTGACGGCGGATGGTTCCTGAAAACATCACTCACGCGAGACGATTCGGGCGCCGGAGCTTGCGAAATCGTCTACGTTCGGCGCGCCTCGATTCGGTATTAGAACGGCGAAACCAGAGTCATCGCAATTGCTATGAGACGTCTCTAAATCTCCTTTTCGCGTTACGCTTCGTGATTGTCTTCAAGAAAATTACGAAATGGCAAAGCAGAAACACCTCAGCGTCGAGCACCTCTGGCAATGCGAGCGCATCGGTACGCCAAGCGTCTCGCCCAATGGCCAATGGGTCGTCGTTGATCAATCGACCTACTCAATGGAAAGCAACGAGAGCGCGACGCAGCTCTGGATCTATTCCACCGACGGCAAAACTCGTAAACAACTGACCAGCGCCGGCAAGAAGAACACCGCGCCGCAATGGTCCCCCGATGGCAAACTGATCGCCTTTTGCGCCAAACGTGGCGAAGGGAAAGCGGCAGACACCGAGGCACAGCTTTACGTGATCGCGCCCGACGGCGGCGAAGCGCGCAGGGTGACCACGCTCGCCAACGGCGTTGACGGCATTCGCTGGTTTCCGGACAGCAAGCACGTTGCGGCGGTGTCGTGGGTGTGGCCCGATTTGAAGACTGACGCACAGCAGACCAAGCGTGCGAAAGAATTGAAGGAATCCAAGGTTCAGGCCAAGGTCGTGGAGGTGGACAACTACCGCCATTGGGACAGCTGGATTTGTGACGGCAAGCGGCCTCACATTTTTGAAATCAACGTCAACAGCGGCAAGGCAAAAGACCTGTTCGCAGGTAATCCGTGGTCGTTGAGTCAGGGCGATCCGGGCGCGAATGACTACGCCATTTCGCCCGACGGCAAGGAGATTGCCTGGGTGCAGCCGAAGGATGTCACGCGCCTGACCGACCCAACCACGCTGACCCTACTCACGATCAAAACGCGCAAAACTCGCACCATTGATCTCGGCGAAATGTGGCTCGCCTCTCCCGTATATTCGCACAGCGGCAAGCAGATGGTCGTCTGCGCCATCCCCATCGTCGCGCCGAGCAAACACACGCGCCTGATGCTTATCGATCACAAGACTGGCAAGGCCGAGCGCCTCGCCGCGAACTGGCCGCGCTCGGTCGGCAGCTATGGCAGCGCCAACCCGTTGTGGAGTGCCGACGACCGCGCGATCCTTTTCTGCGCGGAAGATTCGGGCATGCAGCATTTGTGGGAGCTGCCGCTGGAAACCGAAGCGCCGCGAGTCATTGCACATGGCGGGCATGTCATGGCGTTCGCGCAATCGGCCGATAGCCAAACACTCGCGTTTACCAGGGCCAGTATCGATCATCCGGCGCGCCTGTACACGGCCCACCCGTCCGTTCGCCCTCAGCCCGTCGAAGGGCTGGTAGAGGGTGGCACCGAGGCCTGCGACAAGCTCAGTCCGAACGGAAAAAGTGGAGACATTTCGCACAAACGCCTCGACCACTTGAACGATTTCCTCGAAAAAATTCCGCTCGGCAAATGGCAAAGCCGCACCGTCAAAGGCTGGAACGGCGAGCCGGTTCAAACCTTTGTCTGCTTCCCGCCGAACTACAACAAAAAGAAGAAATACCCGCTGTTGCAGGACATTCACGGCGGCCCACACGCCGCGCACCTGGACACCTGGC
>JAYUWL010000203.1:0-11701 GCA_043753585.1 Burkholderiales bacterium
GGCACCGCCGAGATTGAGCGATTGCTGCAGGACGCGGAGCGCCTGCAGTCCGGTGAGCGGGCAACTTCGCCCGAGTTTCTCGGGTTCAGCAATTGGGACGAACTGAACACTTTCGTCAATTCGCAGATCACCAAGTCGCCCCTGAAAAGTTTCGTCAAACTGGTGGACGATCACGGTTGCCGCGAGCTTCTGAATGCGGTCAAAGTGGCTGCGAAGTCTGAGGCCGAGACCAACTACGTTTTATCGACGGCGCACAAAGCCAAAGGACGTGAATGGGATCGCGTACGTTTGGGTACTGACTTCCGAGTGGACGGCGAGGAAGAGGGCGAGCTCGGCGCACCGGATGAGTTGCGGTTGTTCTATGTCGCCTGCACACGGGCGAAGACCGCACTCGGCGTGCCCTGCGAATACGTGATGGCCATTGAAGCCGCAAACAATGCACACCAGGAGGCAGCGCGTGCGTGAAAATTATCCACAGGCGGTGTGGATTAACCGGGTGCTGGCTCGCTGCGCTATGCGGAGTTGCTTAATCTCCTAACGCTAGCTATTGCACCTAAAACAGGTTGACCCCGCCGTGAAGCGGTTTTGATGGTGTGCGCTTGGCGCCGCAGCGCATCGGGTGCCGACATTATTGCAAGCGCTTCAATGCGCGATCCAAACAGCGCGAGCGAGTGGAAGCAATGGCACGTTTCGCATTCGCCATGGCAACCAGGTGATGCATCATCGCCGTCGTCCGCATCGAGCGCAGCCGCTTTTACGTCGGCAATGCCGGCATGCAAATGCTCGAAATGATCATCTCAAGCGCGCTCTAATGCATCTACCGCGCCTGCCAGTGCAAACCGGAGCTGCAACACGCCAAGCAACAAGAAAAATACAAACCGACGCTTGGGTGCAGAGTGTACCGATTGTCCGGAAGGTTCCGAGGAGCGCAGCAATCGCAAGTCCTCGGCCGAGACCAATTTTTGTTTGCGGTTGATGCGGCTAGCGCGACTCCTCACTCGGAATCGCGGCAAACAGTCATCAAACTCAACGCAACATCCGCGGAATCTCGCTCATCGTTTTTTTTTTTGCGATGAGCGTAATAAAAGCTTTTGTAGTCTGTTCGGGCGCGTCGAACTGACTAAATTCAAGAAGCAGGATTTGCCAGCCCGCGAAGCGTGATTCCAGCTCGTTGCGTGCGAAAAGGCAGTGATTGTTCTGGTCAAACATGTCGAGATAGGTTGTGTCATCGACCAGCACGTTGACGACCGCTATGCCGCCGCTGCGAACGCGCCCTTGCAAGCGTGAGAGGGCGCGAAACGCGGTGGGACAGTCGAAGAAATGCAGTAATCCGATACAGACGACACTATCGAAACTTTCATCGAGTTCGTAGTCACGCAAATCGGCCAACATCGCTTGAACGGGAAGTTGCTCGGCGTTGGCACGTTGTTGAATGTGCGTAATCGCTGCAGGGCTGGCGTCGAGCGCGAGGACGGATCCGCCGCGCCGAGCAAGTTCGCAGGCGAGATTGCCCATGCCGCAGCCGTAGTCGAGTACGCGCCCACTCAGATACGGCAATGCTGCAATTTCGAACGGGTTGAGCTGGCACTCTCCCGCGCGTGCCTGCCGCTGAAACTGAGCGTCGAAAAATTCAATGCTTCGATTTGATTCCATGCGATCAACCTGTGCGTTTGCGTAAGTCGTCGCTACGGCGACGCGCCATGCCAACGCGCGATGACGTAGCCGAGCTCGGTGGCTGTGGCCTGAACGTGGTGCGACACATCCGTGTGGGATTCGACCGACGGCGTGCTCTGCGCACGGTCGACCTTGGTAATCCGAACTTGCGGTACGGCGTCACCCGCGCGCTTGATAGGCTGGGCGCAAATGTCGCTCATCGCGCTGGCAATTTCAAAAGTTAACTTCATGGTTTCCCTGAGATAAAAATTTTTCCCCAATTGCCGCGAAATCAGCGCTTGACTTTGGCAAGCTCGGCGGCGACCTCAGCGTCGGATTTGTAGTGCGGCACTTTGAACGCCAAACGCTTGGCGCGTTGCAGCAATGGGTTGTTGCCTTCGACCTCCTCATGCCAGTATTTTTCTGCGTACTGGCGATTTCTTGGTACGTCGAGCAGGAATGCATCACGCGACGTTGCACCGCCGAAGATGAAAAGCTTGCCATCGAAAATTCGCCACGTATCGGCGTCGCCGCCCCACGGAATGCCGTACGCCAAGCCGTTCGCGCAGTAGCCACCAAACTGCGGCACGTATTTCATAGGCGCTTTGTCGAACATAGCCTTGTGCTCCGCGCTTGCGAAGTAAAACGTGATTTTTTCGAACACGCTGGTGATCGTCGGGCTGCCCTGAACGAAACTATTTTGTTTGAAGTACGCCACTACGTCCGCGCCTTTGAGCATGACCCGATCATTGCCGTCCATCGCAACGACATTAGCGGGTGAAATCGCGCCACCAGGGTTTTGCGTAATGAGCGGGGCGCAGGCGGCAAGCGTGAAGGTGGCAAGCGCGAGTAGCGCGATGATGAGGCGTGTCATGGGCCGATTCCTGTAGGGTTAGCATGATGGATCGCGTTATTTGCGACTGTCTTAATGGACAGTCGCGGCAACGGTTCGTTTCGTGATATTTTTCTTAGAACGCGCGGTGCTGCGTAAACTTTCAATGCAACCGCTCGCGGCGTAGCCGGTCTTACTATGATGAAAAAAGTACAGTGCATGAACAAATTTGAATCCACAGTCACCAGCCGCCGCAGCGTGCTGGTAGCGGTCGTCTCTGTTGCTGCATTTGCGTTCGTGCCGTCGGCGCAAGCGTTCTTCTGGAACGACCCCACTTGGCCTAGCATCAAGCGCACCGTGCGCGAAAAATATCCGCAGCAGCGTGTCGTTACGACGGCTGAATTGAGTGCGCTGCTGGACGCGAAATCTACATCGCCAAAGCCAACGTTGATCGACGCGCGCAGCAAGCAGGAATTTGACGACAGCCAGATCATCGGCGCGATCCACGCGGATTCGGTCAACGAGGCTGAGGCCGCGTTGTTAGCAGCCAACGTGGGGCGCGCCGCGCCGATCATCGTTTACTGCTCCGTTGGCTATCGATCCGCCGCGATCGTAGATGGACTGTCGCGTCGCGGCTACGCCGACGTTCGCGACTACGAAGGCTCGTTGTTTGAGTGGGCCAATAACGGTCTGCCGGTGTATCAGGGCATGAAAAAAGTCAACAGCGTTCATCCGTATGATCGTTCGTGGGGAAAGCTGCTGCGCCGCGACCTGTGGTCGCGCGAAATGTAGCGTGGCGTTTGGTTTTGCGGTCGTCTTTAGGTAGGCAGTCGACTCGCGCACGCTAACTAATGGTGCCTTCGCCGGTTCGCTTTTCGCCTTTGTTGTCCACCCACGATACCGCGACTTTTTCGCCCGCTAAGCCGCCTTTGAACTTGAACGCAAGGAACGGGTACTGCGACACAGATTGACTCCAAAGGCATTGCAACACCGTCTTGTTGGCGTGTGTTGCGGTGACGTCCGTGATGAAGTGCGCAGGGATGACGCTGCCTTCTTTGTCCTCACGCAGACCACCCTCCATGGGATGTGACATGAGTACTTTAACCTCGGTGATGCCGTTGTTGGCAACGGCACGAATGCGAATGGGATCTGGCATGAGTTCTCTTACGGATATGTTGCTTAAGGAGTGTGCTGGGAGCTAGCCGCCGCAGCCGCCCAGAGTGACTTTTGTTTCCTTGAAATTGCTGTAGAGCTTGCCGTCGGCTTTGACCACGGCGAAGATCTTGGTGCTCTAGCCCATCTTGAGTCGGGTCTGAATGATGGGCTCGGTGCCAGCAGGAATGATGAAGCCAGCCGACATCGGTTGCGGATTTTTCTCAACGAGGATGTAGATTTCCTGCGTATTCGGAATCGAGGTGTTGACGTTGACTTGCACAACGGCACCGTTCTCAGCGATGTCGGAAGAGCTAATCGTGATGTCTTTGATACTGACTGCCGTGCCACCAATCGCTGCGAGCGCATCGGCCAATGACTCGGCCTCACACGCCTGTCGGTTTCGGGGTTCTCTTGTTTTCAGTGCAAAAAGTGACGGTAGGAGAACGAGTTCTGGCGTGGGGGTGCTCGGCTAAGTGCTTGATTCGGCGTGCTTTCCTGTTCGCTTTTTCCGGCTATTGTTTGAGCCCTCACAATCGGGGATCAAGCGATGCAAAGCTGGCAGAGCAGTTTTCTGGGTATTCGTGCCTTACCGCGCGATTTAAGCGAGTTCGAACTACAGGCTTTTTTCACATTCAGTAGTGATAAGCGTCGTCTGATCTAGGCGCGTCGTACCGGCGCACATCAACTGGGGCTCGCGCTACATATCGGCTTCATTCGCCTGAGCGAACAGCTGCTGGACGCCAAGCGCATCGTCCCGGCGAGCCTGTGGCGGCACCTCGGTGCCGAACTCGGCGTTGCGAATCCTGAGATCGCCCCGCTTAAAGTAATGTACCGGCGGGGACGCACGCTGCTCGATCACCAACGCATGGCCTGCGATCAGCCCGGCGTTTCTCGCATGCGTGGACATCAACGTCGCGCCCTCGTGCGAGTGTTGCGCGATGAAGTGCAACGCTGCGGCGACACTGACCAACTGCTCGTATTTGCCCGCACCTGGTTGTATCAACAAAAACTCCTTTGGAGTTGCCCGAGCTCATTCTTGCGGTGGATGCGCAGGTACGATTCAGTTGGTTGATGCTCGGGCGCGAACCACGCAACAGCGACGAATTGTTGATGGTCTACGCGGGCACCATGGCACACGGCACGAGCCTGACGGCCGCTGAGTGCGCGCGAATGATTCCACAACTCTCGGCCAGCAGTATTCGCCAAGCGATGCGTTGGGCCGCAGACGAGCTTCGCCTGACACAGGCCAGTCGTGCCGTGCTCGAATTCATGCACCGGCATCCCATCGCAGAGAGTTGGGGACGTGCCGGTCTTGCCTCCTCTGACATGATGAGTATGGAGACGACCAAACGCGTCTGGCAGGCACGGATGGATCCACGAAGGAACACTCCGTCGGTTGGCATTTATTCTCATGTGGGGGATCGGTGGGGCGTGTTCTACGCGCAGCCCTTTGTGTTGAACGAACGGCAAGCGGGTGTGGCGCTCGAGGGCGTGGTGCGCAATGAACACATCGTGACGCGGCAATTGGCGGTCGATACGCACGGCTACACCGAGTTTGCGATGACGCTATCGCGCTTACTGGGCTTCGATCTGTGCCCGCGACTCAAGGAATTAAAGCAGCGGCACGTGTTTCTGCCGCGTGGTATGAGTGTTTCTGTCGAAATCGGTGCCGTGTGTCGTTCTGAAATCAACCCGCAACTGATTGTCGATCAGTGGGATCGTCTGGTCAATCTCGCCGCCGCAGTGAGGGGCGGGCACACGTCAGCCGTTGCCACGCTCGCACGGTTCGGTTCGGCCGCGACCGGGGATCCGGTGTATGACGCGGGGGTGCAATTGGGCAAGCTGCTGCGCACTTCGTTTCCGTCCGATTACTTTACGAACCCATCGTTTCGTCACGAACTGCGGCGAGTGCTCAATCGTGGCGAGGCGGTGAACGCGATGAAGCGCTCGGTCTACACGGGGCGCATTGCGCCAGCGCAGGCAAAGCGCGCTGAAGAGATGCAGGCGGTGGCCGATGCGTTGAATCTGCTGGCCAACATTGTGATGGCATGGAACACGATGCAGTTGCAATCCGTGCTCGGGCGCCGGGCCAATCGCCGTCAGTTCATCGCACCGGAGCTTACCGGCAAGATCGCGCCAACCCGCCTAGAGGGGATCAATCTGCGCGGCATCTTCCGGTTCCCGACAGAGCGATACGCCCAGCAACTTCTACCGTCGCGCCCAATCGAGAAACCTGCCGTGGCTGCGTGATATCGAAGACCGTTTGACGCGTCCGAGAGAGGGTGAAAATTGCGAACAGGAAAGCGCACCGAATCAAGCACTTAGCCGAGCACCCCCACGCCAGTACTCGTTCTCCTACCGTCACTTTTTGCACTGAAAACAAGAGAACCCCTATTTGGCGTGAGCTTCTAGCTTTACGTGCTGCTGTCACCGGTGGGTCGGTTCACGGAAGTGCGACTCAGTTGGATAAATGCGAGTTTGCTGTGTGCGTTGTCGCACAGACACGCCACCCCAACGGAGTGGAAACTAATGCGTAGACTTTGATAGCGCTTGCCAGACAGTGATTGGACTAACCCAGCGTTAGTTTGACCCACGTCAAGATGTCGTTCTGGACTGCACGTAGCATTAATTGAACTACTTCCGCACCCATATGAAACATCCCTTTAATCGCCGCACCAAGCGCATGACCACAGCCCTGACGCTGTTCGTGTGGCTGTTTGGGTTGGCTTCAGGGATTGCTAATGCCTGCTCGCTCGACGAGGCGCTCGGCACCCACGCTCACTCCCATGTTGCGGGCTTAGAGGAATCGTTGCACTCGCATGCGGTCACTGAGCCGTCTGCGCAGGCCACTGATAACGATGATGACATTGATGCGTCGCCTACGTTTAAGGCGCTATGCCTTGACGCCTGCGACGAACGTATGAACACCCTGCCGAAGCAAGACGCGTCGTTAGACTTGCCGCTCCTTGGTCCTCTGGCCGTGATTGCTTTCGTATGGATCGCAAACCAGCCCGTCGTATCGACGGTTCGCCTTGACCGCGACAACCATGCCGACCCTTTCGGCATTCCCATACGAGTTCGATACTCGCGACTGACGCTATAGCCGTCCTTTGATGCTGCGGCCATAACCACGCGCTCTGTGAGTGGCATCCATTCCGCTTGATGTGGCTTCCGTATTCCGATCCGGGGCAGCTTTACACGCACCATCTCCACCGCACTCGCGCCGAAACCACCGCGCTTCAACCTCACCACGACTATCAGGAGTCACACATGAAACTCGACCACTCAATCGCGTTCGCAATCGGCGCTCTTCGCCATGCGGCCTGCAATACCCACCAAGAATCGAGTGCTACCACAACCGTCCACCATGAAAAGCAGGCATCATGAACCATCCCGAAAACGTTCCCGCTGCAATCGCCTCGACTCGCTACAGTTTTCACTGCACGTTGCAAAAAGTGAGTTTTGATCTAGCCGTGGTGCTGGTCACCGAAGCACTCAAAACTGAAGGATTCGGGATTCTCACTGACATAGATGTGCAGGCAACGATGAAAGCCAAGCTCGGCATTGACGTGGCCGCCTATCGAATCCTGGGTGCCTGCAATCCGGCATTGGCCCACCGTGCCTTAAGCGCTGAACCCGACATCGGTCTATTACTGCCCTGCAATGTGGTTGTGCGTGAGGAGTCAGACGGTCAGCTGGTGGTCGCATTCATGGATCCAGTGGCTGTCATGCAGATGACCAGCAACCCGGAAGTCGCCAGCGTTGCGCAGGAAGTACGCGAACGCCTGCAACGTGTGAAGTCGGAACTGGCCGGTGCCAAGGCGAGGCATGGGTGAAGTAAATGAGCAACGCAGCCGCGCAAACCACTAGGTCGGCTGGTGCCGAACCCCAAAAATTTCTAACTGGAGCCCCTCATGAACGTTGTCAAGACCTTAGTCGTTAGCAGCTTGGTATTGCTGGCCGCCGCTCCATCGGCGGCCGTGTTGATGCCTGCAGTTAACCTAGTCGGGCGCCCGGTGCCTGAGATCGACAGCTTGCCCGAGGGTCCTTTTCGCGCACTCGTCTTGCAGGGCCATGAACTGAGCACACGCACCTTCGCAGTTATCGGCCCCGAGGTGAAGAATTTGCGAAAGCGCTACGCCGGCAACAACCTCGCTTGTACCTCATGCCACCAAGCCGGCGGTGCCAAGCCGTTTGCAATCCCCTGGATAGGTGTGACGGCGACCTTCCCGCAATACCGTGGGCGTGAAGACCAGATCAGCACGGTGGAAGAACGTATCAATGGCTGCATGGAGCGCAGCATGAACGGCAAGCCCCTGCCTCTGGATGCGCCTGAGATGAAGGCCTTCACGACCTATATCGCCTTTTTATCCAAGGGTGTGCCCGTGGGCGCACAGATCGAAGGCGCGTCAGTGTTGCAAAGCGCGGTGCCCAACCGGCGGGCTGACGCCAAAGCAGGCAACGGCGTCTACGTCGCTAAATGCGCGGTGTGCCACGGCACGGACGGCATGGGTAAACGCACAGGCCAGCGTGGTGACGCTCTGGGCTACACCTTCCCGCCACTGTGGGGGCCGGACAGCTTCAACAACGGTGCCGGCATGAACCGCCTGCTGACGACGACGCGTTTCATCCGCCAGAACATGCCGCTCGGTGCCAGCCACACGGCCACGGTGTTGAACGACGAC
This sequence comes from Burkholderiales bacterium, assembly GCA_043753585.1. Classification (GTDB taxonomy): domain Bacteria; phylum Pseudomonadota; class Gammaproteobacteria; order Burkholderiales; family Casimicrobiaceae; genus Casimicrobium. The sequence continues at coordinate 8,326 of JAYUWL010000203.1, forward strand.
GAAGCCTATGACGTCACGGCCTACATGTTGTCCAAGCCACGCCCGATCAAAGCTCACTTGGAGGCCGACTTTCCTGCGCGGTGGAACAAGCCGGTCGATGCCGCGTTCCCACCCTACATGCTGGGTGCCACCGCGGATCAACACCGGTACGGGCCATTTCAGCCATTGACTGAGAAGCAGCGCGAGATCGCCGACAGGCGCAAGACCGACATGGCTGCGAGCAAGGCTCGTGCGGCGGCATCCCCGGCCAGCGCTGCAACCGGCAAGTAGCAGTGATCGGCGGTTGGCGGTTGGTGGCCCTGTGTGTGCCAACGCACAGACGTAGAAATGTAGTTCTCGTAATGCTCAGCGGTCCTTTACCAAGGGAGATCGACATGGATTCAAGCAGGGTAGCGCTATGCGCCTTCCGCCTCGTCTTCGGCAGCAACCATTCGGACGGATGTACTGCTTTGCTCCACAGCAAGGCGGGACAGCCCGTATGTTGAAGCGCCGCATCAGCCAGTTCGTGCTGTTGTCGAGCCTGTTGCAGGGCGGGGTGGCGGTTGCAGCGGATTCAACGGCAGCGCCCTCAGCGCCTTCGCCTGCACTGGTGACCATAACGGTCGGGACAGCCGGGCCGGGACACTCCACCGGATTCGACGGTGTCGTCGAGGCCGCTTGATTAATCCTAACGCGGGCTGGTTCCTATACCGTCATGTGCATGTCTATGGATCCGAAACTGGCTTTGCCACGCTGCGCTGCGGTGACTACCGTCCTTGCCGTTGGCCGACGAAGCGGCTGGCTGGTTCTGTTCGCCGCTGTGGCACTGGTCAACGCGAGCCCAATTGCAGTGATCACGCCCGCGCAGGTGTCGATGAGCCGCGCGGATGCGGCGTCTACAACGACACCGCTGGCGTTCGAATTCGAACAGGCCGTGGCACCGCAGTTGCGGCCACCGCCCGATGTGGCGGCGAGCTACGCTACGCTTCTACGGGAAGCACTCGACAGCGCGGGCGTGCGCATCGAGCGGCCCCAGTTCGTCGCGCTCGTTGACCGAAGCCCGAAGGTGCAAGCCGTGTTGCTGTTCTGGGGCAGCGCCAGCACGACGTGGCGGCTCGTCGGCGCGGCACCGGTGTCCTCCGGATTGCCCGGGAGTTACGAGCACTTCGCGACCCCGCTGGGTGTGTTTGAACATTCCGTAAGCAACCTGGACTATCGTGCCGAAGGGACAAAGAACAAGTTCGGCATCCGTGGCTACGGTCGCAAGGGCACTCGTGTCTACGACTTCGGCTGGGTACGGACTGAGAGGGGCTGGGGCAAGGGCGCAGTCAGCGTGATGCGCCTACAGCTGCACGCCACCGACCCGGACCGCCTGGAACAGCGGCTGGGCACTGCGCAATCCGAAGGCTGCATCCGCATATCGGCATCGCTGAACGAGTTCATCGACCGCCATGGCGTACTCGACGAGGACTATGAGGCGAAGATCGACGAAGGAAGGCGTTTTTGGGTGCTGCGCGAAGACCGGACGCCTACGCCGTGGTCAGGTCGCTATATGGTCGTCGTCGATTCGATGTTGAACGAGCGGCCCGACTGGTCCCCCCTACCGGTGGCGCGTTGATCCGGGACTAACAAGTGCCCACGCCACATCACGGAGCCGATTTACGGTGACGTTTGGCAAGTGTGTAGGTGTTCGTTGGAAAGGCGCTGCAGGTCTACCCCAGCTACGCATCAAACTGCCGCTATTCGATGTCGGTGCGGCTCGGTGTGGTGGGGCTTCCAGGCTCTCGGCGCAGTACTCAGTGAAGCAGCTCGGTTACGTCGTCGGATGGCACACGATACCTCGTTCCGGCTAAGGAATGTCACCGTACGCCGCGCAATAGGCTCCGTGCCACGCGACCTGAAAACATGCGCAATACACCGCGCGAACCGGTGTGTTTCGCAGTGCTTCAAAAGCAGGTTGAGCCTTGCGCGTGGTCCATTCGGCCCATCAGATAAATGCGGCGAGCCGATCCGGTTCAACGTGCTGCACTGTCTTCCTCGCGAGCGCGCTTAGCGTGTGCATGGCATGCGGCGTGGCGACATCGATGCCCAGGCACGCGTCGGCTGGCCAATCGGCATCAAGCCGGAAATAGCGATCACCTAGGCGGTCTTCCATCATCGCCTGCACATGTTGCTGCTGCACGGAGATTAGCGTCAGCACCAGTCTGCCGTCGGACAGCCGGCCGACCGCGCCGGTGTCGTCGCGCACCGCCTCCGCGGGATGGTGTGGGTCGTGGCCGTACCGATCGACAGCATCGACATCCTATCCGGACCAACACCCATGAAGTGCTCGAGTTCGAGCAGTGCCACCTGGTCGGGCGCGACGGCAAACAAGCCGCCGTCCGCGACGGTGCGACGGCCGATGCGCACCCACCGATCGAAGTGCCGGCTAACAGTTCAAAGCGACGCGCCAGCGGTTCCCCAGCCTGAGCTTCGAGGGCTTCAAGAACGACCGCTGTGTACAGACCAAGAAATCCGCCCCCGAACACCGAGAGAACGCGCAGCGGGTGGTCTGTAGCAAGCGCTGGACCGCGTACGGGAAGAGTCGCATCAGCGGCGGGAGGCGAGAAGCGACCAAGCGGAGATGTGATCGGTCTCTCCTACCGCGTAAAACGGCGAACCATTTCGGGGAACACGTCATCAACACGTTCACAGCGAAGTAATGCATTCATAGCGCTTCTCCTGTTCCTGTAAGAGTAGCGAGGGATTTGCTTGCGCAGCGACGCAACAGCGTTTGACCACTGACGGAATGAAGTTTACGTAGCGCCTGTGGTCCAACAATGATCGGCGTCAAATGAACAGCTAATTTGCGCACACCAAAATCACCAACGCCACGAGCCTGAAGCGCCGGCAATTCCGCGGCCGGGCAACCGCGCCCCCGCGCAGCCGCCACCTTGCGCAGTGGCTACGACGGTGGTGGCGCGGCATGCCAGTCAGCATGAGCGGCTCGGCACGGCGCAGGCGCTTGGACGCAGTTCAGCGATTGTGCGAGCTGCCGCGCCGCATCTAAACATTGACAAATCGCAAGTCTGACGCGCGCGCTTGTGCGATCCTCTCAGTTATGAAAGCTCTCATGAGTCGCGGCGAAGTATCGCGCCTGCTCAACGCCTGTTTGCGAAAGCGTCGGATGGTGTTGCTTAAGCGCCGTCAACTGCATCGGCGCCGATGCCCTGTAACGTGACCGATATTCAAAGCGACGAAGAGCTCTTGGCCGACGCGCGCCAGCGCGTGGCGACCTTACGGGCCACGCTCGAAGCAAACGAAGGACTGCCGGTACGGCTTATTGAAACCCATATCTCCTGGGTGCTGCTCGCAGACTCGCTGGCATACAAACTGAAGAAGCCGGTGCGGCTGCCGT
>JAYUWL010000204.1:0-3889 GCA_043753585.1 Burkholderiales bacterium
TGCTGCTCGGTCAGAAGCGTTGTCGGCACCAGGAGTGCCACTTGCCTGCCACCCATCAAGGCGACAAATGCCGCGCGCAGGGCGACTTCGGTCTTGCCGAAACCAACATCGCCGCATACCAGGCGATCCATTGGTTTGGCCGCTACCAGATCCTGAATAACGGCCTGAATCGCCGCACTCTGATCGGGCGTTTCCTCAAATCCAAAGCCCTCGGCAAAGGCTTCGTAGTCGCTCCAGTCAATCTTGAAGGCATGACCAACGCGTGCGGCGCGTTGCGCATAAATGTTCAGGAGTTCGGCGGCGGTGTCGCGTGCTTGTTGTGCAGCTTTTTTCTTCGCCTTCTCCCAATGGCCGGAGCCCAGCGTGTGCAATGGCGCGTGCTCGGGCGACGTGCCGCTGTAGCGCGAGATCAGGTGAAGGTTTGATACCGGCACATAAAGCTTCGCCTGGCTCGCGTATTCCAGATGGAGAAACTCGGTAGGACCATCGCCCAGGTCGAGCGACACCAGACCGAGATAGCGGCCGATGCCATGCTCTTCATGCACCACCGGGTCGCCGACTTTGACCTCCGAAAGGTCCTTCAACATCGAATCGAGGTTGGTCGTTTTCACCCGCTTGCGTCGCGCAGATCGAGTAGTGCTTGGATAGATCTCGGCTTCGGTCACGAAACTCAGTTTTTCCGCAACCAGAATCGTGCCATTGAATAACGGTGCAGGCGTTAGGCAAAACGCTGCGCGCGCAGCCAGGAAGCCGCTGAAATCCTCGACCTTGTGTGGTGTCAGACCATGCTCGACGAACATTTCCTGAAGCGTTTGCAGGCGGCCCGGACTTTCGGCGCACAGCAATACACGGCCATCGCCTTGTGTCGCGTTTGCCAGAAAGTCAGCCAATGCGCCCAGCGGGCGCTGCATGCGCCGGTCAATTTCCATCGGCGGCACTTTGCGGGTGCTCTCCGATTCGCCCGCTTTCAACTCGTAACGCGAATACGCTTTTAGCTCATGCAAAAAATCATCACGCCCCAGATACAGCTCATCGGGCGCAAGCAACGGCCGAGCGCTGTCGCCGCGCAGCAATCCCCAGCGCTCGCGTGTCTCTCGTTCAAAATCAGTGAGTACGGTGTGCAGATCACCAAGCAGCGCGAAGACGCAGTCTTTCGGTGCATGGTCGAACAGCGTTTCTGCCGTATCAAAGAACAATGGCAAGTAGAACTCTATCCCACCGGGAAAAATGCCGTTCGAAACATCCTTGTACGCGGCAGATTTCGACGGATCGCCCTCGAACATTTCGCGGAAACGCTGGCGGAAAACTGTGCGTCCCGCATCGTCGGTGGGAAACTCGCGCGCAGGCAGCAGCGACAGTTCGTTGACCGGATAAAGCGTGCGCTGACTGTCCGGCTCAAAGGCTTTGATCGACTCGATTTCGTCATCGAACAAATCCAGTCGTACCGGCAACGTGCCGCCTGTCGGGAAGATGTCGATGATGCCGCCGCGTACGGCAAATTCGCCTTGCGATACGACTTGCGTGACATGCGAATACCCGCCCAGTGTCATCTGCTGACGCAACTTGTCAACGTCGAGCTTTTGCCCTTTCTTGAGCGCAAAAGTACGCGCTGCGATGTAGCTGCGCGGAGCGAGCCTTTGTGTCGCCGTCGTCGCAGCAACGATCATCACATCACAATTACGGGTCGCCAATGCATAGAGGGCTTGCAGTCGATCGCTGACGAGATCGGGGTGGGGCGAAAAGTGATCGTAAGGCAGCGTTTCCCAATCGGAGAATTCGCGCACCCGCAGATCGGGATCGAACCACGCAACTTCCAGCGACAGCTGATGCACATCCTGTGCGTCAGCGCAAGTGACCACGAGCGTGCGTTTGTCAGCCCGAAGCGACGCCGCCAGACGGGCGATGGCAAGCGCGGTGCCTGCGCCAGCGGGGCGTGCAACTGATGCCCGCTCGCCAGCGCGAGGCAGCGTCGGGAGGAGGGAAACGGAGGATGGTTCTGGAGATGCGGGCAAAACAAAGCCTCGCGAGAGGCGCCGCCTCACGCGATATCAGTCAAACAAGAACGAAATTATAGGGAGCGGGAGATGCTGCCGACCTATTGGCTCGGAGACGAGCGTAGCGGCGTGACCTTACCGTTGCCAATCAAAAATTCCACGCGGAGAACAGCCTCTCCTTTTTCGTGCATGTGTGTGTACCCCACAACCGAGATTTTCTCACCCACCTTGACTGGCAAGACTTTCCACGCGTCCATGCGCGTGATCGGGGCCAGTTCGACTTCCCAGACTTTATCTTTACGCGTCGGTGCCTTGGCGGTTCCGAGAATCATGATGGCATCGACTGCCGCGCTTTGCTTGGGAACGGTGAAGCGCGACAGCGCGGCGGGTGGCGCAGCACCGTTTACTTCCAGCATGAACTCGGCATGCGGGTTCTGCCACGCTACGCTCTTGACGATACCTTGAAGATAAACCGGTCTGGTTTCATCAAAACTGCTCCAGCCGTGATGCGCCACCGCTGTGCCGCCAGTGAACGCCAGCAGCGTCATAAAAAGTGAGCGAAACATCTAGCCTCCCTTGTTTGATCTAAACGTACGCGATCCAGCGACCACACATGATTATGGCAATCCATATTAGGAGCGACAAAGCTGCCTGCAGGCGCGTAGCAAAACTTGCGGAGTCCAGCGGCCCGCGACTGTGCAAAATCGCCGCATTGGTGGCTGCAGCAAATAGCAGCAGCATCTTAATCAGAAACGCGCCGTTACTGATTAGATCGGTTGCCCGAGCGAGAAACATAAGACTGCCAACCGTTGCCGCAAGCGCGAACCCGAGTATCGTCCACGGTAGCGCCGCCATTGCCAGCGTACGCACGTCAATCGAGCTTAAGCCAAACAGCCGCACCCCCAGCAGGCGCAAATCAACTATCCACAGCGTACCAAACGTAACAGCAATGGCAATGATGTGCAGTGCTTCCAGCGTTGGATACACCAGCGGAGCCGAGCGCAGCCACATTGCGAACGGCCAGTTGTGCAGGGCAAGTGTGATGGCAGGATTCAAGGTAGAAAGCGGCGGGGTTTGGCGATTGACAGGATTGTTCCATGGATCTGCCGCAGTTCGTCAGTAATCGCCTTGCCGGTCAGCGAGCGAACCTGCAAGCCAGTTGACCGCCTAAAACCCGATACTTCGCGCAAACTTGACGTCGGGCTTAACCTTGTGTTCCTGCTCCAGCTGCGCCAAAAACTCTTCCGGTGTCATCGTCTCGTCCAGCAAGGTGATTTGACGTTTGACCGCTGCGAAATCGCCTGGTGTCAGCAGCTGCAACTTGTTCAGGCGCTCGCAAAACCCGCCCGTGAGAATGGCTGTGTTGCCCTCCATTGCCTCCGTCACAAACATCTTCTCGCGCTGTTCCCGCGTCAGCGGTTTGAACTGAATCTTGAACGTGAAGCGACGCAGGGCCGCCTCGTCAATGCGATCAAAGAGATTTGTCGTGCAGATGAAAACGCCCTTGAAGCGCTCCATGCCTTGCAGCATTTCATTGACTTCGGTGATCTCGTAGCTGCGTTGGGCAAGCGCACGATTTTGCAGAAAACTGTCGGCTTCGTCGAGCAACAGCACCGCCTTTTCCTGCTCCGCTTCTTTGAACATCGCGGCCATTTGCTGCTCGGTTTCGCCGACGTATTTGCTCATCAAATCGCTGGCTTTTTTGATGATCAGCGGACGCTCCATTGATTTCGCGATGTGTTCGCCAAGCGCGGTTTTGCCTGTGCCCGGCATGCCGAAAAAGCACAGCGAACCGGTACCCTTGTTCTTCAGCGCAGCAATGATTTTTTCAACCGGATGCCGCGTTTCGATGTTGAGTAACGACAAATCGTACGTGGTCACCAGCGGTCGATATT
>JAYUWL010000205.1:0-3884 GCA_043753585.1 Burkholderiales bacterium
GGAGCCGAGGCCCATCGTCATCGCAATCGGCATCGGTGCCAGAAAGTGCGACGCGTCATGCTCCTTGTTGATCATCTTGTCGCGGATCAGCGCCCAGCCCGCCGTCTTGTTGAGCGTGACATTCAATCCCTGCCGTTTGTAGAAGCCAAGCGGGTCGGCCATGATGATGGGCGACGCGCAAGTGATGGCGATGAAGCCGATCTTCAGATCTTTTTTCTCTAGCGGGGCGGTGGTTTGCGCCATGGCTTCCAGCGCGGATAGCGGGAACAGAGAGGCGATGGCTGCCCGGGCCGTGTTGGCACCCACGGCCTTCAGGAAGCCGCGACGAACATTGTCCTTGGGGAACAGCGCTTTCATCAAGGAAGCTTCGGCGAAATTGGTCGCGCCGTCATCAGCGCCGCGCGTGGCTAATGTGGCTAACGTTGCTACGGATTCGTGCTCGGCGGGCGAATGGTCTTCGCCACAGCCGCATCGGATCATCAGCGGTCGGTCAATGTTGTACGGCCTGTGGTCGGTGGCGTATTCGGCGTCGGGGAGTCTGGACATAAATGCACCTCGTGAATCTGGAGAGTTGTCATGGCCCTTATGCAAATGCCGCGCCTGAGACCGGTTTCGTCGATGAAATTGGGCGCCAACCTGCAAATGCAGAAGAATTTTGCAGGGCGCGTAAGCTAACCGAACGAAAAATTCACATGACGCGGACTCTCAGAGCACTCGCCGTGGATTGCTAATGCAAAGTCATTTTTAGCGCCCGTCTTTCCGATGATGGGAGCGCGATGGGCGCTCAGCGTGTTCGCAGCCGACCTCTGTAGCGCACCAATTTCGCTCACGGTGTGCCCCAAAATGAGCAGGCGAAACAATTGGTGCGCACGATGCGACAGCGCGCCCGACCCGGATTGGATGCGCTTGTCACCACTCCGACCCGGATTGGATGCGCTTGTCACCACTCGATGAGCACGGGGTGCCCACCTTACAAATGCAGCGTACGGTCATTCGCCAAAATCCACGTCGGCATCGCCCATCCAATTCTCTGGGTACACGCCCGATTGCACGCATTGGTGAAACGTTGACCACGGCCAATCGGCGATGCGGTTGACGTGCCCGTGTTTCACCGGGTTGGAATGCAGGTAATCCACGCATCGCGCAAAATCAGCATCATCGCGCACCGTGTGTTGATAAAAGCGGCGTTGCCACAGCGTGCTTTCGTGATGCGTGCGTTTTGAATCGTTGATCCAGTCATCGCGTTTGCGATCAGCCAGCAACACCGACACCGCGCGTTTGATTTGTGACCAGCGGGTTGAATAATCCGTGTCGCTTGGCGGCAGCGTCCACACCGCATGCAGATGATCCGGCAGCAACGCCCAAGCATCCACCACAAACGGTCGCGCCGCCCGACACCGGGTAGTCGCATCATGCAACGCATCGCGCGCATCGGCATCCACCAACCCTGCGTTCTTAGCATTGCTTGGGAGCGATTAAGCGCTAAAGCCAGGGCTACGGTGCTTCTGCGAAAATGCTTGCATGCTGCTCGACTTTTTTTATCACTTGCGCCACCGTGGGCTAAAGCCGTCCACGCGGGAATTTCTGATGTTGCTTGAGGCCTTGAAGGCGGACGTGATTTCGCCGTCGATCGACGACTTCTACTTTTTGTCAAAAGCGACGCTCGTTAAAGACGAAGGCAAGTTTGACCGCTTTGATTTCGCGTTCGCCGAATACTTCAAGGGTGTAGCCGAACTGGTCGATTTGAAGACTGCAATTCCGGAAGAATGGCTCAAGAAAATTTTTGAGAAAACACTGACGCCGGAAGAGCGCGAAAAGCTCAAGGCGATGGACTGGAACGAGCTGATGGAGACGCTTAAAAAGCGACTCGAAGAGCAGAAAGAGCGGCATCAGGGCGGCAGCAAATGGATTGGCACTGGCGGTACCTCACCGTTTGGCGCGTACGGCGACAACCCGGCGGGCATCCGCATTGGGCAGGACAAGAGCCGCAATCGCAGCGCGGTGAAAGTGTGGGACGAGCGGCAGTTTGGCGATTACGACGACAACGTTGATTTCAATACAAGAAACATTAAAGTCGCGCTGCGTCGCCTGCGCAGATTCGCGCGTGAAGGCGCGGTCGACGAACTGGACTTACCGCACACGCTGGAGGAAACTGGCAAGAACGCGGGCATGCTGTCAATTCAGATGCGGCCCGAGCGGCGCAATGCGGTCAAGGTGCTGCTGCTGCTCGACATCGGCGGCTCGATGGATGATCACGTTGAGCAGATCGAGGCGCTGTTTTCAGCGGCCAAAACCGAGTTCAAGCGCCTGGAGCACTTTTACTTTCACAACTGCCTCTACGACTTCGTGTGGAAGACCAACCGCCGCCGCACCACTGAGCGCACGCTGACGATGGATCTGCTGCACAAATACGGGCCGGACTACCGAGTAATTTTCGTAGGCGACGCGGCGATGAGCCCGTATGAAATTGAGATGGAAGGCGGCAGCGTCGAGTTCACCAACAGCGAGACCGGCAAGGTGTGGCTTAACCGCATCACCAACCACTTCAAGCGCGTAGCATGGCTGAACCCGATGCCACCGCGCTCGTGGGAGTACACCTACTCCACTGACATCATCAAGAAGATCATGAACGACCGCATGTATCCGACGACGGTGCAGGGGTTGACTGATGCTATGAAGGCGTTGACGAAGTGAGCTCTTGCTCCGACCGCCTCGGTCGTTCGCAACCAAGACTCTGCGCGGTCTTTCTCGGTCTTTTCTTCGCCTCAAGCGCGATTCGATCACGAGGATGTAGGTCGAATGGTACCCAGAAACTGTAGAAAAAATCCCGCGAAAATTAGCAACACTGCAATATGGCTAACTACTTTCGCGAACTGAAATCGAGCCTTCTCTTTCGGATCAATCGCAACGTCCCATTGTGTTGCTATTTGCCCGTCCTTCTTCAGGTCACTTGGTAGCCCGAATCGCCACAGCAACAATACGCCAGCGATATCAAGGACAAGCCCAATTGCCGCAATCGATTCCCGCCCGTAACGTATACCGACAAGAAGCGAAACACTGGCGATAAAGAGAACTACAAAGTCAAATCGGTTGACCATTAATTAGTGCTCGGTTCGGATTTCATTGATAACGCATTCCACTGCCACCCGTACTGCTGTTAACTTAGACTGGGTACTCAGAAAATCAGCAAGCCGTAGCCTCGATGCAGCGCAGCGGAATCGAGGGATCACCGTAACGCCACCATCCGCGATTCCACTGCGTTACATCGCGGCTACGGGAGCATGAAAACGCGTGTCCCTTTACAACTCCGTCCGCACCTGCCAAAGCTCAGGGAACAACACCACATCCAGCACCTTGCGCAAGTAGCCGACGCCCGTGGTTCCGCCGGAGCCGATCTTGTGGCCGATCATGCGCTCGACGGTTACGACGTGATTGAAGCGCCAGCGGCGGAAGTTGTCTTCTACGTCGACCAGCTTCTCGGCGAGGTAATACATATCCCAATGCTTCGCGGTGTCGCGATACACGCTGACCCATGCTTGGAGCACTTCGGCGTTGGCTTGCGGTGTTTCATCGAATCGGGTGCGCAGCGCGCTCTCGGCAAGCAACCCGCGTTTGCATAACGCCTGCAATGCGACGTCGTACAGCGACGGACTCTCAATCAACGCAGCCAGCCGTGCGTGATGTTCGGGTTGTTCAGCGAATGGCTTGAGCATGTAGCGTTGGCGGTTACCGAGTAAAAATTCGATGCTGCGGTATTGCCAGCTTTGAAAGCCGCTGGCGCGACCGAACGCATCGCGAAACTCAAGGTAATCGGCGGGCGTCATCGTCTTCAATACTTCCCACGCGCCGCTCATCTGCTCCTGCGCACGCGACACGCGGGCGAG
>JAYUWL010000206.1:0-3841 GCA_043753585.1 Burkholderiales bacterium
TTGCCCGAGTGGTGGAATTGGTAGACACAGCGGACTTAAAATCCGCCGCTTTCGTGAATAGCGGGCGTACCGGTTCGATTCCGGTCTCGGGCACCATAAGGGCTTCAGCGTAAGTCGTTACAAACAACGCGGTTAGGAATTCTCCATTGGGTAACACCGGGGTAACACGCCGTTTAATATGCGGCTTCTTGCGCATGCAGCTTCTCAAGTGAACGGCGGTCAAGCCAGTCAAAATCCACACCGCTGTCTTGGGTCGCCGGAAACATCGATACGGGCACTTGGACCAGACCGAAACTTATTGCGCCTTTCCACACAAAACTGCGCCACCGGGTTTCCAAGTCAAGCAGGTGAAGTACGGTTTGGCCTCCAGTCTTCGTATCGACGGCCGTTGACTGGGCGTATGACACTGGGACTGTACGGCTCGGAAGCAGTGATATTGCCGCTGGGACACTGAGTAACTTCTTTTATCAATGCGTGCCTAAACCACACATACAGCAGGTTATCCCGGCGAATTACTAGCGGATGAGGCAGGACGGCACGCCGACTGTAGGTCGTGCGATTTCATTTGCCCAGGAGTCTGCACGGCAGCAGGAAAATCATGTCGACGAAGGAATCGTTCGCCGCAATTGTCGATAAAGCCGCAAACAACCTGTGTCGCCCAATGGAGGGGCCGCGCTTCGCTGCACACATCGACATTATCCGACTGCAAGCAGGGACAAATGCTGACAACCTTTCGCTGCACGCGCTGCAATACTGTTCATATGTCAACGCCATTATCTGACGAAAATCGCGCTAAAAGCGACCGGCACCAACCGCTGGTGTGGGGATGGGTAATCGCGTCACTGATGCTGGCAACTTATGGTGCCTTTAAGTTTCGCAATGTGCGGAGAATTCCGGTTGTCGAAGCAACCCCCGTATTCGCAAAAGACGGGCCTCCGGCCGAGCGCAAACCTCAGCCCGCAGAGGTCGCATTACCGGTGCAAGCGAGCTGGCTCGGCGAGCAAAAGTACATGGTCAAAACCGCCGTCAACGCGTGGCTGGACGACTACGCGCCGAGCATGGGGGCGGCCCTGTCCTACTACACCCTGTTTTCGCTGGCACCGCTGCTGTTGATCGTGATCGCCGTCGCGGGTATGCTATTTGGGCGGGACGCAGCGCAAGGCGCGGTGCTGGCACAGTTGGGAGGCATCATGGGGCCAGAGGGTGCCATTGCCGTCGAGAGCATGCTGAAAGTCGCGCGCGAGCCCGCCAAAGGCGTGCTGGCAACGGTCATCGGCATTGTCGCGTTGCTCATCGGTGCCACCGCAATTTTCGCCGAACTGCAGAGCGCACTGGACCGCATTTGGCGAGTCCCTGCACCGAAAAGCGAATCAGGCATCTGGTACTTGCTGCGCACGCGTCTGCTGTCATTCGGTCTTGTATTGGGTCTGGGCTTTTTGCTCACGGTCTCGCTGGTAGTGAGCGCCGCGCTCGCAGCGCTGGGACAGTGGTGGGGAAGCTGGATTCAGGGCTGGGAAGTTTTGCTCGAAATTCTGAACTTCGCCGTCGCTCTCGCTATTTTCACGGTGCTGTTCGCGATGATCTACAAAATTATGCCGCGCGCCAGAATTTCCTGGCGCGACGTGTGGACAGGGGCTGCGGTCACTGCCCTGTTGTTCACCGCTGGCAAAGTTGGGGTCGGACTCTATTTGGGGAAGAGCGCATTAGCCTCCGGATTCGGCGCGGCTGGCTCATTGGTGTTGTTGATCGCATGGGTGTACTACTCGGCGCAAATTTTTCTGCTGGGGGCGGAATACACGTGGGCGTTCGCAAATCGGCGCGGGTCACGGGCTGGCCACGCTAGCGTCGAAGCGCCAGCGCTACCTGCGCGGCCCGATCTTTGACACCTCGATCGCACGCCCAAGCGTCAAATACGCAGTACCCAACGGCTCCGCATTCAACGAATCGCGGGCTGCGCGCCGCGTCGGTCCGTGGGGTACTCCGTACGTAGCTATGATTGAAGCAAGCCCAGCCCGCACCGTCCCAAGCTTCAATACCGCATGAACCAACAATCCCTCTCCGCATTCATCTGGTCTGTCGCCGATTTGCTCCGTGGGGATTACAAGCAATCCGAATATGGCAAGGTCATCCTGCCATTCACAGTGTTGCGACGGCTGGATTGCGTGCTGGAATCGACCAAAGAAGCCGTGCTTGCCGAGAAGGTGATTCGCGAAAAGGCAGGCCTCAACCCCGAGCCCTTCCTACTGCGTAAATCGGGCCAGCTTTTCTACAACACCTCCCCGCTTGATCTTAAAAAGCTGATGGGTGACCAAGACCATATTGGCGAAAACCTGCGCGCCTACATGCAAGCGTTTTCACCGGCGGTGCGCGATATTTTTGAAAGCTTTGAGTTTCACACCCAAATCGACAAGCTGGCCAAGTCGGGGCTGCTCTACGTCGTCACCGAAAAGTTTGCCAACATCGACCTGCACCCCAACGTCGTCAGCAACGAACAAATGGGCGCGGTGTTTGAAGAGCTCATTCGCAAGTTTGCCGAGCTGTCCAACGAAACCGCTGGCGAACACTTCACGCCGCGTGACGCCATTCGACTCATGGTCAACCTCATCTTTATCGAGGACGACGCCGCGCTGACCAAGCCCAGCGTGGTGCGCTCGCTGTACGACCCCACCGCGGGCACCGGCGGCATGCTGAGCGTGGCCGACGAACACCTCACCAGCCTCAACCCCGGTGCGCGCCTAGTGATGTACGGGCAAGAGCTCAACCCCGAGTCCTACGCCATCTGCAAAGCCGACATGCTGATCAAAGGGCAAGACATTGCCAACATCATCTTCGGCAACACTCTGTCGGCCGACGGGCTGCACGGCAAGGTGTTTGACTACATGCTGTCGAACCCGCCGTTTGGCGTGGAATGGAAAAAGATCGAAGCGATCATCCGCAAAGAGTTTGAGCAGATGGGCTTCAACGGGCGCTTCGGCCCCGGCTTGCCGCGCGTGAGCGATGGTTCGCTGCTGTTTCTGCTGCACCTGGTCAACAAGATGCGCCCGGCGGTGGACGGCGGCAGCCGCTTCGGCATCGTGCTCAACGGCTCCCCGCTGTTCACCGGCGGCGCGGGCAGCGGCGAGAGCGAGATTCGCCGCTACATGCTGGAGAACGATCTGGTAGAGGCCATCATCGCGCTGCCCACCGACATGTTCTACAACACCGGCATTAGCACCTACATCTGGATCGTCAGCAACCGCAAGCCGGTGAGCCGTAAGGGCAAACTGCAACTGATCGATGCCAGCAGTTTCTGGCAAAAAATGCGCAAAAGCCTCGGCAACAAACGTAAGGAACTCAGCGCCGAACACATCGAAGACATCACCCGCCTGTTCGGTCACTTTGAACAGTCCACCCGCGAGGTTGACAACAACCCGGTGCCAATCAGTCGCATTTTTAACAACGAAGATTTCGGCTACCGCACCATCACGGTTGAGCGCCCCGAACGCGACTCCGACGGCAAGATCGTGCTCGGCAGCAAGGGCAAAGGCAAGGGCAAGCCGGTGCCCGACAGCGCGTTGCGCGATACCGAAAACGTGCCGCTCAATGAAGACATTGAGACCTACTTCAAACGCGAAGTGCTGCCGCACGCACCAGACGCCTGGATCGATCACGAAAAAACCAAAGTCGGCTACGAAATTCCGTTCAACCGCCACTTCTACGTGTTCAAGCCACCGCGTGCGCTGGCCGAGATTGATGCTGAACTCAAAGGTGTGACGGATCGCATTCTGACCATGATTGGCGGGCTCACTCATTAGCGCGGCCATGTGTGCGTAGGTTGGGCACGACGTGCACACCCTGTGTT
>JAYUWL010000207.1:0-3832 GCA_043753585.1 Burkholderiales bacterium
AACTACTGCGCGAGCGACATACCGCATTGTGTGACCAGAACGCCATGTCGAGCGCGCCATTGGTGAGGTAGCGCACGGCGCAGAAGTCGAAGCTGGGGCCGTTGGCGCTGGAATTACCCATATTAACTTGCCATCGGGTTGTAGCTCAATGGCAGCCCACGTTAGCGATAGTCATTCACACGCCGGTCAGTTTTATTGACTTGACGCGCTATGGCGCGCGGTGTGTCGCGTTTGCGTCTGTTCAACTGCATCCTATCTGCTCGTTGAAAGCGCATCATGCCCATCTTCGCACCGCTCTGGTCAGCTAATCATCGTATTCGTACTGCGGCAATCAATGCGCCTGGAATGAAGGCGTTTGATCCTGACCGGGTGGCGGTGGCGCTGTTGCAGCAGGCGTTGGCCGCGACCGGCATCGCGCCGACGATCAAGGTTGACGGAATTTATGGTCAACAAACTGCGACCGCGGTCAAGGCCGTGCAGAAGCGTTTTAATCTCACGGCCGATCAAGGAGCGGCTGGGCGCGAAGTGATCGGTGTGCTGGATCTGATGCTGCGCGGCGCGCTGTTCGGCCGTGATCTCGCGGTGCTGGACCTGCCGCTGGCCACCAGCAAAGTGCGTGCAGCGCTGGCGGCAATCAACACACTGCAACAGTCGCGCGCTGCTGGCACGCCGTCTGCGCCGCTGACACTCGACGCATTGCGCACCCACTTCCGATTGACCGGATTTGCGCCTACGCTGGGAGTGGGACGAGCGATGAACGACACCGATCTCAACACCATTTCCGCTCGCTACACGCAGCTGATCGGGTTGTTTTCTGCGGCAGCCACGCGCTTTCGGACGGGCGCGCCGGTGAACGGCCCGCACACGCCAGCAGAGGCACCACTCGGTGGACCGATAACATTCGGCCCAGCGTTCACCAACGTGCAAAACAATTTTGGCGATACGCTGGGTGAGCCCATCGGTCCGCACTCGCGCGCCGCAATTCTGATGCACGAAGGCGTACATGTCTTCGATGGTCAATCGGGCGCAATAAACGCTCACATTTCGGAGTTCGATCCTGCGTATGATCGGCAACTCGCCGAGCTGTCGTTGCACAACCCGAGTTCATTTGCGGGATTTGCTGCCCACATCGTCAATAACGGCGATCCGTCACCCCGATTTGGTCTCGGCGTCGCGCAAGCACGGTAGCGAAACTCGCGTTTGCTGTGGTGCGCGTCTATTGCTCAACGCAACCACTTTTTTGGCAAATTGCCGATCCAGTCAGACCTGCCCGCCAATGAGTCGGCACCCACCGGATTCATTAAGTGTTACGGGGATCATCTTCCCGTCACACTGACGCGTGCCAGTCAGCTTTCGCGGTGTCACGGTGCCAGCGACATCCCGCACCAGGTGTTCAGATGGGTGCGAATCGCTGTCCACGAGGTGCGTTTCGCTGCCGCCGGAAAGACAATGCCGTTGGTCACGGCATTGCCGGTCATGCCGAGCGCGATGCGGCGTGAATGAGGGAATCAATAGTGCTGAGAATCTGGCCATCGCCATCGATATCAAGATTGCACGTGGGGGACGGGAACGGCCCGCCGTCGTAGCGCGCGGCGCAGAAGGCAACGGTCGCACCGTTCACGCAATTCCCGGCCAGGAGCACCTTGCCATCGGGTTGCAGGGTCATGGCAAAGGCGTTGTCGTTGCTGCTACCGATAGGGGTGATGACTTTGCCGGTGCTGTTCCAAGAGGTATCGAGCGTGCCGTTGGCCAGGTAGCGCGCGGCGCAGAAATCACTGTTCCCGCCATTGGAGCACCCCCCGGCCAGGAGTACCCTTCCATCGGGTTGCAGGGTTAAGGCGTAGGCGAGATTCTGGCCGCTGCCGATCGGGGTGATCACTTTGCCGTTGCCGTTCCAGGTGGTGTCGAGCGTGCCGGGCTGGCCGGGGATCGCTTGCGTGCCCATGCTGACGGCGAGTACAAACAGGCAACAGATGCCGAGGAAGCGGGTCTTGATAGGGGGCATCGCGGTATGCTCGTTTCAATGTTTTCGTTTTGTCGTTGCAGTCGCGTTGGTATGGCGATGCCCTCTCGAACGCGACCCATAATATCGCGGAACAGCAATCTGGGCTCGCCGCAGACGCTAGGCCGACACTTTGCGTATGTTTTCGCAAGGCGGCGCTGTTAATTCGATAGCGTTTCGCGACCCGACGTGGAATAGCGGGTAGTTTGTCTGCTGGACTTGTTGCTCTTGAGGTAATCCGTCCAGCTTATTGCGCCAGCGACAACCCGCATTGCCTCACCAAATAGTCGCGAATCAGCGGCCAGGTGTTGCGTGAGACGCTGGCAGGAAACGCGATCCCGTTGACCACTCCATCACCTGTCATGCCGAGTGCGACACGCGAAAGAATGAGTGCGTCGGTCGTAGCCAGAACTCGGCCATCGCCGTCGAAGTCCCGCGCGCAACTCTCATAGCCAAATGGACCAATCAAACAGAATTGCGTCACGGGCGTCACAGTCCCGGTTTGACATTACCCCGCCAGGACGATCTTCCGATCTGGTTGCAACACCATCGCGTACGCGGTGCCTTGGCTGCTGGTCCTGCGCGTGGTGGCCACGTTGCCAGAACCGATCAGGCTAAACGTGGTGAGCGAGGCGTCTAGAGTGCCATCGGCGAAAACAACTTACCCATTGTCTGCCCAAACCATCGATCAGGCGATTTCCAAATATGTGTGTTCCTACGTGGGAACGATCTCAATGGGGGCTGTCTAGCTTTACGAAAGCTTGCCTGCCAATTTTTCGAGATGATGCTCGATCCAATGAAGGTCGAAATGCTCCGTTGCCGCCACGCCCGAAGAAACCCAACCCCGTTCAGGCTTGACCCTGAATCTCGGAGATTGTTTCGTTTCGAGCGCGTCTGCTGATTCAGGTTTTCTTAGGTTGTTATGGTTGCCGATGCTGTCGTGTCGTCCGCAGACGAGCCATAAACGCAGCCTATCTATGGCAATCTGTATAGGTGTTCGAATTTCAAAGCCGGTGCTTAATTTTTGGGCAACATGGCGCGATTGAGCGCCAAGTCCTATTGCACGGGCGTTGCAGCGGATTGCATTGGGTCGCTCACGGTTCGATTTTCGAAGCCGGAAAACGCCACCGGCTTTGAATTTCGAATCGGTGCGTCTTTGAATTGCGAACTGTCACGGTTCGAATTTCGAATCGGCGAATTTTTTTCAATCGTGCGTTGCTCACGTTCCAGCGTTGCCTTTGCATGGTCGCTGCGCGCTTTCAAATCCGCCGCGTTGATTGCTTCGGATGCCGCTTGCACGGTGGCGAACTGTTGCCAATCGTTGCTTGCCTTCATCATCGGAATATCAAGCTTTGCCCATTCGTGACACGGTTCGTCGTTGAAGCGGTACAGCGTTGGTATCGCTTGCCCACGGTTCACCTTGCCACCCTCGCGCGTCACTGCGATGAAGCCCACCGCTTGCAGGGCCCGCAAGCCACCGGCAAGGGTTGACGACGAAGCGGTGAAGCCTTGTTCCGCCAATCCTGCAAGCGTGAGCGCGATGTTGCCGTTGTTGTTCGACGTGAGTTTTCGTCTACATGCGATGTAGAGCGCACGTTGTGAAAAGCTCAATGCGCACCATGCGGGCGAATCGAGCAATGCCCAATAAATGCGGAGGTGTGGGCCGCGTGCATCTTTGAATTTTTGCTTCGCCACGGTTTCATCCCGTCGCCTGTGTTTCCGCAAGCCGTCGCAGATACCGCAGCAGGTGCCACGCTTCCAACATGGACAGCGCGGCCAGGTCTTCGCTTACCCCCATGTGAGCAAAGCGAGCAGCAAGCGCGTCAAGCT
>JAYUWL010000208.1:0-33351 GCA_043753585.1 Burkholderiales bacterium
CTCATCGGTCACAAAACCCACTTAAACCAGCCCCCTTTCTGCTCATTCTCTACGCATTCTCTGTCCACTCTTTAAGCAATGCTCCCCGCTAACCCAATAAATTCGAGCTTCAATGAGATAGTGGAATTTATTTTTTTGGATTTACCTACGATTGCCTATTTTCTTTGCTTTGCGTTCGGTTTTACCGGGCCGACCGCTGCCACTTTCTCGCTGATTGCTCGTTCGTCAGCGACAAATTCACGAATCGCCGGGTAAACGACGTTGCGCCAACGGCTACCAGAAAAAATGCCGTAGTGGCCGCAGCCTTCGACCAACAGGTGCTTGCGTCGCACGTTTGGGATATTCGAGCAAAGCCCGTGCGCTGCGTCGGTCTGACCCGGACAGGAAATGTCATCTAGTTCGCCCTCGACAGTCATCAGGCCGACGTCGCGTATCGCCTTCGGATCAACACGTTCGCCGGAAATCTCCATGATGCCGCGTGGAAGCTGAAACTCCTGAAACACGCGCTGCACGGTCTCCAGGTAGTACGCCGCATCGAGATCAAGCACAGCGTTGTATTCGTCGTAGAACTTCCGATGCGTTTCGGCATCGGCACCATCGCCCTTAATTAGATCGCGGAAGAAGTCCCAATGCGACTTTGCATGATGATTCGGGTTCATCGCTACGAAACCGTAATGCTGCAAAAAGCCGGGGTAAACGCGACGGCCATATCCGGGGTACTTCGCGGGCACCCGAGAAATTACATGTTGCTCAAACCACTCAATATTGTGCTTCGTCGCGTAGTCATTAACTTTTGACGGGTTGACGCGGGTATCGATCGGCCCTCCCATCATCACCATCGATTTCGGGCGCATCGGATCGTTGTGCGCTGCCATCAGGCTCACCGCACACATCACCGGCACCGTCGGCTGACATACCGAGATCACATGAACGTCTGGGCCGAGCGATTGCAAAAACTCGATGACATAGCGGACGTAATCGTCGAGATGGAAGAGCCCTTCCGACAACGGCACGATGCGCGCATCGCGCCAGTCCGTCACGAAGACTTCGTGATGCTGAACCAGCGAGCGAACCGTATCTCGCAGCAACGTGGAGTGGTGCCCCGATAGCGGCGCAACCAACAAAATGCGTGATTCACCCTTCGCGCCTACCTTGGAAAAGCGCCGCAACTGGCAAAACGCCTTTTCTTCAAAGACCGTTTCTTCGACGGCATGCGTGTGCTCATCAACGACGACACTGTGGATACCAAAGGGCAGCTTCGGATACTCCTGAGATAGTCGCATCGTCAATTCGCTTGACGCCGCCAGCCAATCGCTCGCAGGCATATCTTTCCAGGGATTGCCAGACGATTGCGCCCAGTTCATGCCCATTTGCGCGGCAAACCGCATCGGCGCACCGAGGGACTTTTGCATTTCGTGAAAGGCGTACAGCATCGTTTCTCTTCTCGTCTACTCGTAATATTTTTGTTGGATCCTAAATCGAGCTTAAGCCGCGATTCAAGTCTTCTCGCAAGTCGCTTTGCGACTCCAGCCCCACGGCTACGCGGATGAGGGTATCAGTAATACCTGACGCATCCCTTGCCGCCTGACTCATGCGCGAATGCGTCGTGCTCGCCGGATGGGTGATGGTCGTCTTCACGTCGCCCAGATTGCCCGTGATCGACATGATCGTGACCGCGTCAATAACTTTCCACGCTTCTGCCTTGCCGCCTTTGACGGTAAAGGAGAGCACCGCGCCACCGCCCGACTGCTGCCGCTTGGCCAGCGCGACATTCGGGTGCGAATCGAGGAACGGATAATTCACCTTCGCGACCTTGGGGTGCTCGGCAAGCCACTCGGCCAAAGCCAGCCCGTTCTCGCTGTGTGCGCGCATGCGGATCGGCAGCGTTTCCAGCCCCTTCAAAATTACCCACGCATTGAACGGTGCCATTGATGGCCCCGTTGTGCGCAAAAAGTTGTAGACGCGCTCGCGGCACAATTCCTTCTTTCCTACCAGCGCACCGCCCATCACGCGGCCCTGGCCATCGAGATGTTTGGACGCGGAATGAACGACCACGTCTGCACCCAGCAAAAGCGGTCTTTGCAGAATCGGCGTGCAGAAACAATTGTCAACGGCAAACACAGCGCCGACTTTGCGAGACATCGCGGCAATTGCCGCAATATCGTACACCTCGGCCGTCGGATTCGATGGGGTTTCCAGAAATACGAGCTTGGTGCCGGGTTTGATCGCCGCCGCCCACGCATCAAGCGACGTGCTGTTCACCACTTCACAGGTTACGCCAAACTTGCCCATCACTGGTGGGCCGAAGACGTTCAGCGTTGAGCCAAATACGCTGCCACTCGTAACAATGTGATCACCCACCGAACACAGCGTCAACGCCAGCGTAGAAATCGCAGCCATACCCGTGCTCGCAGCAATGCACGCTTCCGCGCCTTCGAGCGCTGCGAGGCGTTGTTCGAACATATCCACGGTCGGGTTGGTGAACCGCGAATAAATATAGCCGGGCTCTTCGCCAGCGAAGCGCTTTGCCGCCATCTCGGCACTTTCATGCACAAAGCTGACCGTCGGAAACAACGCCTCCGAATGTTCGTTGAACGACGTTCGCATGCCGCCTGCGCGGATCGCCAGCGTATCGAGAGAGAGATCTTTATTGGTCATATTCTTCATTTGCAGGGGCGTTTTCAACTCAGCGTACTAATTACTGATCAGCGTTAACCATCTCGCCACGCGACGCATCACGAGACACGGCGAGACCTTGCAAAAATTGTGGCGTGATGTCGCCGGTGACATAGCAACCATCGAAGCAGGACGCATCGAAATCTTCAATCGCCGGGTTGCCTGCGCGAATGGCGCGCTTCATGCCTTCGATGGTTTGATAGATCACCCGTTCAGCGCCAATCTCGGTGGCGACTTGTTCGTGCGTCTTGCCGACGGCAATCAGCTCGCTCGGCGTCGGCATGTCGATGCCATACACATTCGGGTAAATTACCGGCGGTGCAGCGCTGGCGAAGAACACCTTAACAGCGCCTGCTTCACGTGCCATCTGCACGATCTCGCGGCTTGTGGTTCCGCGCACGATCGAATCGTCGACCAGCAGCACGGTTTTGCCTGCAAATTCGCTGGCAATCGGATTTAACTTCTGGCGCACGCTCTTCTTGCGCATCGCCTGACCGGGCATGATAAAGGTGCGACCCACATAGCGATTTTTCACGAAGCCTTCTCGATACGGACGACCGATTTTCGAGGCGAGTTCAAGCGCGCTGGGACGGGACGAATCGGGGATTGGAACGACGACGTCGATGCTCTGCCAATCCGGCAGCTTCATCACCTCATTGGCAAGCTCGTTGCCCAAGCGTATACGCGCCTCGTATACGCTTATGCCATCGATCACCGAGTCGGGTCGTGCGAGGTAAACATACTCAAAAATACAGGGATGCAACTTCGGGTTGTCGGCACATTGTTTCGCGTGAATGTCTCCCGCGAAATCGATGAACAGCGCCTCTCCCGGCGCAACGTCGCGCTCGAATTTAAAGCCCAGTACATCCAGCGCCACTGTCTCACTCGCGACGGCGTATTCCGGTCCGGCCATCGTGTCGTTGCGACCATAAACCATTGGACGAATACCGTGGGGATCGCGGAACGCAACGAGGCCATAACCGGCAATCATTGCCAGCACAGCGTACGCACCGCGACAACGCTGATGCACGCCGCGCACAGCAGTAAAAATCTTTTCCGGCGTGAGCTTGACGCCCTGCGCGGCCCGCTCAAGCTCCAGCGCAAACACGTTCAGCAACACTTCTGAATCGGAGTTGGTGTTGATATGCCGCGCGTCGACGTTGAACAGCTCTCGCTTCAACGCATCCCCATTGGTCAAGTTGCCATTGTGCGCCAGCGTGATGCCGAACGGCGAGTTGACATAGAACGGTTGCGCTTCGTGCACGCTGACGGCTGAGCCCGCCGTCGGGTAGCGCGTGTGGCCGATGCCTGCGCTGCCAGCCAGGTCACGCATATTGCGCGTGCGGAAAATGTCGAGCACCATGCCCTTGGCTTTGTGCATGTGAAACACCGCGCCATCAGCCGTCATGATGCCCGCCGCGTCCTGTCCGCGATGTTGCAGGCACATCAGGCCGTCGTAAATCAGTTGATTCACCGGCCCGTGCGACACGATACCAATCACACCACACATAGGTCAGTCCTCAACAGGGATGTTTGCGTTGCGGAATATCTGAAACGTTTAGCCAGATCGTCGGGCAACTTGCTGCGCAAGATGGCCGCGAATGTGGAGAGCGGCCTGGCTGTCATGCTGTCGCGCCACCAGTTCATTCCCGGTAAGTTGGTGGCACCGGCGATAAACACCAGCAGCACCGCGATCAGCGCACCACGCACCACGCCAAATACCATGCCCAGCGCTCGGTCCACGAACGACAGTCCGATCACGTTCACCAGTTTGCTGAACAAAAACCCAACGACGCTCATCGATACGAACACGCCCAAAAACACAATCGCGTAGCCCGCCAGCATGCGCAGCCACGCCGTGTCGCGCGCGAACGGCAGCACGTGCGCCAATTGCTCTCCGAAGACAAACATGCAGATGATCGCCGCGACCCAGGCGGCGAGCGCGAACACTTCCCGTATGACGCCTCGCCACAAGCCAATCAACGCGGAAAGCGTGATCACCACTGTCACTGCGATATCGAAGCCGGTCATGCGCGAGAGCTTCGGTGCGACTCAGGCATGGCTCATTGCAGGACGAGCACTTTCGCCTCAAAGCCCGCCTGCGCGAGCCTTGCGCGCGCCGATTCGGCTTGCTGCTTGGTCGCGTACGGGCCCACGCGCACGCGAATCACAACGCCACTGGTTACGTCAATTTTCTCGGTATAGACCGGAAATTTGAGGCCTTTGGCTTTGTCGTACAACTGCTTCGCGGTGGCCGGGTCGCGCACCGCTATGACCTGAACAACGTGCTGACCGGATTTACGGTCAGCGGGTGTGGGTTCTTTAGCCGCGAGTTTTTCGGGCGCTTTGTCGGCCACTTTTTCAGACGTTTGAGCGACAGGCTTTTCGGCCTCTTTCGGCGCGACGGCGGGTAACTTCGTCTCGACGGGCGCTGGTTTGGGCGCGGCGGCGGCAACTGGCGGCGCTAGCGCTGGAACGGGTTGAGCGGCGATTGCGCCGCTGACGGTTGCCTGAGCGCCGCTTGGCTCAGTAATTGCCGGAATTTCAGCGGGCTTCTCGACGGCTTTGCTGCCTGACTTTTTCGTGTCAGAGCCAGCGGGAAATTTTGGCTCGAATTTGGTGCCTTCGACCGGCGGAATGCGCACCTCCACGTTATCCGGCAACGGCGGTGGCTCGCGCTCCAGAAACATGGGCACAGCGATGATCGCAATCAACAACAGGATGGTCGCGCCGAGCAAACGCCGATTCGCGCGTCGGCGCAGTTGTTCAGGGCTATCTGGCGTAGGCAGAGGCGTCGCAGCAGCGGCCATGAAATATTGCGGTGCTCAGAGGGCTTGCGCCACAGTGAGGAAAGAACCAAAGACCACAATTCTATCGGCTTCAGCTGCCAGTTTCCGCGCCGCAGCATAAGCCTCGGCGACGCTCGCGTGGCGGTGAATGGTCCGATCCTTGACGCCCGCAGTCGCCAAAGCCGTTGCCAAAGTTTCGCTGTCCACGCCGCGCGGCCCCGGCAACGGCGCGATGTGCCACTCGTCAACTCTGCCCCTCACGGCGCCGATGACTGCGCCGATGTCCTTGTCTTTAAGCATCGCAAACACGGCGTGAGTGGTCGGAAAATACGCCATGTCAGCGAGCGCTCGCTCGAGTGCGATCGCCGCATGGGCGTTGTGAGCGACATCAAGCACGGTCACTGGCCGTCCTGGAAGTACCTGAAAACGTCCGGGCCAGTTTACGTCCAGCAAGCCTTGTTTCACCGCGCCTTGCGACACCGGGAGACGGTCGTTCAGGGCATGAAGCGCGGCAAGTGCGGCGGCGGCGTTGCCGAGCTGGTAGCCGCCGCGGAGGGCGGGTAGCGGGAGGCCGTGACGGTTGAATGTTTGCGCGCGCGGGAGTGGCTTAGCCCCCGCCCCCTTGAGGGGAGAGGGTGATCGTGGCGCGATATCCCCGCTCGTTGCTCCCTCATCTGCTCCCAAACCCGGGGGGAGGGGATCAGACGCCCAAAATCGCCACTGATTGGGTGTTTCCGGGGATTTCTGCCACCCAAAATCGCGCCCGATATAGCTCGTCAATGCGCCGCGCGCTTGAGCAGTCGCAACCAGTGATCGCGGCGGATCGGGCTCGGCGATGATGGCGGGGCGACCCTCGCGCAGAATTCCCGCCTTTTCCACGGCAATCAATTCACGCGTCGGCCCTAGAAATTCAGTGTGATCCAGCGCGATGCTCGTGATCACTGCGCAATCGGCGTCGAGGATGTTGGTCGCGTCCAGCCGCCCGCCGAGGCCCACCTCGATCACCCAGGCGTCGAGCTTTGTTGCGGTGAAGAGATGCAAAGCCGCGAGTGTTGTGTATTCAAAGAACGTGAGCAGCAAATTGTCTTCCGCTTCGCGCGCCGCCTCGACGGCTTCGAATGCGGCAACCAGCTCCGCGTCGCTCGCCTCCACATCGTTCACGACAATGCGCTCGTTGAACCGATGGATGTGCGGCGACGTGTATCTAGCCACTCGAAAGCCCGCTGCGCCGAGGATTGAGGAGAGGTAAGCGCACACCGACCCTTTGCCATTCGTGCCGGCGACCAAAATCACCGGACAGTTTGGCGAAACCGCCATGCGCTCAAAAATCGGGCGGATTCGCTCCAGACCCATGGCGATTTCAGGGCCGGAACGGATCGCGTAAATGCGCGTGAGCCAGTCGGCGAGCGAGGTCATTGTGCTGATCGACACACGTTTTTTGGGTGCTGCGAACGCTGCGGGCCCGACAGCGTGCGGCCTGTTTGGCACCAAGAATACCCAACAGCTTTATCAAACAACTCGTATTTTACGTAGTCCAGAGACACATATACCGTCAAGTCAACTATTCCCGATTTGCATAGGTAGCCCCGATGCGGCGGCGCTTTCGCCAAAAAGCTGTCACCCAATTTAATGCAGCGCACTCAGCAATTTAGCCAGCGTCGCTTTCATCTCACGTCGATCCACGATGAGATCAATCGCCCCGTGATCAAGCAAAAATTCGGCACGCTGAAAACCTTCCGGCAACTTTTCTCGCACGGTTTGCTCGATCACGCGCTGCCCGGCGAAACCAACGAGTGCTCCCGGTTCAGCAATCACGATATCGCCAACAAAGGCAAAACTCGCCGAAACGCCGCCCATCGTCGGGTCGGTCAGCACGCTGATGTAGGGCAGTTTTTTCTCGGCCAGTTCGGCCAGTCGCGACGTGGTT
The DNA here is from genome assembly GCA_043753585.1 of Burkholderiales bacterium. Classification (GTDB taxonomy): domain Bacteria; phylum Pseudomonadota; class Gammaproteobacteria; order Burkholderiales; family Casimicrobiaceae; genus Casimicrobium. Next base: position 7,393 of record JAYUWL010000208.1, read on the forward strand.
TTAGCCATCTGCAACAACGAGGCCATACCCTCCTGCATCCGCGCGCCGCCCGAAGCCGCCACCGACACAAAGCCGCACTTTGCCTTGATCGCTGCATCCACGCCGCGAGCGAAACGTTCACCCACGACCGAGCCCATCGAGCCCCCCATGAACTCGAACTCAAAACAGGCAACGACCGCAGGCACCTTGTCAATCGCGCCCTGCATCACCACCAGCGCGTCGGTCTCGCCGGTCGCTTCAGCAGCCAACCGCAACCGATCCAGGTACTTTTTGCCGTCCTTGAATTTAAGCGAATCAATCGGCAGCACATCCGCGCCAATCTCCTTGCGCCCCGCCTCGTCGAGCAGGCTGTTCAGCCGCGTACGTGCGCTGACCCGCATGTGGTAGCCGCACTTCATGCAGACATGCTGATTTTTCTCAACGTCGGTGGTGTAGAGCACCGAATCGCACGAAGGACATTTGAGCCAAAGGCCCTCAGGTACGCCCCGCTTGGCAACACCGTCGCCTTTAACCGAGGGAATGATTTTGTCTAACCAGGACATAGGTGTTTGGACGGGTTGCCCGCTCCATTGTGTTCTCGTGGACGCCGATTTTCGCGGAAAACGCGGGAACCGCCTAACGGCAACCACCCGGGGCTAACCACCGTTATCCTCGTCGGAGGCAAGGGTAACGGCACACCAGCTACACCAGTACCCGCTCAATCCCACCCGAATTCGCCTTCGCCACATACTCCGGCATCCATTTGTCGCCGAGCAAGTGCTTCGCGATCTCGACGACGATGTAGTCCGCTTTGGTATCGCTGTCATTGTCGTAGCGCGACAAGCCCTGCAGGCAAGACGGGCAGCTGGTGAGAATCTTGACTTCGCCCTGAAACTTCTGATCCGCACCAGGCGCAGTTTTCACAGGAATTGCGCGGAGTTTGTCTGCCCCTATGCGCATTTCCGCCTCCTTGCGAAAACGCACCTGTGTGGAGATGTCAGGACGCGTGACAGCCAGCGTGCCGGACTCACCGCAGCAACGTTCATTCAGGTCGATCTTCTGCCCCATGAGCTCGTTAACGACTTTCAGCGGCTCATAGGTCTGCATCGGCGAATGGCAGGGATCGTGATACATGTACCGGGTGCCCGTGATGTTTTCAAGCTTGATGCCCTTCTCCATCAGGTATTCGTGAATATCGAGCAAGCGGCAACCCGGGAAAATCTTCTCGAACTCATATTTCTGCAGCTGATCCATGCAGGTACCACAGCTCACGATCACGGTTTTGATGTCGAGATAGTTCAACGTGTTGGCGACACGGTGAAACAGCACGCGGTTATCGGTGATGATCTCTTGCCCTTTGTCCTGGTTACCACTGGCCGTTTGCGGATAGCCGCAGCAAAGGTAGCCGGGGGGCAATACTGTCTGCGCACCAACGTGCCAGAGCATTGCCTGCGTAGCCAGTCCGACCTGCGAGAACAGCCGCTCCGAACCGCAGCCAGGGAAGTAGAAAACGGCTTCCTGTTCATCGGCGCTCAACAGCGGATTGCGGATGATCGGTACAACTTTATCGTCTTCGATGTCGAGCAACTTGCGAGCCGTCTGTTTCGGTAATCCACCGGGCATCGGCTTGTTGATAAAGTGAATCACCTGCGCCTTGATCGCTGGCCTGCCGCCCGTCGTGGACGGTGGTCGCTTTGTTTGCGAGCCGATCAGTCCGAAGCGTTTGGCGAGCCCATGCGCGAAACGCTGCATACGGTAACCACCATTCACGACCGTGCGCTTCAGCAGGTTCACGGTGGCTGGATCGCGCGCGTTAAGCAGCACCATCGCGATGGCGGTGCCGGGGTTGAATTTCTTTTTGCCCTCTTTGCGCAGCAGGTTGCGCATCGCCATCGACACATTGCCGAAATCGATGTCGACAGGACACGGATTCACACACTTGTGACAGACCGTACAGTGGTCTGCCACGTCGGCGAGTTCGTCCCAATGGCGCAGCGAAATGCCGCGTCGCGTTTGCTCTTCGTAGAGAAAAGCTTCAACCAGCAAACCGGTCGCGAGAATCTTGTTGCGGGGCGAATAAAGTAAGTTCGCACGCGGCACATGCGTCGCGCACACGGGCTTGCACTTGCCGCAGCGCAGACAGTCCTTCACCGAATCGGCAATCGCGCCAATGTCGCTCGCTTCAAGAATCAGCGACTCGCTGCCGAGCAGCCCGAACGAGGGCGTGTACGCATAGCGCAGATCGCCACCAGGCATCAACTTGCCTTTGTTGAAGCGACCGTCGGGATCAACCTTCTGCTTGTAGCGCTGGAACGGACCAATCTCGTCGTCGGTGAGAAATTCGAGCTTGGTCAGACCGATGCCATGCTCTCCCGAGATCACACCGTCGAGGGAGCGCGCCAGCGCCATGATGCGCGCCACTGCAGCGTTCGCCTCTTGCAACATCTCGTAGTTGTCGCTGTTGACCGGCAAGTTTGTGTGCACATTGCCGTCGCCCGCGTGCATGTGCAGCGCGACCCAAACGCGACCACGAAGCACTTCTTTGTGAATCGCGTTCAATCGATCAACGATGGGCTTTAGTGCCTCGCCAGCGAAGATGTCTTCGAGCGGTGCTTTGATTTCCGCTTTCCACGACACGCGGATTTCATGCGATTGCTGCTGACGGAAGTTGGTCTCGATGTTGTCAAGCAAGCCTTGCCAGTTTTTTCTCACGGCGACGACGAGGCCACGCGCTTCGCGTACTTTATCAGCCAGCAATTCCGTTGAAACGCCGTATTCCTCATAGCGATTCTGCGGCATTGGCCCGGCAAAAAACTTCTCCAGGTCAATGCACAGCTTCAGCTTGTTCCTGATCGAAAGCTCGATATTGATACGCTCAATGCCGTCGCAATAGTCACCCATCCGCGGCAGCGGAATTACTACGTCTTCGTTGAGTTTGAACGCGTTGGTGTGTTTGGCGATTGCGGCTGTTCGTGCGCGATCCAGCCAGAATTTTTTTCGTGATTCGGCGCTCACCGCGACGAAACCTTCGGCGCCGCGCATGTTGCAAATGCGCACCACCTCGGAGGCGGCTTTCGCGACTTCGTTCTCGTCGTCGCCCACAATGTCGCCAATGAGGATCATTTTCGGGCGACCGTGGCGTTTGGCCTTGGTCGCGTAGCCGACAGCTTTCACATAGCGCTCATCCAGATGCTCAAGGCCCGACAGCATCACTCGGGCCACACCGGTTTTCGGCAATGCATCGAGGAAGTCTTTCACCTCGACAATCGCCGGCACCGAATCGCGCACCTGACCGAAGAACTCCATGCACACAGTCCGCGTGTGCGGCGGCATCTTGTGGAGCACCCATTTCGACCAGGTGATCAGACCGTCACAGCCTTCTTTTTGCACGCCCGGAAGGCCCGAAAGAAATTTGTCCGTGACGTCTTTACCCAGCCCAATCTTTCGGAAACTGGGGCCGGGGATGATGAGCGTTTCTTCGCGCAACATCTTGCTGCGGTCGAGCTCCAGCGCGCCGCTGCGCTCGTTTTTTGCCGCAAAGTATTGCAACCGAAACGTCGCGTGGTTCGCGTCGTGAATCTTGCCCAGATTATGGTCCATGCGCGTGACTTCGAGCCATTCGCCCTGCGGCGTCACCATACGCCACGCAGCCAGATTGTCGAGCGCGGTACCCCACAGCACAGCCTTCTTGCCACCTGCATTCATGGCGACGTTGCCACCGATGCAGCTTGCGTCCGCGCTCGTCGGGTCACAGGCCCAAACGAGACCGGCGTGCTCCGCAGCTTCCATGGCGCGCCGCGTGACGACACCGGCTTCGCATTCAATGACGCCGTACGCCTCAGTGTGCCCAGGCAATATTTCGAACTTGACTGAAGACAGGGTCTCCAGCTTCTCAGTGTTGATCACCGCAGAAGTCTTTGTGAGCGGAATCGCACCACCCGTGTAGCCCGTTCCGCCGCCGCGCGGGATGATTGTCAGGCCAAGCTCGATGCAGCCATTGACGAGCCCGACCACCTCTCCCTCCGTGTCCGGATGCAGAACAACGAACGGATATTCAACGCGCCAGTCGGTCGCGTCAGTCACATGTGAAACTCGCGCCAACCCATCGAATGTGATGTTGTCCTTGTGTGTAACTTTGCCCAACACTTTGAGCACACGTTTGCGCAAATCCCACGTATCCCGGAACTGCGCCTCAAATCGATCCACCGCTTTAGCTGCCCGGTCGACAAGTTCGCCCACTTTGGCTTTGCGCGCTTCACCGTCGGCATCGGCTACATCGACATTGCGGCGCTTTTCCACCTCGCGCAGACGATGTCGCAGCGCATCAATCAACAACGCACGGCGACGCGGGTTATCGATCAAATCATCCTGCAAATAGGGATTGCGCTCCACGACCCAAATGTCGCCAAGCACCTCAAACAACATGCGCGCGCTGCGGCCAGTTTTCCGCTCACCACGCAGCGAATGCAGAATGTCCCATGCGTCATCTCCGAGCAGGCGAATGATGATTTCGCGATCAGAAAAACTCGTGTAGTTGTACGGGATTTCTCGAATTCGAGAACCTTCACCGCCCGTCTCACCCGTAGCCGACTCAACATGCGAAGCTTTGTGAGCAACGGTGCGCGGTTTCTCTGACGGTGCGAAGGAAGCTGCCGCCGCAGGCACTGCATCCAGTCGAAAGAGTCTGGCAAAGCGCTCAATCGAGCTAGCCATCGACATCAGGGGAGCCTTCATGGGCGGCTGCTACGGTGGGCTCACGCACACCCCGAGTGAATAGATACACAGTATATCGCGGTGCAGCAATGGTTTAAACCCGCAACCATGCGGGGTTTGGCCCTGTTTACAAGACGGTTTTCTGTAGCATTCGGATCTCACCAAATTTTGCCCGCATCGAAGGTCAGCGCACCATGAAATTTCGCTTCCCCGTCATCATCATCGACGAAGATTGGCGCGCCGAGTCGTCCTCGGGTCTGGGCATACGTGCACTCGCTAAGGCGCTGGAAGAACAAGGTGTTGAAGTCGTTGGCGGATTCACTTATGTGGACGTTGCGATGGTTGCCAATCAGGCAGCGCGGGCGTCGGCCTTTGTCGTGTCGCTGGATGATGAAGAGGTGAATGAGGACGGGGACGAGAGTCAGGCCATCATTGATCTGCGCAAGTTCATCATCGAAACGCGCCGCCGCAACGCCGATGTGCCGATTTTTCTCTTCGGCGAAACGCGTACGTCGCAACACCTCCCAAACGACATTCTGAAGGAGTTGCATGGCTTCATTCACATGTTCGAGGACACACCGGACTTCGTCGCGCGCACCATCGTGCGTGAAGCGCGGCAATATCTGAACGCCGTTGCGCCGCCGTTTTTCAGGGCACTGCTGGACTACGCGCGCGATGGTTCCTACTCATGGCACTGCCCTGGTCACTCCGGCGGCGTCGCGTTTTTGAAGAGCCCGGTCGGGCAAATGTTCCACCAGTTCTTCGGTGAGAACATGCTGCGCGCAGACGTGTGCAACGCGGTGGATGAACTTGGCCAACTGCTGGACCACACTGGCCCGGTTGCGGCGTCCGAGCGCAATGCTGCACGCATCTTCGGCGCCGATCACCTGTTTTTCGTCACCAACGGGACGAGCACGTCGAACAAGATCGTCTGGCATGCCAACGTCGCACGAGACGACATCGTGCTCGTGGATCGCAACTGTCACAAGAGCGTGCTGCACGCGATCATGATGACGGGAACGGTGCCGATCTTCTTGCAGCCAACGCGCAATCATTTCGGCATCATCGGCCCAATCACGCGCGATCAGTTCACGCAAGAATCAATCCAGAAAAAGATAAACGCACATCCGTTGGTAAAGGACAAAAAAGCCAAACCGCGCGTGATGACGATTACGCAGAGCACGTACGACGGCGTGCTCTATAACGTCGAGACAATCAAGAAAGAGTTGCAGGGCTACATCGAGAACTTGCACTTCGACGAAGCCTGGTTGCCGCACGCGGCGTTCCACCCGTTCTATCAGGACATGCATGCGATTGGGCCGGGCCGCAAGCCGTGCAAGGACTCGACGGTATTTGCGACACAAAGTACGCACAAACTGCTAGCGGGCCTCTCTCAGGCTTCGCAAATTCTGGTGCAGGATGCGGTGAATCAGAAGCTCGATTTCACGCGCTTCAACGAGGCGTATTTGATGCATACCTCGACTTCCCCGCAGTACGCGATCATCGCCAGCTGTGACGTCGCGGCCGCCATGATGGAGCAGCCTGGCGGCGGCGCACTGGTTGAAGAAAGTATTTCTGAGGCGCTCGATTTCCGTCGGGCGATGGCGAAGGTTGACAAAGAATTTGGCAAGGACTGGTGGTTCAAAACCTGGGGTCCCAACAAGTTCGACCACGTCGGCGTTGGCAAACGCGAAGAGTGGTTCCTGAAGCCCACGGACAAGTGGCATGGCTTCGGCAAGATCGAGCCCGGCTTCAACATGCTCGACCCGATCAAGGCAACCATTGTTACGCCGGGGCTCGACATCAACGGCAAGTTCGCCGCCCAGGGTATTCCTGCTTCACTGGTCACAAAGTATCTCGCCGAACATGGCGTCGTGGTCGAGAAAACGGGGCTCTACAGCTTCTTCGTCATGTTCACCATCGGCATTACCAAAGGCCGCTGGAACTCGCTCGTGACCGAACTACAACAGTTCAAGGCCGACTACGACCAGAACCAGCCATTGTGGCGCGTGATGCCCGAGTTCGTGCTCGCCTATCCGCAATACGAAAAGGTCGGTCTGCGTGATCTCGCGCAAAAATTTCACGAGATTTATCGCAAGTACGACGTTGCGCGAGTCACCACCGAGATGTATTTATCGCCGATGGAACCAGCGATGAAGCCGAGTGACGCGTTCGAGCACCTCGCGCATCGCAAAGTGGATCGCGTACCGATTGATGATCTCGAAGGTCGCATCACCGCAATGCTCGTGACGCCGTATCCGCCGGGCATCCCGCTGTTGATTCCCGGCGAGCGATTCAACAAGACGATCGTGCAGTATCTGCAATTCGCGCGTGAGTTCAACACGTTATTGCCGGGTTTTGATACCGACGTGCACGGCCTCGTTATGGAGCATCACAGGGGAGAAGCGCGGTATTTTGTGGATTGCGTGAAGTAGCCCTCTGTCTGCCCCGTCGGAGCGGTGCGCGCCGCTCGGACTACATTCTGCCTGGAACTTCGTCCAGAGTCGGATGAAGTAGCTTGCACCGTTGAGGCCAAACTGCACGCTGTCATAGATGAAGCCGTTGTCGGTTTCGTTCGCGTCCTGCTTTGACGGCTTGATGTTGAAGATATTGCTGCCACCGACAGTAAGTTGGTGTTCTTGTCGAAGGCGATCGTCGATATCGATGCGATATACGTCCGCCGTGACCGATAGCGCATGGCTCGGTGTCCATGCGGCGCCAAACGTGAAGTTTTTCGATTTCTGGCACCGAACAGATCAACCAGAGCGCTGGTTTGTTTGCGCTTGCCGTTGACGAGCACCAGCGTTTGATCGGAGCCGAGGCCGCGCAGCGCTGCCGAGTCGACAAGGTCAGCGCCATCTGCGCCCGTCTGCCGCGTCGAATTAAACGACGGCAAAATGAACTGCAAGGTCTCGGCGAGATCGAAATGGCCGCCCTGCCCAGCTGATTTGGAAAGCGGAATGAAATCGACCGGAACCGGGGTGTCGGTCGCCGAAGCGTTGGCACGACGCCTACCCACAATATTGACTTTGTCGACGACTACTGCGTCGGCCTTAGTCGCAGCGGCGACAGGCACCGTTTGCGCTGACACTTCTTCTGCGCTCAATGCGGCGCCGATAGCGGTGGCAAGCAAACCTAATTGGGACAGGTTACGCCGGGCGGCGAAGTTCGGTGGACTCGTGGTGGTTTTCCGTTGTTGTTGTTGTTGTTGTTGTGTTGCGACGTGCGCTGCTCAGGCGCATTGACCAACAGAGTTTAGTGACGGGCCGGCGATCAGGTCAAAGCAAATTCGCGTGACACCAACGGAGGGGTTGTCGGAGTGCAACGCAACCTGACTAGCGCAATCGTTAAAACATTTGCACGCGGTAACTTTTTTATGAAAGCCATATTACACATGGGCTGGCACCTGATTTTATTGTAAGTCGCTATTACCGATATTTGACCTCTAACCCTTTTGTGCTAGTGTTTGTGGCGAAAAGCGGCATTGAAAGATGGGCGAATTTCACAAGGCATTAACCGATGCCGTCCGCCCGGAACGCCCACCCCGTAAAGTGCCGTTCAACCAGCGCCGTGATCGCGTACAGCGCGATGCCGAGAATGGCTAATGCCATCACCCCAGCGAACACCAGTTCCACGTTAAACCCCGCCTGCGCTGCAAGCATCATCTGCCCGAGACCCGAGTTGGCACCGATGGTTTCCGACACAACCGAGCCAACGAACGCAAGCGTGATCGCGACCTTGAGCGAACCGAAGAAGTAAGGCATCGAACGCGGAATGCCAACCTTCATGACGACGTCAAGCTTGCTCGCCCCGAGCGCACGCAACACGTCCTGTAGTTCGGGCTCCGTGGTCGCAAGCCCCGTCGCCACGTTCACCACGATCGGAAAAAACGAGATTAGAAACGCCGTCAATATCGCCGGGATCGTGCCGATGCCAAACCAGATGATGAGGATCGGCACCACGGCCACTTTTGGTATCGCGTTGAACGCAATCATCACCGGATAGAGCGCGCCGTAAATCATCTTCGACCACCCGATGCCGACGCCGAGCACAAGCCCAAACACAATCGCCATCGCGAAGCCGAGTAGCGTTGTCATCAGCGTTTGCAGCGAGTTTTCCCATATGGCGGGCCAGTATTGCACCATCGCTTTTGCGATCAGTGTAGGCGGTGGCAGTACGGTCGTCGGCAGACTGAACACGCGGCAGGCAATCTCCCACAGCACCAGCAGTGCGATGGTGAACAACAGCGGTGCGAGGATGTTTTCTTTCCAGTGTTTCATCGCGCGCTTCTAGTGTTTTCCGATGTGTGAGCGCAGCTCATGCACCAGATCCTGAAACGGTTTGGTGTAGGTGATTTCCAGATCGCGCGGTCGTGGCAGGTCAACATGTTGCACCTTGACGATCTTGCCCGGACGGTCGCTCATGACGTACACGGTGTCGGCAAGAAACACCGCTTCGCGAAGATCATGGGTGACCAGCATCGCGGTTACGCCGCGCGTCTGGTGAATGTCGCGGGTCATGCACCACAACTCTTCGCGTGTGAAGGCGTCGAGCGCGCTAAACGGCTCGTCGAGCATCAGAATTTCCGGCTCGTGGATCAGCGCGCGGCAAATGCTGGTGCGCTGTTGCATACCGCCTGAGAGTTGCCACGGAAATTTTTCGGTAAAACCGGCCAGACCGACCGAATCGAGCAGCGCGCGGGCTCTGTCGCGATACGCAGCTCTTTCTTTACGGATACGCGAGCGGTGCGGCTGCACGATTTCGAGTGGCAACAACACGTTGTCGACCGCCGTTCGCCACGGCAACAAATTCGAAGACTGAAACGCCATGCCGACCTTGCTAATCGGCCCTTTCACCGGCTGGCCTTCAATCGTCAGCGTGCCGTCAGACGTGGGTTTCAGCCCGCTGATAAGCTTCATCATCGAGCTTTTGCCGCAGCCTGATGGGCCGACCACCGCAATGAATTCACCTTTTTTGATGGTCAATGTCAGCTGGTCGACCGCCTTAACCGCGTTCGCGCCCTGTCCGTAGGTCATGCTCACGTTGTTGAGCTCGACCAGCGGTTGTCCCGCTTGCACCATGGTGCGCTTCCCCAGTGGATATTGTTCGTAACGGCACGCAATTTGCGTACCGCCCTTAAAATTTATTTGTCCGTAACGACTCTTCCCGGAGCTTCAATGAAAACAAGATTTCTGTTCGCAGCGCTCGCATTTGGTGCGTCCACACTGGCCCACGCGCAAACGCCCATCAAGTTTGCACTGGATTGGCGCTTCGAAGGCCCCGCCGCGCCGTTTTTTGTAGCGCTCGATAAAGGTTATTACAAAGCCGAAGGGCTCGACGTGACGATTGATACTGGCAACGGCTCGACCGAGGCGATTAACCGCGCGGCGTCCGGCGCGTATCAGTTTGTGTTCGGCGACGTCAACACGCTGGTGCGTTTTCGCGATAACCCGACCAACAAAAAGCTTAAAGTCGTGACGATGATTTACAACGCGCCGCCATTCGCGATTGTTTCGTTGAAGAAGTCCGGCATCAGCAAGCCGAAAGACCTCGAAGGCAAGACGCTCGGCGCTCCGGCAGCGGACGGCGCGTACGCACAATGGCCTGCATTTGTGAAGAAAAACGGCATCGACACCAGCAAGGTGAAGATCGAAAACGTCGGCTTTCCGGTGCGCGAACCGATGCTCGTTGAAGGCAAGGTTGACGCGATCACCGCGTTCTCGTTTTCGTCGTACATGAACCTGCGCGGTCGCGGCATTGCGCAGGACGACATCAATGTGATGCTGATGCGAAATCTGGGGCTTGAGCTTTACGGTAACGGCATCATCGTCGATAGCGAATATGCAGCCAAAAATCCAAAGATTGTGCAGGGCTTCGTTCGCGCCACGATCAAGGGATTCATGGACACGATGGGCGACCAGAAGGGTGCGATTGCCTCGCTTATGAAGCGCAACAACATCCTGAATGACGGACAGGAGTTCGTGCGCCTGAAAATGGCGCTGGATCAGAACGTATTCACGCCGGAAGTGCTGGCCAACGGTTTCGGCGGCGTAGATTCGAAGCGGTTAACGCGCTCGATTGATCAGATTGGCGAAGGCTTTAAATTCACCAACAAACCCAAAGCCGACGACATCTTCGATGCGGCTTATTTGCCACCAAGGGCAGAGCGTACGATCAAGCAATAGCTTTTCGCCAGATTTGCCTACTCGCTTGGGCTGTAAACCAATTTATACATTTATTGACTTTTGTATTTTTTCCCGCCTAGCCCACAATCAGTGGACGTTTCGTGAAAAAGCTGTAGCGGTTGGATGCGCACATCATACCCCGGTAAAATGGGAGGATGAACAAGCTTTTAGACGTGACTGAATATATGCATCTGGTCGGGCGCTCGGCGCGCTCTGCCTCCCGCGTCATCGCTCGCGCCACGACCGCCAGCAAAAACGAAGCGCTGCTGGCCATCGCCGACATCATTTTGAAGCGCGAAGCACATATCCTCGACGAAAACGCAGAGGATGTGCGCGACGCCAAAAAAGCCGACCTCGCCGCCCCGCTGATTGATAGGCTTACGCTGACCTCCAAGTCCGTCAACGCGATGGCCGAAGGCTTGCGTCAAGTCGCACAATTGCCCGACCCCGTGGGCGAACTCACCAACCTGCGCATGCGCCCCTCCGGCATTCAGGTCGGCAAGATGCGCGTGCCGCTGGGCGTCATCGGCATCATTTATGAATCACGCCCAAATGTGACGGCGGACGCGGCGGGCTTGTGCCTGAAGAGCGGGAACGCCGTCATTTTGCGCGGCGGTTCCGAAGCCGCCCGCTCGAATCAGGCGATTGCCGGATGCATCGCCGCAGGCCTGAAAGCCGCAAAACTGCCGGAACATATCGTGCAAGTCGTGGAGACGACAGACCGCGCCGCAGTCGGCAAGATGATCACGCTGCCCGAATACATCGACGTCATCATTCCACGCGGCGGCAAGAGCCTGATTGCGCGCATCGCGGCTGAATCAAAAGTGCCTGTGATCAAGCATCTCGACGGCAACTGCCACGTCTACGTCGACAAATTCGCCGACATGGACAAAGCCGTGCGCATCTGCGACAACGCCAAAACCCGGCGCTACGGCGTCTGCGGCGCGATGGAGTCACTCCTCGTACACGAAGCGCGCATGCATGACGTGCTGCCACGCATCGCCAAAGTCTTCGCCGACAAAGGCGTTGAGATGCGTGGTTGCGAGCGAACACTTGCCGTGCTCGGGGCGTTTGAAGTAATCGCTGCCACTGAGGAAGATTGGTCGACCGAATATCTCGCGCCCATCGTTTCGATCAAAATCGTGGCGGACCTTGATGAAGCCATTGTTCACATTGAACATCACGGTTCGCATCACACCGATGCCATAATCACAGAACATTGGAGCCACGCCCAGCGCTTTTTGCGCGAAGTGGACTCGGCCAGCGTCATGGTGAACGCAAGTACGCAATTTGCAGACGGATTTGAGTACGGATTGGGTGCCGAAATCGGCATTTCAACCGACAAACTTCACGCCCGGGGACCGGTTGGACTGGAAGGTCTAACCACCCAGAAATGGGTCGTTCTGGGCGACGGAAGTGTGCGCGGGTGATCTTGCGGCGATGCGGTTTCGCCGGCTGGCTGCGGAGCCAGCGTAGCGCTCAGTGGATCAGGCGAAATCAAATCACAGGAAATTAGATGTTTGAGTGGTCAGTCGGCACTCCGTGCCCCGCACAATGCCGCGTTTGCGGTTTGACCGGCGCGCTGAGCGAGTGGGTCACGGCTCCACATGTGCTATCGAGCGAGACAGACGTCACATTTGCCAAGTGCGCTAAATGTGGAAGCATCTCGGCACTGCAAGACATCCTCGCCTTTGACCACATTCAGCAGGGCGACATCGATATCTTTCTCCGCCAGTATGTGGAAAGCACAGCCGGGTTGTGGGAGATGTTCTGGCCGGTGGCGAGCCTCGCTTCATCCAGCAGCAAGTCTTTGCTTGATGTCGGGTGCGGCTTTGGATTTACCGCCGACGCGTGGAAAGCGGTCGTCAACCCTCGTGCTTTCGGCTGCGACCCCGCGCCTTACGCGGCAGCCGGTCGCAGCCTGCTCGGGGAGCACATCTCGCATGCGTTGCTCGATGACGTAGCCGAGCTTGTCGGCGCACGTTTCGATGTGGTTTATTCGAGCGAAGTCATCGAGCATGTACCCGATCCGGAGGCGTTTGCGCGATTGCTACGATCCCGACTCGCCTGCGGCGGCACATTGGTGCTGACCACGCCCGCTGCTGACTTCATTGTTCCCATCAGTGATCCAGGCACGATCAGCGCTGCGCTGGCGGCGGGATTTCACGGGTTCCTGTTCTCCCGGGATGCCCTCGAACGTTTGCTGTGTGCGATCGGGTTTGCACATGTACTGGTTGAGCGTCACGGCGAACGCTTGATTGCCTGGGCCTCAGATCACGAGATTGCCCGCGTCGAGCTTAAAAGCGTCGTTACGATTTACACCGAATATCTCGCACTCAAGGTGGCGCAACTGGCAGATGCGACGGATCCCCGACGAAAGTCGCTGCGCACCGGTTACGCCTTCCGGCTCTTTAAAGATCGTTACCTGCGGGGACAACACGCGGATCTAGCAGCTCTGCGACACCTGCTGCTGGCCGATATCGCTTTCGGCCATGACTTGAACGCCGAATCCCCGCTCGCCCTGATGGCGTTGATCGACAATCTTGACGTCGGCGCAGCTGCGTTCGGGGCCGTCGCACGATATTGTTTTCCGCAACTGGCGTTGTTGTTCGGCTTTTATGCAGAGCAGCAGGAGCGCAGCCCAGAGGCTGCGTACGCGTGGTATGAACTGGCACTGGCGTCGACCCAAAAGCTCTGCGGTCTGACCGTGCTGAGCGGGCTTGAGGCTGCGGCTCTTTACTGGCAGGCGATGCTGCGCGCTCTAACCCTTGATATCAACGCGGACCGACCGACCCGGGCAATGACGCGGTTGCTCGCGTGTGTCGAGGCACTAGTTGAACCAGAGCCGCTGATTGGTGGCGGCGCGCCGCCCGCCGCAGCGATCCTTCAGACGTTTGACGGCTGGACGGCCTCGTTGCTGAGCCGACGTGACCTCGTTGGGCTTCTGGCGCTACGTGAAGCCTTCACCCATGCACTCCCGAGAAACGCGAAAGCCAACGCTGCGGTGGCCTTTCGCGACCTGTGCAATCTGGCCTCAGGGCTTGCTTCCTTGTGTGAGGCGCTGGTTCGTCGTGATGGTCCGTCGGCACGCGACTGGCTGGCCCGACTGCGACAGGCACCCACTACGCAACATCATGTCGTTGTCGAATGGCATACGGCGCTCGATCAACGGCTGAATTCACTGGAACCGCAGATCCCGGTGGCCAATGCCACTTCGTTTGCTGCCGTGCCACAGCAGTATCGATGGAACGTGCCATCGACCACGCCGAACGGTGGGGTGAGACGGGAGTGAGCGCGCAGCCGCCACAGCCGAACCGCACGGCACCGCTGCTCATTGCTGATGGCGACATCGCGACCACGCACATCATCGCACGCGTCATCAATGAAGCACTCGGTGCCGCTGACATCGTGTACCCGCATACACTGCAGCAGGCGCGGCTCGGCGGGCGAACCATCATTGTGTCGCGCTTGTGTCTGCCCGAGCTGGCCTGGTTGCCCGCGTATCTGGCAAATCGGGGCATGGCGTACAGCTATTTTCTGGACGACAATTTCTACGAACTGGATACGCTTTACGACGCGCACAACGCTGCTTTTTTTTCGCATCCCGCAGTGCATGCGACGCTAGACAAATTCCTGATCGGGGCCGAGCGAATCATCGTCTTGTCGCCAACGCTTGCAAGCTGCCTTAAAGCTCGTCTTCCGGCACAGGTCTTGGTCCAGATATCACCGCCCATTGATCTGGCCCTGATTGATCGATATCGGCCCGCACGGGAAGCCACCGTCGCAACGAGAAAACTGCGCATCGGCTACCCGTCGACGCGCCGCCCAAACGTTTCCGAGCTGCTTGCGAATATAGTCACGCGTACGCTGGACAGGCACCGCGATGACGTTGAGTTTGAGTTTATAGGCTGGATGCCGGACACCCTTCGCGGCGTGCCTGGGGTGACGTTCTTACCCGAGGTGAAGGGCTACGAAAACTATGTAGCCGCGGTACAGCGGCGCGGCTGGGATATTGCGCTTGCGCCTTTGATGGATTCGTTGTTCGAAAACTGCAAAACCAATCTGAAGTATCGTGAGTACGCCGCGTTCAGGGTGCCTGGCGTCTACAGCAACGTGGCGCTGTATTCGTCCTGCGTGCGACATGAGCACACGGGGCTACTTGCCGAGAATTCTGTTGATGCCTGGCTTTTTGCGCTCGAACAGGCAATCACCCGTCCTTCTTTGCGCGCCAGCATTGTCGAAGCGGCGCGTAGCGATGTTGAGAAACACTATGCACAGCCGCTGGTGGCGCAGCAGTTGCGCCGATGCCTCGGCGGTACTGAGACCGGGCAACATGGCCATTGACAAACAAGAAACCGGTGAATCGATCCATGCGCCTGCGAGTCGTACGGCACCGTGCCCCTGCGGCAGTGGCCGCCGCTACAAGGATTGTCATGGTTCGCTGCTGCGGACTGCCGCGACAACTGACACTGGCGCTCGCGCGCATCAGCTTGCGCTGCAAGCCCTCAATGCACAACAGCAGCAAGACTTAAAACAAGCCAGGGCGCTCTACGAACAGGCGCTTGCCCTGTCTCCGGATCATGACGATGCGTTGCACATGCTGGGAGTAGTTCATTACGACCAGGGTGATGCGGCCGCCGCCGCTCCGCTGATTCTTAGGGCGCTGGACTTGACTGAATGGAAAATTCCGGCGCTGCGGAATAATTTGGGCCTTGTACTTGCCAAGCTTTCGGGCCGAGGCAGCCTTGAACTCGGGCTCAACAACAAGGGCCGCGACTATCGCGCGCGCCGGGCCGCTGCCGCTTCGTTGCCAGTCATCGAATCGGTGAACGTGCATTTGCCCACGGTAAGTGTGGTGGTGCCGAGCTATAACCACGCGCCGTACCTGCGCGCTGCGCTGGAGTCGATTTATGCACAGACCTATCGCCAGATTGAATTGGTGGTCATTGATGATGGTTCGACCGACGGCAGCGCGGAAATCGCTCGGACCAGCCTGCAGTCCTGTCCGTTTCCACACCGCCTGATCACGCGTGAAAATCGTGGCGCCCACGCGACGCTGAACGAGGCCATTGCATTGACAACTGGCGCTTACATCAATCCGCTTAATTCCGACGATCTGTTCGCTCCGGAACGCCTGGCGCTTCTGGTCAACGCCCTGCAGGCCCAGGGGACAAATCTCGCATTTAGCAGTGTGGCATTTATTGACGCACAGTCGCGGATCATCGATCCATTTGACGATGCGCGTGTGTATTCATTGATGTGCAGACAATCGAATGTCTCGTTTTGTGAAACGGTGGGCCATGCGTTTTTGACTGACAATGTCGCCGTGACTACCGGCAATTTGCTGTTTAGCCGGTCATTATTTGATTTGCTCGGTGGTTTTCGGGAGTTTCGCTACAACCATGACTGGGATTTTTGCTTGCGTGCGCTGTGGCATGCAGAGCCCGTGCATGTTGACGAACCGCTCTATCGCTACCGTTTTCACGGCGCGAACACAATTTTAGAAAGCGCCGAAAGAAACAGGAACGAAGCGTTGACGGTTCACGGCGAATATTTGACTCGTGCATTGGACGAGAGTAACGAAGGCGCTGAATTCACACCCAACATTGCTCAATGGGGCGAGCGCTTCGTCTCCTTTGTGCTCGCCAGTGGATTGTCGGGCGCTTTGTCACCCAACTGGTTTCGGGCGTACGCGACCTCACTGATTGCGCGTGCACCGCAAGCAAATGCCATCAGCACGTAGCTAGGCGATTGTGGCACCACGAAGGCGCGCTCAACGAAGGGTTGTCAATAGACGTTCCATCTCCAGGTCAATGCGCTACGTCGTTGCACACCCTGTCGCGCTCACTTGCTGCCTGCGTCGTCGCGCCAGGTCTCTCATTGAATTGGAAATCAAATTACTTCATGGCCGCATCAGCCCGCGCGGCGACGACCGCTGATTCAAACCCGGCCGGTGCCGGAGTGGCCAGATGTTGGCGCAGCCGGCCCCCCAACAAGTTGACGACGTAGCTGCGTGCGTAGACTTCAATGGCCCGTTCGCGGGCACGTTCCGCGATGGCCTCGCACTCACGATCGTGGTCGACACACCATGCGAACTTCTCGGCCAGATCCGAGCTGTCGTTGGCTATTGGCACGTAATGCGTCCACGGCGCAAACTGATCTTGAAAGAAGCTCGCCCAGAGTGAGTCAACCGAGAGCACGGTGGAGCCGCTCATCATTTTCCAGGCCCACGCATCCCACGTGCGCACGAATCCATCAACGTCCGCGATATAGCGATAGCCAAGCTGTTCACCGCGCGAAAAGTTTTTCCCCAGATAGACGTCGATATCGACGTTCTGCTCCGCCACAGTCTGTCTGAACAGACGACGGGGGTGCGTGCCTGGATCGCCGGTGGGTATGAAAAGATTACTGCTCTCTCCCTGGTCGGTGGCAGCAAGCACACCTCGTGATTTCTTGTTTGCCCACGGCACCCGTTGCCTGTCAATTTCATCGAACAGATCTATGTAGTGATTGCGGGTCAGGTAATACGCCTCGGGCATTACCAGAGCGCTCGGATCACCCTTGTGTGCTCCGAAACAAGCCAGCCAGTGCTGGCTTGGGCTCAGAACGGGAATCTCGCCTGGCGCGCCACGCCACTCCAACGACGCGCTCATGTTCGGCGCATTCACCCACCGGTAATGTGCTGAATAGACGTTACGTTCACGCCAGCCGTCGTAGATGCAAAACGGAAACCAAACTGATCGTAGATCCAGGCTTGGAAAAACATCGGTGGACAGCATGCCCAGCAGCTTTCCAATACTGCGGCC
Source organism: Burkholderiales bacterium (assembly GCA_043753585.1). GTDB lineage: Bacteria > Pseudomonadota > Gammaproteobacteria > Burkholderiales > Casimicrobiaceae > Casimicrobium. The sequence goes on from JAYUWL010000208.1 coordinate 25,076, forward strand.
GTGAAACATCTGGCTAATATGCGAGGCCTGCTGTACGCCCAACGACTCGGGCGCGCAGTACCAGCGTTGCTTGTCTTTGCGTCATCCAAGCAGGCAAATGTTCTGCGGCAACGAGTTGATACGGCAGCTAAATAGGGTCTCGAACGCACGAATCGACAGATAGCGCAAGGCGTCGGCAGGGCGCGCAACGGGGCCCAGCGTGATACGAAAATTTCCCGGTAATCTCAGCTGGTCGCTGAAATTACTCATCGGAGGCCACTGACGGAAGTGCGACGGCCTGGTGAAAATACGCGACCGTTGCTTCAAGCCCAGCGTGCGGCGAAACGCGAGGCTGCCAGTTAACTGGCGAGCGGGTTAAACAAGGGGTCACTGGGGTCAGGGTCATTATTCTCACGGTCAAAGGGTCAGGTTTATTATTCTCAAACTTCAATCTGCTCACCAGTCTCATTAACGCGCCGCGATCGACCTCTCGGCCTGACTTGCCTCCGCTCACCGGTCATACGCTCGATGGTATCGGCAAGCCGGCTGTTTCCCAATGTCTGAGACTGTTGTAGCGCCATACGGATATCCGTGATCTGCGCGACATTAACCTCACTGGCGAACAGTGCCCGGTAGTTTGTTTCGCGTTGATCCTGCCGTGCGTTGAGCGACAGGTAGAGCGCGTGCGGCTTGAGCAACCGATCAACCTGCCCGAGCGCATTACTGCGATAGCTGCTCCAGCGATAGTGTGCGGGCTCGTCGACCATGCCTGCTGACCCTTTTGATTGTAGGATGTACACGCAAATGATTCGAAACGTCGCTGCGAACTCATAGCGTTGCTCGTTAAGCTGCTCTAGCTTCCGATAAAAGTGGTGCATGCTCCTAAGAGAACGCAGTTGTACCTACACGCGAAAACGCCACGTGTTGAGCAACGCGTCACAGCGCGGCTCACGCTCAAAACGCCGTTCTGAGCGAAAATCACGTGATGAATTTTGCAAAGTACCATGCGTTAGGCAACGACTACGTCGTGATGGACTCCGCGCAATGGCCCAACGTTTTCACGACGAATGAAATCATTCGCATCTGTCATCGCAATTTCGGCATCGGTTCTGACGGAATATTGTGGGGGCCGTTGCCTGCTGAGGATGATGCTCCGTTTTCGTTGCGTATCTTCAATCCTGATGGGAGCGAGGCGCAAAAGAGCGGTAATGGCCTGCGCATTTTCTGTCGCTATTTGTTTGATCGCGGCTTGGTGCAGCATGCGCCGTTCAAGGTACATACGCGGGGCGGCGTCGTCAAGGCGACAGTGCATGCAGCTGGCCAAGGCATCACCGTTGAAATGGGGCGTGTCAGTTTCGATTCAAGGCGAATTCCTGTTGCAGGCGATGCGCGCGAGGTGATTCGCGAGACGTTGACTGTTGGTGGCGAAGTTCTCACGTTTACCAGCGCAACGATTGGCAACCCACATTGCGTTATTGAACGACCCGACACTACAACGGCAGATGTACACAGGCTCGGACCGTTCATTGAGACGCACGCTCTATTCCCCGAGCGCACTAATGTGCAGTTTTTGACAGTACGAGACCGCGGCAACATCGCCATTGAAATCTGGGAACGCGGCGCCGGCTATACGCTGGCGTCGGGTTCCAGTGCCAGTGCGGCAGCCGCTGTAGCGCATCGTCTGGGGCTGGTGGATCGCAGCGTCTCGGTACACATGCCGGGCGGTACGATTGCCATTGAAATTGGTGACAATTACGCGATTACGATGACCGGGCCGGTGACCCATGTGGCCGACGGCATGCTCGACAAAGAAATGCTGGAGAACTTGTGATGACCGATACGAATGACAAGGGCGCAAACAGCGCAAATGATGTCAAGGCCGACGACGTCGCGGCGTGGCTGAAAGCCAATCCGGACTTTTTCATGGCGCATTCGGATGTGTTCTCCGCAATGCGGGTGCCGCACCCCGAGGGCGATCACGCCATCTCGATGGTCGAGCGCCAGTTGATTTCGCTGCGGGAACGCAATGGCAAGCTCGAGAAGCAACTCTCGGAGTTGATTGGCTATGGTCAGCACAACGATAGTCTGATCGAAAAACTGCATCGACTGACGCTAGCCTTGCTGCGCGCGGGTGATGCCGAAATGACGTTGGCGGTGGTGCATGAAAGCCTGCGCTCTGACTTTGCCATTCCTTTTTCGGCGACTCGGTGGTGGGGTGAACCGATCAGCGCTCATCCTTTGGTGGAAGCAAGCCTTTGCTCTTCAGAGCTCAAGAGCTACGTCGCCGGGCTTGATCGTCCATACGTTGGCCCCAACGCTGCGCACGAGTCGCGCAGCTGGCTTGGCGGGGCGGGTGCCGAAGCACGGTCTTTTGCTTATGTGCCGCTCCTGGATGGCGGCGTGAGTGGCGTTTTGATGCTGGCGAGTGACGACACCGCACGCTTTACGCCGGACATGGCGACCGACGTATTGACACGCCTGGCGCATCTGACCAGCGCTTCGCTGGGTCGCTTTGCGATGCATCCGGCCGGCGGTTAGAAGCGGCGAAATAGTGCGATGGAAGCGAACCGTGAAGCACTGGAGCGTTTCGCACAAAGCTTGAAAGCGCGGGGCTCGCCGCAGACTGAAGCGCGCTATCTTCGCGCCTGCGAGGCGCTCGTTACATCTGCCGACAGAGCGCCACTAAATCAGCTCAAGCGTCATGACATTCAACGCGCGCTGGCCAAACTTCACGCTGGAGGATTAGCGCCGCGCACACTGGCGGTTACGCTGTCGGCATGGCGAAGCTGGTTTCGATACTTGGCGAAGACCGATGCATCGATAAATCCAACCGTGTTCACGGGACTGAAAGCACCGAAAGCACCGAAGCGCTTACCCAATGCGTTAACTGAGACCGAGGCGGTGCGGCTGGTGATGCCACCCGATAGTGAGCCGAGTGAGAAAGCATCGCCCGCTTTGGCGCGAGATCAGGCGATGTTTGAAGTCCTTTACGGGTGTGGCATCCGGATCGGCGAATTGATTGGTCTGGACGTTGGCGACGTCGATCTCGTGAACGGTGAAATTCGTGTGTTAGGCAAAGGCCGCAAGGAGCGCATAGTACCGATCGGTGCGCCTGCGTGTGGCGCAATTGACGCCTGGTTGAATGCGCGCGCTCAGAGCACGGGACAGACGCCTGAGTCAGCGTTGTTTCTCGGCGCACGCGGCGAACGCATCAGCGCGCCCGTGGTGCGCCGCACATTGAAATCTCGAGCGCTGGAGCGTGGCATTTCATCGCATGTTTATCCGCACCGGCTGCGCCATTCCTTCGCCTCACATCTACTGCAAAGCTCAGGCGATTTACGCGCGGTACAGGAACTGATGGGCCACGCGAGCATTGCTTCAACTCAGGTCTACACGCATCTTGATTTTCAGCATCTGGCGAAGGTCTACGATCAGGCGCATCCGCGTGCGCGAAAGAAGGGTCGCGGTGGTCTGTAGTCGTCGTTTCTGCCGCAGTAAGGCTAGGGTGATCGCGTGAACGTCAGCACGTTACAGGCAACCGTCTGCGGCTGGGCTTTAGTCAGACTGAGCGGGTTATTGCCCCTCTGAGCGTCCATGAGTTCGCCTTTCCACTGAACCTGATACCTTCCAGGCAACGAAACATCATAGCCTCGTTGCAACAGGACGCGAAAGCGGCTGCGCACGCCCGGCTTCAGACGCAAATATTCGTCGGCAGTCGGTGGCATGCGTTTCGCCATTGCCCCGATGTATGTCACGGGTTGATTGTCGCGCGTCACGAGCAGGCTATCGGCGAGCCAGCCTTCGAGCGGCGTATTTCGCTTCAGGATGGCAACCGACTCTTTGCCAACGTTGCGAAGTGCCAGCAAGGGTACAGCGGGCTCTTTGCGACTAAGCGTGGTGGGCATGGTCAGCCGGCAGCTCAGTTCTGCCGGTGCTGCGGCCTCAGCGGATGTCGCCATAACCGCACTCATTAATAGCAAACCCAGAGCAAACAGGGAATGAATTTGCGGGCTCGGGGTACGGCTCATTTATCGTCAATACTCTCAGGGTTGTGCTGGACTGTTTTCGGCAAAATACTCGTGGCTGTCAGCGTTCATGATCGCCTGCGCTGGATTGCTGAGCGCGAGGCTCTTGGCGGCCGACTGACCGTAGGCGTAGTCCTGTGTGCCCGCGACCACTGTGAAGTGTGAAGTCTCATGCACGAGCGTGCCAGCTTTCGAGTCAGTGCCGGTTGCGGGTGCGCTCCAGAATGCGCCACAGAGATAGATCTTGTACGGTTGCGTTGGATACACATAAGCGTAGGTGGTTTTCTTGGTGCAGCCGCAATCGAACACAATTGGCTTGGTGTTGTACACAGACTGGATTTCGGTGTGGTGCGCTTTTACCGTGTTCCAGTTGGCCGTTGAGAACAAACCGAACCATGTCGTGTAGCGCGCGGTGCCCGACGCCGTGCCACTGAGGTAGCTCACCGCGCCCGCTGCATAAATTTCGGCGTTTGCGAGCGCAGTGACTAGCGAAGATTTTTCGCTTGCTGTACACCTTCCGGTGTAGCTGATGCCGCCAGCCCCGGCGGCCTTTTGATAGTCCACTGCGCCAATCAGATCACGGAAGGGGTTGGCCTCGACACCGATCACGATACTGCCCGACTCACGCGCCTGCGTTGTCATGACGTTTTGCGCTGCGCCGACAAAGCTCACGACGTAGCTGCCGCCCTCGCCAAGATCGAAGGCGCTCGACAACTCATAGATCGCCGTGCGCGATTCGCCCGGCGACAGCACGATCAGATCATCAGCAGTCGGCGCCGCACGCTTGACCAGCGCAGCGGTGTAGTTAACAGGAACACCATCGCGTAAAACTTTGAGGAACGAACGATCCATATCGTCTGCATCAAATAGCCATTGCGGCATCATCACGGCGACGTCACTGGTGTTGGTGAAGCTCACCTGTATCACGACGTCTTCGGAGGCGTGGTGATAAGCCTTGTTGGACTGAACGGAGGTGGCAATCGCTGAGTTCCCGTCGCCATTGTCAACCAGCTCGTTGCTACGACCGCTTGTGGCGGCATGCGCAACCGAAACGCCTGCTGCGAATGCCAGCGCGGCGTACAGACTCCATATCCGTTTGCTCATGAGTGCTCCTGATCCTGATGATGAAAGGGGAAGCCGAACCCAATATCGCATGGGCGGCCAGCACTCACGTTATTCGAATTTGTACGGTTGGTCAATAGTTGGGTACTGCGGCTGGACGACGCGCTGGTCGACTGTGAACATCCGGCGATGCCCGGCGAACAGGCGCATCCGCCAAGAAGGCACGGTCCCCTAGGTCCTGGAGGTAGTCGCAGCGGCGCGACTCACGCGCAACGCCTTCATCCGCTTTGCTCGCGCCACCACGGGCCGCAACCACAAATAGTTGATCAACCAATAGCCGTTGATCGCAAACCACGCGCCCATCACCGGCAATCCAATCACCAGTGGCCATCCGAGCGCCTGTACCCATTCTGAGAGCGCACTGACCCAACCGGGGCTTCCGAATCCAATGTCTGCGAAAGCTGGCATGACGTGGACACCGGGAATCAGCCTGTCACCGATGTAAAAGGCGGCGATGTAGAGCGGAACAATCGTCAGCGGGTTGGTGTAGAACGTTGCCACCACGCCCGCTACGATGTTTCCACGAAAAAACGAGCATACGACGACAGTAGCGGCCACCTGCAGCGGCCCTGGTATCAGGCCGCAGAGCAAGCCAATCGCAACGCCCGCCGCGAGTGGACGGCGGGTAAACGAGAGCAGATCATGGCGATCCAGCCACGGCTTCGCCCACGCGAGCATCGGCCGATCAAATTCGGCCAACACTCGCGGTTCGAGTGAACGAAACCAGCGCTTTATTCGCATGACCTACTTACCGGCCACCGATTTGCGGGTGCTGTACAACGACGCGAAAATCGATGCGGCAATCAGCGCAGCGGTAACACTCAGTGCGACGGTTATTGGAATTTTGTAAACGTCGAGCAACAACATTTTGGTTCCGATGAAAATCAACACTAGAGCCAATCCGTAAGCTAACAAGTGAAAGCGATCAGCCAGATCGGCGAGCAGAAAATACAACGCACGCAGCCCGAGGATCGCAAAAATATTGGCTGTGAGTACGATGAACGGATCTTTGGTGATGGCGAAGATGGCAGGAATCGAGTCCACCGCGAAAATAATGTCAGTCGTTCCGATCAACACAAGCACCACAAATATCGGCGTGTAGTGTTTGACGCCGCCGATCATGGTGGACATTTTTTCGCCATCAAACTGTGTCGTGATGTTCATCCGCTTGCGCAACAAATTAAGCACGGGATTTTGTGCGATGTCCGGCTCCTTGCCCGCTGCGAGCCACATTTTCACGCCGGTAAACACGAGGAAGGCGCCAAACACGTAAAGCAACCAGTGAAACTGTTCGAGCAGCCAGGCACCTGCAAGAATCAAAATCGCGCGCAACACGATGGCACCAATGATGCCGATGATGAGCGCGCGTTTCTGAAACTCCGCCGGAACAGCGAAGTACGAAAAGATCATCAGGAACACGAAAATGTTGTCAACGGACAAACTCTTTTCAACAAGATAGCCGGTGATAAATTGCATCGAGACGGTATTCGCGGTGTTCCGGCCCTGAGAACCATCAAGATACCACCACAAGAGCGCGACGAACACAAACGCGAGCGAGAACCATAAGAGGCTCCAGCCCACCGCCTCCTTTGTCGTGACCTTGTGTGCGCCCTGCTTTTCCATGACCAGCAAGTCAATGGCAATCGCGATCACAACGAAGGCAACAAAACCCGCCCACATCCACCAGGTGCCAATGGTCTCCAATTTATCTCTCCGACGTGCTGTCTGATAAATGCGGTTCGGCGCTTGATCCCTTTTGTTTCTGACGCCTCCGCCAGATGAACGCGCCGAGTATGGCAATCGTGAGAATCGCACCACTTAACTCATCGAACCATGTGTGGGCAGGCAGATACGGCGTGAGCAGCTTCTCATCGAGGATCATCTGCGTGGCGGTCCAGATCAACACGCCGCAACCGATAGTGATGATCTGCGGAAAACGATCCACCCATTTCAAAACGAGTGTTGATCCCCAAACCATAATCGGAACGCTGATGAGTAGGCCGAGCACCACAAGCAGAAAACTACCCTGCGCCGCACCGGCGACACCCAGCACATTGTCCACGCCCATCAGCGCATCGGCCACGATGATGGTTTTGATCGCGCCCCAGAAGCCATTTTTGACACCGCCGTGTTCGTCGCCGTATGCGCTTGAAGGGTTCATCAATTTGTAGGCGACAGGCAGCAGCAGCAAGCCGCCGACTAACATCAAGCCAGGAATTTTCAGGAGCCAGACGATGCCCAGCGTGAATATGATGCGGATCACGATCGCGCCAGCCGTACCCCACAGGATCACTCGTTTTTGCAAGTGCGCGGGTACGTTGCGTGCGGCGAGACCGATAACAAGCGCGTTATCACCTGCCAGCACAAGATCGATGACGATGATGGTCAACAGCGCCATCAAGAAGGTGGTTGAGAGAATTTCCATTATTTTTGTTGGGCTTCCGAAGTTCCGAGGTTTATGGGTGCCGAACACACGACATCGGACGCAACCAACAATGGACTTCGACAGAAGCACCTTCGCCAGTGCATCCGCGCATGCTGCGCGCTTGCATTCAAGTGGCGAAGGTCTTGCCTGACAGACGCGCTCCTATTGGCGGATCATCTGCCCACCCATACCGGAGGCACGCTATATGAATCACTTGAATTCATCGCATGCTCTCGTACTGACGACATGGGTGTGGGAGCTACTCCCCTTCAACCCATAAATTTTGGCACGAATTGAGTCAATTTCCCAAATTAATTATTGACCGCTTAGTGGCGTAAAGCGCGACAACATAAGGGTTACAGCGAAGACGGGAAATATTGCGACTTTATGCCTTTTGCGGCTTGAGCCCATATTCAATGGCGCTTTCACGACAAAGCCGTTAAACCCGGATTTTCCATCAGAAAGTGTCAGAGTAGGTAAATTGGGTAGCGAAATGCATGGGTAGCTGGAACTGTCTGGATTGATCCCAGAGCCCTGGAATCCACTCGCGCTTGTGCATTGCAGTGGCCAGTTTGAGAATCGGGCGGCGGGCTTCGTGGGTGATGAAGCCCGGTTGTGCGAAGAGCTGATGGCGAAGCGTCGAGAGCGTGTGCTGGATTGGCTTGTTGCTGGCGTCCCTGCGTATCGTTTGTTTGAGCAGCACTTGACGAAACAAGCTCATCAGA
>JAYUWL010000209.1:0-11468 GCA_043753585.1 Burkholderiales bacterium
CGACTTTTTCCGAGAAATCGGCGTTTTCCGACAGAAAGCCGTAGCCGGGATGGATCGCCTGAGCGTCGGTGACTTCGGCCGCGGCGATGATCGCCGGGACGTTCAAATAGCTTTGTGCGGAAGGGGCCGGGCCGATGCAGACTGATTCATCGGCGAGTTTGACGTATTTGGCGTCAGCGTCGGCTTCGGAGTGCACGACCACCGTTTTGATGCCCATTTCGCGGCAGGCACGCTGGATGCGCAGCGCAATCTCGCCGCGATTGGCGATCAGAATCTTGTCGAACATCAGGTTTTCCGGCTTTTTGACCGAGGACAGGGAGAGCGCCATCGTGGGTGTCGACTTATTCGATGGTAAATAGCGGCTGGCCGTATTCGACCGCGTTGCCCGATTCCACTAGCACGACCTTGACCACGCCCGATTTGTCGGCCTCGATCTCGTTCATGAGCTTCATCGCTTCAATGATGCAAATCGTGTCGCCCACGTTGACGGTGCTGCCTACCTCAACGAATGGCTTGGCACCGGGTGCCGCCGAGCGATAAAAAGTGCCGACCATCGGTGACTTCACTATGTGGCCGATCGGCTCTGCAATGACGGGATCTGGCACCAGCGCGGCGGCGGGGGCGGCTATTGGAGCGGCCATCAAAGGGCTCGGCTGCATTTGCATCATCGGCGCGGCGTATTGCATAAACGGTTGCGGCGCGTTGGCCACGGTCCGCGTGATACGAACCCGCTCTTCGCCCTCGGTCACTTCAAGCTCGGCGATGCCGGACTCCTGTACGAGTTCAATCAGAGTTTTTAATTTGCGCAGATCCATGCGATGGTTCTCCTCTTCGGGAAGATAAGTGGCGTTTCGCTTTTGGCGAAACTACTTGGGCGAATACTCGGTCGTCAGGAAATCGAGCGCGAGGTCGTAACCGCGCATGCCCAAGCCTACGATGATGCCGCGCGCAATGGCGCTTAGGAATGAGTGGTGGCGAAATTCTTCGCGTGCGTGCACATTGGTGATGTGCACTTCGAGAAATGTCAGTGAGACGCCCGCGAACGCGTCGCGCAAGGCCAGACTAGTGTGAGTCAGCGCACCCGCATTGATGATGCAGGCGACGGTGCCGTCGGTGCGTGTGGCGTGGATGCGATCCACAAGCACCCCTTCATGATTGCTTTGCAGACAATCGAGCTGGAAGCCCACTTTGGCTGCACGCGCGGTCAAGTGACTCTCGAGTTGCTCAAGCGTCGTGGAGCCGTACTTTTCGGGCTCTCGTGTTCCGAGCAGATTCAAATTTGGACCGTGCAGCAGCAGTAAGCGTGGCTTCTTTTCAGTTTTAGCCGCGTCTTTCAGTACGTTTTTGTCCGCTTTCGCTTCTTTCGCCATCAATTGGTAATCGCTTCAAACCGTGAGATCGAAGCAAGTTAAGTGGAGATAGACGATAGTTTGCCTGAAATTTGAATTTGTTGCTGGTTAGCGACAGCTTTACGCAGGGTATTCTGCTGCACCGCGGGGGCCTGCAAATACAGTTTTCCACAAGGCAACTTTTTGATGAAAGCACCGTAGCATGACGGCTAAAGCGTGAAAACGCTTAAAGTTGATAATGGTGCCAACGACGCCCTAGCCCCAATAGAAATAAGCTTTCAGCAAAAAAGATGATAAACACATACCAACCCGCTCTGATCGTCGAAATCACCCAGAAATTAAGCGAAGATAGCAGCAACTTCGCTGAATTTAAGCTTTCCTACGCGACGAAGCATCACCTCATTCTTGGGCGAGATCACCAACGTGAAGGGCAAAACGCCCTGAGGGTTGCCCATCGTTTTCACCGCTTCAAGCCAAGCTGCGTCACCCAAAAGAATCGGATAATTTATTGCCAGCTCCTTGGCAAAACGCTCGACTGGCGCGCGTCGATCAATGGCAATACCCACAAATTGCAGCCCTTTCGCCGCAAACTCGCCCTGCGCTTTGACAAATTCGGGCATTTCTTCACGGCATGGACCACACCACGTCGCCCAAAAATTTACGATCAGCGTCTTGCCCTGCCAGGTCGAAATCGCCGTCGTCGTGCCGTCTAGCGCTTCAAAGCTTGCGGCCAACAGCTTTGCCTCTTCGCCTTTCACCGCGCCACGCGTCAGCCACCAATAACCGCCCCAAGCACCCGCTCCGCAAGCCGCAACCGCAGCCGTACCCAATATCAACGCCCGCTTTCCCAACGAAATGGGTCGACTGGGGTTGCCGGACTTAGGTGTGCTACCCACGCTCATTGGCTCACCTGAGGTTTGAACAGACTCTTGAGGCTTGCCGGTTGCAGCCCTTTCGGCGGCGAATTTTTCGCGCCCGCCGCCAGCGTAAACAGGCGCTTTGCCGGCGGGTAGCAAATGCCTGCCACCTCGGAACAGCCCTGAAACACGAGCTCCAGCTCCGCTTTCGCGCCCGACGCCGGCACCAGATCGAGCGAAAACGACTTGTCGAACACCGTCGTTTTGCCGAACGTGGGGTCATTCTTTACCTTCGCCTGCGAAAGTCTGGCCAGTTTGGGCGTCACCGCCGCACCAATATCCTTGCCATCCACCCGAAACTCAAAACGATCCCGATAAAGATAGTGCCCCGGTGTGACGCCAACCTGCAAGGCCAATTTGCCATTGACGAAGCTCGCCGTCACCGGAAACGCTTCATCGAAAGGCAACGGCCCATCCGTGGCGGTCGACCAGGCGACCGGCACCATAAAAGCCACAGCGCAAAAAATTGCGATCCAGGCAGCAAATCGTGCGGCACTTATCTCTGATCTTGCTGTCATACTTGGGATACATTGTGTTGACCGCTTCGGCTGAATTAGGTGCAGGACGCCCCTGATGAGAGCGCTTGAAGCGTAAGCGTTGGAGATGTTCATGCCACTCGTGTTACTTGGAATTTTGTTGCTGTTGCCAGTTTTGGACATCTACGCGACGATCAGGTTCGCCGAATCGCTCAATGTTCCTGCACTGGCGCTTTTCGTGCCCGGGTTCGTCTTCGGATTCTTGCTCATGAAGCGAGAAACCAGCACGCTCAAAGTGCGTTTTGTGAACGCCTTGCAAAGTATGTCCCTGCCCGGCGTCGTATTCGATAGCGGTCGCCGCATGCTCGCCGCCATGCTCTTCCTGTTCCCCGGCTTCATGAGCGACATCTTCGCGCTCTGCCTGCTGCTGATCCCCAGCCGAGCAACACCGCAGGCTGCCACAGCTTCGTCCTCACCGAGCGGCCCGAAGGTGATGGATGGCGAGTTCAGGCGCGTGGAGTAGTCGGACGCAACAGCAACCAGCCGCCAAACAAAATCATTGGTACACACAACCATTGTCCCATCGTCATCCCCAACGACAGGATCCCGAGGAATCCATCCGGCTCTCGGAAAAATTCTGCGGTAGAGCGCAGCACGCCGTAGCCGACTAGAAACGCGCCGGAAACCCGGCCTAAACCACGCTGTTTGCTGGAATAAATCCAGACAACGATGAACAGCAGCACGCCTTCGAGTGCGAACTGGTAAAGCTGCGACGGATGGCGAGGTATCTTGTCGACCGTAGGAAATATCATTGCCCACGGCAAGGCCGGGTCGGCGGCTCGCCCCGGTAACTCGGCGTTGATGAAATTTCCGATCCGGCCCGACGCCAGGCCCAGTGGCACCAGCGGCGCGACGAAATCCGTCACCCGCAAAAACTTTCGCTCCGTGCGCCGCGCGTAAAGCCACATCGCAAAAATTACCCCGAGCAGGCCGCCGTGAAAGCTCATGCCGCCCTGCCACACGGCAAAAATCTCCAGCGGGTTGCTCAGGTAGTAACCCGGCTTGTAGAACAGGCAATAGCCGATGCGCCCGCCTAAAACCACTCCCAGAACGCCGTAAAGCAGCAGTTCATCAACGTCAGCTGGCCTCCAGCCTTGCAAAATCTGCTTACGGGCTCGGTACTGGCCGAGCACCATGAACAGCACAAATGCTGCAAGGTAGGTCAGGCCGTACCAGCGAATGGCGAGCGGGCCGATTTGCAGGGCGATGGGGTCGATTTCGGGATGGACGAGCATGGCGGGAGCGGTGACAGGCAACGTACGATGCGTGACGGTCAAAGTGGGATAAGCGCGGATGTTAACCGCTTGCGTGATGAGAGAATATTGGTAGCGCGGCGGCGCCGTGCGCGCGCCTACTGTCCGCCATCCCCCATCACCACAATTATTCTATGACCTTCAATCGCCGTAGCAAAACCATCACCGCGGGTGTCAGTCGCTCGCCCAATCGCTCCATGCTTCGCGCTGTGGGCTTTGGCGACAATGATTTCGACAAGCCCATCGTCGGCGTCGCCAACGGGCACAGCACGATGAATCCGTGCAATGCGGGCATCCAGCCACTGGCGGATCGCGCGGTCGAGTCGATCAGGGCAGCGGGCGGTATGCCGCAAATGTTCGGCGTGATCACCGTCACCGACGGCATCAGCATGGGCACGGAGGGGATGAAATATTCGCTCGTCTCGCGCGAGGTGATCGCCGACGCTATCGAGACGGCCACCCAGAGCCAGATGATGGACGGCGTGCTGGTGCTGGGTGCTTGCGACAAGAACATGCCGGGCGGCATGATCGCCATGTGCCGCATGAATATTCCCTCGATCTACTGCTACGGCGGCACCATCAAGCCGGGCATCTGGAAGGGGCAAGCGCTGACCATTGTGTCGCCGTTTGAGGCCGTGGGCCGTCACGCCGCAGGAACGATTTCTGAAGAAGATTTCATCGGCATCGAAAGAAACGCCTGTCCTACTCACGGCGCGTGCGGCGGCATGTACACAGCGAACACAATGTCGTCTTCGTTCGAGGCGCTTGGCATGAGCCTGCTCGGTTCGTCCTCAATGGCGAACCCCGATCAGGAGAAGTCAGACAGCGTCGCCGAATCAGGACGCGTCTTGCTGGAAGCGATCAAGGCCGATTTGAAGCCGCTCGACATCATCACCAAAAAGTCCATTGAAAACGCCGTTGCGGTCATCATGGCTACCGGCGGCTCCACCAATGCGGTGCTGCATTTCCTGGCGATTACCCACGCCGCCGACATCGACTGGACGATTGATGACTTCGAGCGCATCCGCAAGAAAGTGCCCGTGCTTTGTGATTTGAAGCCATCCGGTCAATACGTGATGACGGATCTGCACAAAGTGGGCGGCGTCCCCCAAGTCATGAAGATGCTATTGAACATGGGCATTCTGCATGGTGATTGCATGACCATCACTGGCAAAACGATGGCTGAAGAATTGGCCAAAATACCCGACTTACCCGCAAAAACACAGGACGTGATTCGCCAACCCGACAATCCGATGTACAAAGAAGGCCACCTCGCGATTCTTAAAGGAAACCTGTCGCCCGAAGGCTGTGTCGCCAAGATTACCGGCCTGAAGAACCCGGTGTTGACCGGCCCGGCGCGCGTATTCAACAGCGAGCCGGAATGCATGGAAGCGATCCTCGCGGACAAGATCAATCACGGCGACGTGCTGGTGTTGCGTTATGAAGGCCCCAAGGGCGGACCTGGCATGCGCGAAATGCTTTCCCCGACCAGCGCGATCGTGGGCAAAGGCATGGGCGAGACGGTTGCATTAATTACCGACGGCCGATTCTCTGGCGGTACGTGGGGCATGGTGGTCGGCCACATCTCGCCCGAGGCGCAGGTGGGCGGTTTGCTGTGCATTGTGGAAGAAGGCGATTCGATCACTGTCGATGCGCACAAACTGCAGCTGCAACTGAATGTCGATGAGGCGACAATTGCCGCGCGCCTGACCAGATGGACGCCGCCGCCGATGAAATACAAAAAGGGCGTCATGTATAAGTTCGCACAGATGACGTCAAGTGCAAGCAGGGGAGCTGTTACAGATGCGTAGGCTGGTTGGCCTTTTGTAATTTGCGCAGCGTCGCTTGAGCTTGAGCTGCAGAACCCGAGTTTCGAGGAACCTGCCAACGGCGCGCGAGCGCCCGGCTGGTCGCCTTCGCAGCACACGGGGCCGGTTCGTAATTTTGAATGGGCGGTGGACACCGAAATTGCCAGTGATGGCAAGGCAAGCTTTCTCATTAAACGCTTGATTCCGCAAATGTTCGGCATGATCAATCAGGCCGTCGTAGTCGCCGAGCACGCAGGTAAAACGCTCGAATTTTCTGCCGCCATGAAGGCCGATAATGTCGGTCCGGAAGGTGGCTGCTCCCTGCTAATATCGAAGGTCGCAACGCCATTCTGGAGCAGGTGCGCCGCACGCCGGTGACCGGTAAAACTGGCTGGAAGCGCTCCGTACTTCACTTCAGGTTGCCCACTGACGTTTACGAACTGAAAGCTGGTCAGCGTGTTGCTTGATGACGGTACCGGCTGGGTAGACGACGTCAAGCTCCGCGTCGTGGACCAGAACACGGGCGCACTTTCGAGCGTCAACACACGTGCCGTTCGTGCGTTAATGGGTGATGAACAAATACCTCTCCCCTTTCTTCGCATTGATGGTTGTATCCAGCGCGAGCACCGCTTTCGCCCTCGACTCGATCCCGCTTGATCAGTTGAAACCCGGCTTGTGGAAAGTCGAGCGCAAGATCGAGAAGCTTGATCTCACACCAGTGGAATACGAGACCCGCAACAGCGAATACTGCGCCAGTCCCAAAAGAGAAATCTCACGCACCTTGCGACTGGCAAGTTTTCTTTGCAAGACCGAGACCACCAGGGTTGCCGACAATAAATACAGCGTACACGCGACCTGCAGACTACCCGGAATCTCCGGTGAAAACACGACAATCATCACCATCGTGAGCCCGGGCGAGTACCGGGCCGAGGTTGACACCATTGGCACCAAGTTCGGCGAGAAACAGCACCGCAAAGAAATGATTTCTGCGGTGCGTGCAGGGGATTGTCAGGAGTAGCGCGATTGTTCACCCGTGGTCATCGAATCCACAACCCTTAACCCGAAACCGCGCAACACTACAGCCACATTCGGGGACTACACTCGCCCGCGCGGGCATCTCGAAGAATTCATTTTTTGGGAATGCGATGCCCGGAGCACAGCAACCGCAACGTACGCCCTGCCACGTACAAATTGTGCGCGCCGCGCGACAACGCAATGTGCCCCACCAATGAATTCTTAAAGATGCCCGCATGAAAGCCACCAAAATAGTTGCCACGCTCGGCCCCGCGAGTGACACCGTCGACATCATCGCCGCGATGATTGAGGCCGGATGCGATGTCTTCCGCCTGAATTTTTCGCACGGCAGCGCCGAAGACCACGCCGCGCGCGCTGCGCGCGTGCGTGAAGCCGCCGCCCGCGTGGGTCGCGAGGTCGCCATCATGGGCGATCTTCAGGGCCCAAAAATTCGCGTCGGCAAATTTGAAAATGGCAAGGCAATGCTTATCGCTGGCGAGCCGTTTTTGCTTGACGCTGCACTCGACAACAAAGCCCCCGTGTCGAATTCACAACAAGCGAGCCTTGACTACAAGGAACTGCCGCAGGACGTAAAGAGCGGAGACACTTTACTGCTCGCCGACGGTCTCATCCAGTTGAAAGTCGTTCGAGTCGTCGGCGACAAAGTGCACACCATCGTCGAGCTCGGCGGCGAACTCTCGAACAACAAGGGCATCAACAAAATGGGGGGTGGCTTAACTGCCCATGCGTTGCCCGCCAAGGACCTGGACGACATCAAAATCGCAGTGGCAATCGAGGTCGATTACCTGGCAATCTCCTTCCCCAAGAGCGCGAACGACATGCAGACGGCGCGCACCATCCTCACAGCGTGCGGCGGCAAGGCGAAACTCATCGCAAAAATTGAGCGTGCCGAAGCCATCGTACCGCAGACACTCGACGAGATTATCGACGCCAGCGACGGCATCATGGTCGCTCGTGGCGACCTTGCGATTGAAGTCGGCAACGCCGCTGTTCCCGCACTGCAAAAGCGCATGATCAAACGTGCGCGTGAACGCAACAAGCTGACCATCACCGCCACGCAGATGATGGAGAGCATGATCTCCGCACCCGTCCCGACGCGCGCCGAGGTGAGTGATGTGGCGAACGCCGTGCTCGACGGCACGGACGCCGTGATGCTCTCGGCCGAGTCCGCCACGGGCAAATACCCGGTGGAAACGATTCGCACCATGACCGCCATAGCACTCGCTGCGGAGCGCTCGCAGGAGTATGAACTCGATAGCGATTTCATACACCAGCAGTTCGTGCGAGTGGATCAGGCCATCGCGATGGCCTCTCTTTTCACCGCGTTCCACTTGAAGGCGAAGGCCATCGCCGCGCTGTCCCAATCAGGTTCCACCGCACTATGGATGAGCCGCCACGACAGCGGTGTGCCGATTTATGCACTAACGCCGGAAGTAAGTGCGGCGCGCCGTGCCGCCCTGTATCGCGGTGTACGTCCTGTGGTGGTGCCATTTGACTCGGACCGCGAAACGGCACTGCTCGCTGCGGAAAACGTGCTGATATCGCGCGGCGCGGTTGAAAACGGCGATTTGATCGTGTTGTCCTGCGGTGAACCCATGGGCAAAAGCGGCGGTACGAACGCGCTGAAAGTAGTACGTGTCGGCGAACATCGCTCCTGATCAGCTTTTGGCTGCGTGCCATTAATTGCAAGGGCTACGATCACAAAAGCTTCATTATCGACTTGTAGACATTTTCGGTACTAGCCCTCGTTTAATAAGCATTTCAACGCGAAGCTGTTGTGCATCCGTAAGCTCATCTGCCTGACCTGAAGCGCGTCCGGGCTAAACTTTTGGCATGGAATTTAACGTGACAGTCAAACCCACTCGCCGCGTCCTGCTCGGTATCAGCGGCGGCATCGCCGCCTACAAATCCGCCGAACTGACGCGTTTGCTCGTCAAGTCGGGCCGCGAAGTCACCGTCGCCATGACATCCGCCGCGCGCGAATTCGTCGGCCCCGCGACCTTTCAGGCGCTCTCCGGCCATCCCGTATTCAGCGACTTGTGGGACGCGCGACCCGACAATGGCATGGCGCACATCGAACTCACGCGCGAGAACGACGTGATGCTCATCGCGCCTGCCTCGGCCGATTTCCTCGCCCGCCTCGTGCATGGCCGCAGCGATGATCTGCTCGCCACCACTGTTCTTGCGCGCACCATCCCGCTCATCGTCGCCCCAGCAATGAATTTGCAAATGTGGCAAAACCCCGCCACACAACGCAACGTCGCCACGCTCAGAGCCGACGGCGTTCACGTCATCGGCCCCGGCAACGGCGCACAGGCTTGCGGCGAAACAGGCGATGGCCGCATGCTCGAGCCTCCGGAAATCATGGCCGCTCTGGAGGCGTGGGCGCAACCCAAATTGCTCGCCGGCAAGCGAGTGCTCATCACCGCTGGCCCGACCCAGGAAGCCATCGACCCGGTGCGCGTGATCACCAATCATTCCAGTGGAAAAATGGGTTACGCCCTCGCGCAGGCCTGCGCCGACGCGGGTGCACAAGTCACGCTGGTGACCGGCCCTACGCATCTCGCCACGCCATACGCGGTGAACCGCGTCAATGTCACCAGCGCCGCGCAAATGCTCGCCGCCGTCGAGGCTGACATCGACGAGGCCGATATCTTCATCGCGGTCGCCGCCGTCGCTGACTACCGCCCCGCCAACAGCGCCGAACAGAAAATCAAAAAGACCGACAGTGGCCTGACGATCAACCTCGAACCCACCGTCGACATCCTGGCCAAAATCGCCAAACGCGCAGGAAAAAACGGCAAGCCGCCCTTCTGCGTAGGCTTTGCTGCCGAGAGCGAAAAAGTGGAGCAGTACGGTGCAGAAAAGCGCGCCCGAAAAGGCATCCCGCTACTCATCGCCAACCATGCGCAGAGCGCCTTTGGCTCGGATGAGAATGAAGTGACACTCATCGACGAAACCGGCGCAGCTGGCGCAAAACGTTTGCCGAGAATGAGCAAGCTGGCGCTGGCGCGGGCTTTGGTGGGTGAGATTGCGGTGCGAATTAACAACGTTTAAAAGCATAATGATGTTCGGAAAAGGCCAAATTTCATTTACGAACTGAGTACAATTTCTGAATATTATTCAGATTTCTGAAATCTCATGACCCAAATACGTATCCGCGAACGAAACCAGATCACACTGCCCGCAAGCATTGCCGTCGCAGCGAACCTGTCGCCGAACGACGCGCTGGAGGTAAGCTTTGCCAACGGTGTTATCACCTTGATACCTGTCAACGGGCGTAACAAGCGACGCTCGATCACAGATTACGTCGGCTCCGCAAAAGGTCTGTGGGGAACGACAGGCGCAGAGATTGACGCCCTTCTCCGTGACGAGCGCAACTCATGGGAGCGATAGCACGTCTGGATGAGACGCTCGCTCGCATGCACGGAAAGCGCGTCTATTTCGACACCGCGCCGATCATCTACGCGCTTGAAAACGCGGCGCAGTTTGCAGAAGTCAGCATCCCTTTCATTTATGCGTCTGAAAACCGAAAAATAATCGGCTTCACCGGGGCCGTCACGCTCGCCGAAATGCTCGTTAAACCGTTACAGCAGGGGAACGCCGAGTACGCCGACGTGTTGAAGGGCCTATTCGCATGTGGCGATCTGTTTGACTGTGTTGATCACACGCGCGAAGCCTACGTCCTCGCCGCCACCTTGCGTGCCGAACATCGCTACAAATTTGTCGACGCACTTCAAATCGCCACAGCACGGACACTGGGCTGCCAGTTTTTCATCACTAACGATCACAAGCTCGCGTCAAGCACCTCAACCGAAGTCGTCTGTGTGCAAAATTTTCTTGCCGAGGCGACCCCCGAGTAAATTGCCAAGCGCTTTTGATCACGCGTCGCTGATCGGTTACGCAAGGGTGGCGTAGTCTGTGCGCCGTGACGACGCCCTCCTGGATTGCGCACCATCGGGATGGTATTTGCTCGTCGTCGTTCATCCGGATTGGATTCGTAAAGGGCTCGCTAAGAGGCTTACAACCGAACGACTGAAGTGGGCGGCCGCACGAAGTAGCGAGATTTTCTACGTTGCAAAAACCCGACAACGTCGCGAGCATCGAGATGCACCGGAAACTGGGTTTTCAGGAAATGGCGCGTGATGCGTCTATCCCGCCTGCGCTTTCCGGATTGACGCTATTTCGTTTGCTATTCGAGGTTCGTAGAGCAGACCGGCAGGAAAGCGCCTACGGATAGTGCGCGCACTTGCGCTAGTGCCAAAGAAGTCCCACGACACCCAACACCATCAGTGCCGCACCCAACAATTTCTCTTGCAACTGCTCCTCTTTAAGCAAGCGCGCACCGAACGCCGCAGCAAACAGCAGGGATATCTCGCGCAGTGGCGCGACGTGGCTGATGGGGGCGATTTGCATAGCGTAGAGCACGAGGATGTAGGCGAGCGGCGAGATCGCGCCGATGCCGAGCGCGTACTTGCCGTTCTTGCGCCACTCTTCGCGTACTTCACGGCGATTGCGAATAAACATTGGCGACATGAAAACCATGCGTAGGCAACTTGAAAAATACTGA
>JAYUWL010000210.1:0-3780 GCA_043753585.1 Burkholderiales bacterium
ATCGCCGCACCGTCCGCGCCCGCCTGCAAGGAGATCACCCACACCAGCCACACGACGGTCAAAAACATCGGGAACGCCAGCAACTGCTTGAACGTAATCATCCACTGCCCCGGTCGCGGCAGCTTGTCCAGCCACTTCGGAAACCACGCCAGCAAAACGTATGGCAACGCCATGCCAAGGCCGAGCGCCGCAAACACCGCCAGAGCCGCGACCGCGCTTTGCGTAAGCGCAAAGCCAAGCGCTGCGCCCATAAATGGCGCGGTGCATGGGCTCGCGGCGATCACCGCAAGCACGCCCGAGAAAAACGCATCAACACCGGGATGCTTCGCCTGAATCGACAGCAGCGAGGACGGCGCAAGCTGGCCGACCTCAAACGCGCCCATCAAGTTGAGCCCGATCAGAAAAAAGATCACCGCCAGCACCCAGACCACGCCGGGGCTTTGCAGCTGGAATCCCCAGCCCACGGCGCTTCCTGCGCTCTTGAGCGCGAGCATGACGCCTGCCAGTGCGAGGAACGAGAGGACGACGCCGACCGCGTAATAAATGCCGTGCTGACGCATCAGAGTCCGGCTGTCTGCGGCATTACCCGAATGCTGAGCAAACGACAGTATCTTGAGCGAAAGCACCGGAAACACGCACGGCATCAAATTCAAAACCATGCCCCCAACAAATGCTAAAAACAATGCCGACCAAAAAGTAAGCGCGGTGGACGAAGCGTCAGCGCCGGGGCTGGTGGCTGTACCACGCAGCGCCGTCGCCTCTGCAGGCAACGCATACGCGATACTGCTCACCGTTGCCAACGTGGTGCCGGCCGCTTCGCCCTTTGCGCCAACTGGACCAGACGCAGCAAGCACGATGGGCATGCGCTCGGGCAGCTTGACGCCGTCCACCAGTTTCAGTTTGACGGCATAACCGAGCGCTGTGCGATACACCTGTTGCACAGACGGGTCATTCACCTGCTCCGGGACCGGGAACACATCAAGCGCAGTGAGCGCACTCGCACCAGCAGGTGCCACCAGATCAAGCCAAGCGTCACGCGCGGGGTTTGCCGCCACGTACAGCGTCGCTTTCCACCCGCTCGCGTCGCCCGGTGTTGCCGCGCGAGCGGCCGCGAAACGAGTTGCAGCGGCAGTCGGCGCGTTGTCCTTACCTACCGGCAGGCTGACCGACACGTTGCCTTCCTCTGGAATGCACACATCCTTGCACACCAGCCACTCAGCTTTGCCGTTAAGCGTTATCGTGTCGCCGACCTTTGCCGAAAGTGGCACGCTCACCGTGAGCGGCAGCAGCACCTCGCCCTCGTAACCGAAATTGACAATCGGGCCAGTCGCGAGGCGCTTCGGTGTGGGCCAGTCGAATTCACTGACGCCGTAGCCCGACGGCAGGTCCCAGGTGAGTTTGGTGGGGTAACCGGAGTCTCCGGGATTTTTCCAGTACGTGTGCCAATGCGGAGCATGTTTGATCGAAAGTCCGATCACGTTTTTTTCACCCACAACCAGAGTCGACTTCTCGGCGATCAATTCGACTTCGGCATGCTCGGTTTTGATCGGCGCGGCGTGCAGTAACGTTGCAAACAAAAAAACCACTGCGCCGACAACCAATGTCGTCGCCGCTGCGAAGGCAGGAACCCAGTGTTTGTTGGTAACGGAAGAGCGGATGGGCATAAAGGGAATGTAGCTAGGCTCCGGCGTGCGCAGGAGCGACTGGATTAAGAGTGGAGGAATGTCCGTAGGTTCCGTCTCGGACGACCCCAGAACCCTACAATTCAATGGTTTAGAGCCAATTTTAGAGCGCTTCCGCCCTACGCGGAACATGCGCACGCAAAGTCCCAAAGCACAGATGGAAACCACCTACAAGCACAAAGCCGCAGAGGGCTACGACCACAAACGTGTGGAGGCCGCCGCGCAGTCACACTGGACTGCCACCAACGCCTACACCGTCATCGAGAACGATCCGCGCTTCCCCAAAGGCAAGTACTACGCGTGCTCGATGCTGCCGTACCCATCGGGCAAGCTGCACATGGGCCATGTGCGCAATTACACGATCAACGACATGCTCGCTCGCTACAAGCGCATGCAGGGCTTCAATGTGCTGATGCCGATGGGTTGGGACGCATTCGGCCTGCCCGCTGAGAACGCTGCGATGAAAGCGAAAGTCGCGCCCGCTGCTTGGACCTACGAAAACATTCGCACGATGAAGTCACAGTGCAATGCGCTCGGCCTCGCGTTTGACTGGTCGCGCGAACTCGCCACCTGCGACCCGCAGTATTACAAGTGGAATCAGTGGTTCTTCCTGAAGTGTCTGGAAAACGGCCTCGCGTATCGCAAGACGCAAATCGTGAACTGGGATCCGGTCGATCAAACGGTGCTTGCCAATGAGCAGGTGATCGACGGGCGCGGCTGGCGTTCGGGCGCGCTGGTGGAAAAGCGTGAGATCCCCGGCTACTACATGAACATCACGAAGTACGCCGACGAGTTGCTCGACGCGACGCTACACAAGTTGCCGGGCTGGTCGGATCGCCTGCGCACCATTCAGGAAAACTGGATTGGCAAATCGGAGGGCGTGCGGTTTGCGTTCCCGCACGACATCAAGGACGCCGCAGGTCAGCCGATTCAGGACGGCAAGATGTACGTGTTCACCACGCGCGCCGACACCATCATGGGCGTCACGTTCGTCGCGGTTGCGCCGGAACATCCGCTCGCCGTGCGCGCGGGCGAGTTGAATCCTGCACTCGCGCCGAAAATTCACGCACTGAAGCTTGGCGGCACGACCGAGGCGGAACTCGCCCTTAAAGAGAAGCTCGGGGAACCAACCAACCTGTTCGTCACGCATCCGCTCACCGGCGAGCAGATTGAGATTTGGGTCGGCAACTACGTGCTCATCACCTACGGCGACGGCGCGGTGATGGGTGTGCCGGCGCATGATGAGCGTGATTTTGCGTTTGCGAAGAAGTATGGGTTAGCGATTCGGCAAGCTATCGTGAAAGATGGCTACGCCTTTGAGAACAAAATTGAGATTGCTCGCGAGCAGTACGCAGGCAATCTCGACACTGAAAAGACTTTCCGCACAGACGCTTTTTTCACCGACGCCAGCGGCAACAAACTTATGTTCAGTGAGTTGGCTTGGCAAGACTGGTACGGCGACAAGCAGTTCGCCGTCAGCGTCAATTCCGGCAAGTACAACGGCCTCAACCACAAAGCAGCCGTCGACGCGGTAGCAAGTGACCTCTTCGCCAAAGGCCTCGGCGAAAAGAAAACCACCTTCCGCCTGCGCGACTGGGGCATCTCGCGTCAGCGCTATTGGGGCACCCCGATTCCGGTGATCCACTGCGACGATTGCGGCGTGGTGCCGGTGCCGGAAAAAGACTTGCCGGTCGTGTTGCCCGAGCATCACATTCCCGATGGCAGCGGCAGTCCTCTCAAGCACGACGAAGCCTTTCTGAAATGCTCGTGTCCGAAGTGTGGCAAACCCGCGCGACGCGAGACCGACACCATGGATACCTTCGTCGACAGCGCCTGGTATTACATGCGCTATGCGTCGCCAGGCGCGACCATTGATGGCAAACCGGCCATGGTCGACGCGCGCAACGATTACTGGATGCCGATGGATCAGTACATCGGCGGTATTGAGCACGCGGTGCTGCATTTGCTTTACGCGCGCTTCTGGACGAAGGCGATGCGTGACATGGGTTTGCTCAAATTCGATGAGCCGTTCAAACGCATGACCAACCACGGCATGCTGCTGAACCACATTTTCTTCAAGCCCACCGAGCACGGCACC
>JAYUWL010000211.1:0-33051 GCA_043753585.1 Burkholderiales bacterium
GCGAGGCCTACGCGATGGGCTTCAAACATGCGGCAGTCGGCGCAATGGTGCGCAGCTCGTACCATGCGGATAAGCAGGCGGATGGGGTGGTGGGGTGAGGCTCGCCACTCAGTAATTGCGCTTCGATTTTGACGAATATCCTGAAATGGCCGCGAGCATTTAGCCGATTAGATTGGCTGCTCCTCGCGATTATCATCATCGGAATATGCATCTTTGTCATGCAGCCCTCTGGACACCGAGCGTGCGAAGCCCCTTACACGCTAGCGGTTGGCCCAACCTCACAAAAGACGTCTCAAATGCTTGACGCTCAAGGTGTCAAGTATTCTCAAGACTCCGTTGGTGATGCGCGGAATATGTCTGCTTCCAAACTCTCCATCCCTGATTCCGCGACAAGCCGCATTTCGTATCTTGAGCCTAAGATCACGAACGGCATTTTCAGTCCTGAGCAGACCTGCGTTACCAGCCTTTGGTTTGACGCGACAGGCGCAGTTGTTGCCGTGTCGCGGCGCATAATGTTTACGTGGTTATAAGCCAGCGTAGCTTCAAAGCGGCCCGCGTAGGTCGGAACGCTTGCGGTTCCGACGCATGACGTGGAGGTGCTCCAGCGTTGGCGAAACGTCTTCAAGCCCGCGGTACAGCTTTTAGGTGAAAGCCCCATTGCCTATGGGCGTATAGCCCATATCGACGCATGTCGATTTACACCCATTTGTCTGTATGAGCTCAAGCAAAGCAAGGATTCCCGTAAAAAGCTATTTTTCAGATAATAGTTGTGCGTTGCCTCGCACCACGCCGCGTTCTACTCCAGCCCCAGCGCCCGCACCAGCGCATCCCAGCCTAGATCGAAGGTGTGGTCGAAGTGCACTGGCGCTGAGTATTTGCGGGCGTTTGCTACCAGCGGGTAGTCACGCTCGACCGTATCTGCGGACATGGGCGACAACGACGAGTGGCCCTGCGCGTAGCCGCTGCTTTCGTCGAGCGTTGCGCCCTGAACGTAATAGCCGAGCATGCGAAAGCCGCGCGCTGCCGTCTCTGGCGACAGGCCAGCATCGGTGAAGCAGGTCAGCATTTCATTTATGAAGTTAACGCCGACCGTCGAATTCCACTGGTGCAGCGACAGCCACAAATAGAAGCGCGGATGCTGCAGCGCCACGCGCCGCCAGCCTTGCGCAAATTGCCGCAGCCGCTCAGCAGGTCGTAGCGTCTTGTCCGGAATCGGCATGCCGCCGAGCACGCGGTCCACCAGCGCGTCGAGGATGTGCGCCTTGCTCGGATAGTGGTGATAAATGCTCATCGCCTCGCAACCGAGCCGCTCGCCGAGTTTTCTGGTGCTGAACGCCTCAATGCCCTGCGCGTCAATCAGCGCCAGCGCTTCAATCTCGATGCGTTCTCGTGTGAGCGCGGTGCGCGGGGTGCGGGTGGCACGTTCGGCGCGCGGATCTTTGCTGTTTTTGATGGACTTCACGGGCTGATGGCGGCTCATGCGGAAGGTTAACGCGTCCGCGCACCTTACGCCGTAAGCTTAATGCTAGACTTACGCTGTAAGTTAAATTCTCCTTATGATCTGACGCCCGGAATATGCGCTGCGGCATCGCCTTCAGACCCAGTGACGCACGCTCCTTTTGTTAACAAGCGGGAGTTAAGCCTTGTTGGTAAGACCGACCCGCAGCGATCACAGCAAGGTCTTCCAGCCAAATTACCGTTTTGCGCCATCGCAATCACTCAGTTTTCCCATTCGCCATGATCACACCGTCCTTCATCTCGCTGCAATCAAGCCTTATCGTGTTGCGTGTTGCCGCGCCGCTCTTGTTCATGGCACACGCCGTGGTCAGGATCATCAACGGCACCATTCACCAGTTTGCAGGCTTTCTCGGTTCGCTCGGATTTCCGCAACCGTTGATCGTGGTGTGGGCCATCACCGTCGTTGAAATCGTCGCGGGCACGCTGATGATCCTGGGCGTCAGTGTGCGCTGCATGGCCGCGGCGCTGGCGAGCATCGCTGTAGGTGGCATCGTTCTGATCCACGCAAAACTTGGCTGGTTTGTCGGCGAACACGGCACCGGTGGCAGCGAGTACAGCGTTTGCCTTCTGCTCTGCCTGTTGGTCATCGCGGCGGCGGATTCGCAGCGCAAAAAAGACGCCCCCAGTTGGTGAGATTTAAATCAATGATCAAACGCAAAAGCTCACCTTATCGACGCGCACTGGCAACGGCCTGCTGCGCTGTGGCAATCGGTGCCGCAACGCCTGTTCTCGGCGCCTGTCCGTTCACCGATGGCAATTGGGATCTGACCAATGACGGCCTCGTCATGGCGCGTTACGCGGCAGCGCTGACCGGCCCGTCACTGGTGGCCGGCACCCGGTTTGCGAACGCCGATCCGGCAACAGTCAAACGTGAGCTGGACAACCTGCGCGGCCCACTCGACATGAACGGTGACGCACAGATCACGACTGTAGACAGCACCATCATAGCCCGCTACGTCGCGGGCTACCGAGGCCCAGCGCTCACCCACGGGCTCAATCTGGGCACGGCTTCGCGCGACAGCACAGACAAGGTGATTGCATTCATCGCTGCGGGCTGTCCCGCTGCCTTCGGCGCGCGCAAGCCGCTGTACGAAGCGCTCACCTACGTCACCGAACGATCCGCACTGATCGCGCAGATGAATGCGCAGGGCGCGCGCGGATTTCAATACATCAGCGGCCTGCTGGTGGGTGCCGAGTTTGTGAATTTGTACGTGAAGGATCAGAACACCAGTTTTTCATATACGTCGCAGGACACAGCAAGCACGGCGAGTGATCTGCTGGTGCAGCTGAACGGCATGGGCGCGCGCAGTTATCGCTTCGACAGTTTTCTTACGTCGGGCACCTATTACGCGCGCGACAACACCGCCACCAGCCTGGCCTACAGCTACGAACTGCCAACCGCGCCCAGCACTAGCAGCGGATTTTTGTACCACGCCAATGATCGTGGCGCGAGCGGTTTCTATTTTGTGTTTACGTATTTCATTGGGGGCAACACCGTCGCCATTTATGGCAAGGACACCAGCGAAGCGCGCTACCAATACGAACTGCATCCGTCGACCGATGTCAACGTGTCTGCCGACGATTTCGTGGCGCAAGCCAATGCTCAAGGGCAGCGCGGCTTCAAATTCGCGACCGGCTTTTACTTAAATGACGGCAGCCGAAATATTTACGTGAAAGACAGCGCGCAGAGCGTAGCTTTTTCTTACAAGGCTCTAGCAAACGTGAGCCCCGGCGCGGCACTCGTATGCCAGGCCAATGCAGAAGGCCAGCTTAATTTTATTTACGCAGGCGAATTGATCTTTTTTCCGAACGGCTACAGCGGCGCACAGCAGCCACGAAACATTTACGTCAACCCCGCAAACTGCGCGGGATGGGTAATGTGTTCGGCGGGCGGTCCGTTTTAGCCGCACAATGACGAGACGCGGCTGCGCCGCCCTGATTTTTATGCATTTACGTTCACACGGAGCCCTGCAAATGTTTCACATCTGGATGCAACGACGCGCTAGCCAATCGATCACCCTCGCCCGCCGTGCCGGTGCGCTCGCAGCACTGTTTCTGCTGTCGCTCACCGGGGTGGGAGCGCCGGTTCAGGCCCAGGATGTGACGCCCGGCTCAATTGACGTTGTGCCACTGACTGCGGCGGCGAACACGCCGCGCCGCATCTCGCTGTACGGCGTATGGCCGAACGGCTGTGCGCCGACTGGCGCGACCATCGTCTCAGAAACGCAGACCGCTCCGCGAACGCTCACGCTTCGACTCAACGAGATATTCACGCTGGTAGCCTGCACGCAGGCGTTGACGCCATTTCGCGTAGAGCTTGATTACACGCCGAAGTCACCCGGCGTGCTGCACATCAATCTGCTGCAGGCAAGCGGACGCGTCGCTGCAACCGGCATGCTGGGGGTTGCCGAAGCCAGCGGAGTCGGCGCCAATTTATCCGGCACTTGGTTCGATGCACCGCTCGTTGGCTCAATCCTGATGATCACGCACAGCGTGGTGCAACCTGCGGCGTTGATCGGATCATGGAATCTGTTTGCACGCGACGGCCAGCCTCGCTGGAATCTCTTCCACAGCAGTCGACAGACCACGACGTCGAATGTGTACGAAGCCGATATCTATGAATATCAGTCCGCAGCGAATCCGGACTGCTCAACGTCGGCGTGTCCGATGCCAGGATTTACCGGCAAGCCGATTGGCACG
This sequence comes from Burkholderiales bacterium, assembly GCA_043753585.1. GTDB lineage: Bacteria > Pseudomonadota > Gammaproteobacteria > Burkholderiales > Casimicrobiaceae > Casimicrobium. The sequence goes on from JAYUWL010000211.1 coordinate 4,219, forward strand.
TTGCGCGTGATCGCGCTAACCAGCAAGGAATTGATGATTGAGCATTGGTTAAACGGATTTCCGGGCGGCATTCTGGTGCAACGCAGTGCGATGACGCGGGTTGATTTTTAGTGTTTGCCCCTGTTTTCTTGGATTACATCTTTTTTATGAAAGCCTTATTTAAAGCGGCTTAGCGTTGCATATTCATTTATATCGACATTATGCTATTTATTGGCTCAAGCCCATATAAAATGATGGTTCCAGACAAAAGTTGTATCAGGAATGTAATGTTCGCTAGATGCTGCAAACAGAGCAATAAACGTCGCGTTTCACGCGCAACGTCCTTACTTCCATCATCCTTGCATCGATTGTGAGCAAGCGCCCACACAGCGTTTCTGCGCCGTCTATATTGACGAGCAGTTTCAACGCTTCCGCCGCCTGAAGACTACCGACGATGCCAACCAGCGGCGCGAAAACACCCATTTCGGCGCAGGCCGTTTCTTCAAAATCTTTCGTCTCCGGGTAGACACAGTGATAACAGGGCGAGGATTCAACGCGCGGGTCGAACACGCTGACCTGTCCGTCAAAACGAATCGCGGCACCGGAAACCAGCGGTTTCTTTGCTTTGACGCAGGCGCGGTTGATCGCGTGGCGCGTGGCGAAGCGGTCGGTGCAGTCGAGAACGACGTCAGCGGCGTCCACAGCATGCCGTAAGGCGGCGCCTTCAAGATTTTCCGCAATGGTTACCACGTTCACCAAAGGATTGATCGCGCTCAATCGCCGCTTCAGCGATTCGACTTTCAACTCTCCGACGCTCGCCGTTTCATGCGCGATTTGCCGCTGTAGATTGGTGAGATCAACGCGGTCGTGATCAGCGATGGTGAGCGTGCCGACGCCCGCTGAGGCGAGAAACAACGCGGCGGGACAGCCGAGACCACCGGCTCCGATAATCAGCGCGTGGGCATTGGCGAGGCGCTCCTGACCCGCCACGCCCCACTCGTCGAGCAGGATGTGGCGTGAGTAGCGCAGCAGCGCTTCATCGTTCAGTTCAGCGCTAGTCGTCACCGACAGAAAAACGAACTACTTCGTCGGTGCAGCGGCGGGAACGGCCACTTTCGCAGTCGTGCCCGCAGCCTCAACGGTTGAGCGCACCACCGGCAGGCCCTTCACTTTGTTCAAGGCTTGCGAGTAAAGAAAATCTTTCTCGTTGCCCCAGTCAAAGCCTTTGAGCTTTTTGCCATCCTCGCGGACTTTAATGAGCTTGGCTTCCTGCGCATCCTCCGACAAATCCTCATCGGCCGACGCTTCTTTTTTCTCGTCTTTGCCGACCAGATGACGCGACAGATCTTTTTCGCGTTGCAGCTTCGGTGATTGCACGCCGTCCCAGGTTAGCTGTTCGATAAGCACATCCGGCTCAATGCCGGTGCCCTGAATCGAGCGACCGTTCGGCGTGAAGTAGCGCGAGGTGGTGAGTTTGACACCCGAAGTTTGCGACAGCGGAATGATGTTCTGTACCGAGCCTTTGCCAAACGTCGTGGTGCCCATTACGGTGGCGCGCTTGTGATCCTGCAACGCACCGGCCACGATCTCTGAAGCCGAGGCTGCTGCGCCGTTGGTGAGCACTACGAGCGGCACTGTTTTAAGTATTTCGGGCGCATTCGCCAGTGGATCGCCGCCGCGGCGCGAGTAGTATTCCTTGCTAGCTATGTAGCGTGTTTTGCTGCCTTCCATGCGCCCTTCGGTGTAGACGACGAGGGCATCTTTCGGCAGGAACATTGCGGACAGGCCAACTGCGGCATCGAGCAACCCGCCAGGGTTGTTGCGCAGATCAAGCACGATGCCTTTGAGCGGCGTCTGGACGTTCTGCTCGGTCAGCGCTTTGGCCACGTCGGCTACCGTGGTTTCGTTGAACGTACGGACACGAATGAACGAAATACCCGGCTCGACCATCTTGGCTTTCACGCCCTGAATCTTGATCTGCTCACGCACCAGCGCGAAGGTCTGCGTGCTACGGTCTTCCTTGCGGAAAACTTCGAGCCGTACTTTGGTGCCGGGATTACCACGCATCATGTCGACCGCTTTGGTGGTCGTCAGTCCGCGCGTGGATTCGCCGTCAACTTTGGTGATCAGGTCGCCCGCACGAATGCCCGCTTTGGCAGCAGGCGTCTCGTCAATCGGTGAAATCACCTTGATAAAGCCGTCTTCGGTGCCGATTTCAATGCCGACGCCACCGAACTTACCGGTGGTGGTCGTGCGCAAATCCTTAAATGCATTTTCATCAAGGAAGGTGGAATGCGGGTCGAGGCTCGATACCATGCCGCCGATGGCCTGCTCAATCAGTTTCTTGTCGCTGACCGGTTCTACGTAATCGTTTTTGATACGCGCAAACACTTCCGAGAAAGTGCGCAATTCATCGACCGGAATCGCGGATTTGGCGTCGCGGTTAGCAGTGACATTGAGCGCTAGGGAGAGCGCGATACCGATGGTCGCACCCGCGCCCACCCACGTTACTTTTTGCCACTTTCCGCTCATCATATTTCCTTGAAATGCCTTTTTACGGCGTGAAAAACAACTGTGTCACGTCGCTTGCGCCATAGTAGACGATCATCAGCTCATTTGGTGCCCGGAAGCAGCTAGTTCTGTACTGAAATAACGCCCTTGCGAACGGCAAGCTGCGCGAACGCTCAATGGCAGGGCTGTAGGGGTTGCGTTAGCGCTTCGAAGTCAACTCTGAAATTGCATCCGAAGTGAAGAAAGACAAAAAGAAAAAAGGGCGACCCATCGGAGGAAAGGTCGCCCTAAACGTCACCACGAACGGACCGGGGGAAGCCCGTCGAGGGAGGATAACGACGCAGGGTAGAGGGTTCAACCACGCATCGTCTTGCCACAGTGAATAAGATGTGGGCGGTTGCGAAAAGTTCAACACTTTTGCGCGTCATTTCATTGAATGACAGAAGCGGTTATTCATTGAAACAATTTTTTTCTTGGCCCTTTCTTTTGCTCGATTCGATCCTAAATTATTTCGATGAACGCTCGCTTCGCTGTTATCCAATTCATTTGGCCCTTCGTCCGTCCGTATTGGCGCCGAATTGCGATAGCAATGTTTGGGCTGGCCCTGGCAGCGGCGTCGGTGCTCGCGATTGGCGAGGGGCTGAAGCGAGTCATTGACAAAGGTTTTGCGGCGGGCAGTACCGGTGAACTGGACAAAATCCTGCTCATCATGGTGAGCCTCGCTTTGGCACAAGGCATTGGCGTATACATCCGCTTCTCGAATATTTCGTGGGTCAATAACCGGGTTGTGAATGACATTCGGCAACGCGTCTATGCCCATCTGCTGACGCTCTCCCCCGCTTTTTTTGAGCGGGAACGCGTCGGCGATGTGCTTTCACGTTTGTCGAACGACACCCAGGTGCTCGAGGGCGTCGTGACCAACGCGTTTTCCTGGGCGTTGCGCAATCTGGTGATGGTCGCGGGTGGGCTCGTGATGCTCGCGATCACCGCACCGAAGCTGCTGGTATATGTGCTGATCGGTGTTCCAATTGTCATTGCACCTGTGGTTTTTCTTGGGCGCAAGGTGCAAAAGCTCGCCAAGGTGAGTCAGGATCGACTGGCTGATTCGATGGCCCGGGCCGACGAGACCATTCACGCAGTTCGCACGGTGCAGGCGTATGCGCGCGAAAGCTTTGAGCAAAAGCGCTTCTCTGATCGCATCAATTCGCTGTTCGATAACGCCGCGCTGCGAGAGCGAACCAGCGCCACTTTATCCGCCATCGTGATTGTGCTCGCGTTTGTCTGCGTTTCGGTGATTCTGTGGGCCGGTGGGCACGACGTGCTCGCGGGCAAGATGACGGCAGGCGAGCTTTCGGCGTTCATGTTTTATGCGGTGATGGTGGCGGGTTCGGTCGGTGCGATTGCCGAGGTGTTCGGGCAGTTGAAGCGCGCAACGGGGGCCAGCGAGCGAATTCGTGAATTACTAGCAACAAACACTGAAATTGCGGCCCCGTTGAGCGCTGTCGCGATGCCAGTGGCGCAGGGTGAAATCGCCTTTGAAAACGTTACGTTCAGCTATCCGACGCGCCCTGATTCCGAAGCGTTGAAGGATTTTTCACTTGTCGTGAAACCCGGGGAGGTCGTCGCACTGGTCGGGCCGAGCGGCGCGGGCAAGAGCACCGTGTTTCAGCTTCTGCTGCGTTTCTATGATCCGAAACAGGGAGTGATTCGCGTCGATGGCGTTGACGTGAAGTCGGCCGATCTCGCCGCGTTGCGTGAGCGTTTCGCATTGGTGTCGCAGGAACCCGTGATCTTTTCCGGCAGCGTCGCCGAAAACGTGCGTTACGGCAATCTCAACGCTAGCGACGCCGATGTGCTTGCGGCGTGCGATGCCGCACACGTCACGGAATTCGCAATGGCGCTTCCAAAAGGTCTGGAGACCGAACTCGGTGAGCGGGGCGTACGGCTGTCCGGCGGTCAACGCCAGCGTGTCGCCATCGCACGGGCCATTCTCGCCGACCGCCCGGTGCTTTTACTGGATGAGGCGACAAGTTCGCTCGACGCCGAAAGCGAAGTGCTGGTGACCGACGCCATCGAGCGCCTCGCACGAAGGCACACCACGCTTGTCATCGCGCACCGGCTCTCGACGGTGCAAAGCGCTGATCGCATCGTCGTCATTGATGACGGCCGCGTCCTGGCGCAGGGCACCCATGCGGAGTTGATGTCCAACTCGCCGCTCTACAGGCGGCTCGCCTCGTTGCAGTTGCAGGCGTAGTTTATTCGTCAGCACCTCGGACGTGGCTAACGCAAATACCCGCCGCTTGCCGCATCAACGCACGAACCGTTCACGTACTCCGGTGCATCTAATGCCAGCCATTCGATCACTTTGGCGATTTCGTCGGGTTCGGCGAAGCGTCCGGCGAACACAAGTCGATTGAATTCGTCCTTGCGCGACTGCGGCAACTGATCAAACATGCCAGTTTTGGTTGGCCCCGGCGCCACCGCGTTGATCATTACGCCCTGAGGCCCATAGAGCTTGGCAAGGCTCTTTGTGAGGTTGAGAATGGCTCCCTTGCTGGCACCGTACCAGACATCCGGATGGCCGCCAAATCCCGCGACCGATGCGATGTTGATGACGCGCCCACAGATGCCAGCAACTCTCGTTCGCCCCGCCATTTTGGGTGCCAGGCAGCGAATCAGTTCCGCTGGCGCTTCGATGTTCGTGGTGATCACATCGCGACGGTCTTTCGGCGTGTAGCTGGCAAACGGTTGCGAGGTAAGCATCGCGGCGTTGTTGACAAGCACATCGATCTCGGGAAATCGGGCACACATCGCTTCGATGTCATCGACGTTACGCAAGTCGAAAACCACACGTTCGCAGTTCGCGTCATCAAGATCAAACGCAGAAAAATCACGTCCCAGCGCGAAAACGCGTTCGCCGCGAGCCAGTAGCCGTTTCGCCGTCGCGTAGCCAATGCCGCGCGTCGCCCCGGTAACGAGAATATTTTTCATTCGGGTAGTTTACGGCGTCAAAACATACAATCGAATGCAATGTTTCCTGTTCTTGAACTCACCGGCACTCCCTTCCAGCGCGGCACGATGCATGGGCAACTCGCGCGAGCGCAGGTTGCCGGATCGGTTCGTTGCTATGCGTCGCTGTTTGCAAGCTGCGGCATCGACTGGCTTGAGGCACAGACGCGTGCCGCAGAATATCTGGACATTATTGCCGGCTGTGGTGGCGGCATGCTCGAAGAGATTGAGGGCATTGCAATGGGCAGTGGCTTCAGCGTGAATGAAATTCTCGCGCTCAATTGCCGCACCGAGATTTTGCCGCCGACCTTTCTCGGTATGGAGACCACCAACAGCGACGCCGCACGCCGGAAAAACACGGCGCTTGGAATTTTCGCCATCGGTGAATGCACCGGTGTGGCTGTCGCCGGCTCGCGCTGCGCCGACGGCAACACTCGGGTTGCGCAGAACTGGGACTGGATTGGCTTTCAGCGCAGCAATGTACTGGCGCTACGGGTGCTGCGAGATGCTCCGTGGCCCTCGTTTCTAACACTGACTGAAGCCGGTATTTTGGCGAAGATTGGCGTCAATGATCACGGCGTTGCCGCCGGGCTCAACATTTTGCGCGCAACCAACGACCGCGAACAGCCTGGAATTCCGGTACATATTTTTCAGCGTATGGCGCTCGATTGTGCGAGCGTCGACGCTGTCGTTTTGCTCGCAAAATCGCTCGCCTTTGCCGCGTCATCCAACGCAATTCTGGGCGATGCGACGGGGAACGTCTGTTCGCTGGAATACAGTCCCAGCGGTGCCGCAGCGATCCTGCCCGATCAGGGCGTTGTCGCGCACACCAATCATTTCTGCGATGTCCGACTGGCGGAAAAGCAGGCACCGCTCGCGCAAATGCTCACCACCGAGCCACGCCTGCAATGCGCCGACACGCATATCACTAACTGGCCTGATCAGATTGACGACGGCGATCTCGCGGTGTTGCTGCGTGACGAATCTGGAACCTCCGAAGCAGGCACCGCCAGCCCTGGACAGAGCGCGAAATACGGGGCTATTTGCCGCTCGCCCGATATGGCTTTGCCGCCGGAGCTGCGGGTGGAAAGTATCTTTGGCGTCATCATCAATTGCGACAAACGTACGATGCTGGTTGCGCCGGATATCCCTTCAAAGGTAGATTTCGGGTTGCTTGCCTTGTAGGAGCGGATAGGCCGCCACCGGGCTCACTCAAAATGTGATCGGCCACCATGCCCTCTCGTTACTTCACCCTCGTTGCTGTGCTTCTCGCGTTTGTGGCGAGTCTGGCCTTCGCATTTGTTGGCCACTTTGACGTGGGGTGGGTGACTTATGGGGTAATGGCGATCAGCGGCGTGCTCTCACTGGTCGGTCTGCGTGACGTCACACAAACGAAGCAGGCGATCCGGCGTAATTACCCGATCCTCGCGCATTTTCGTTTTCTTTTCGAATACATCCGCCCCGAGATTCGGCAATACTTTATCGAAAGCGAAAACGAGGCTTTCCCGTTCTCGCGCGCATCGCGCTCACTGGTGTATCAGCGCGCAAAAAAGGACTCCGACAAACGCCCGTTCGGTACCCAACTCGACGTGTACGAAGCAGGTTACGAATGGATGAACCACTCGATTTCTCCAACGTTGGTAGCCACGTCAGACTTTCGCGTGATCATTGGTGGGAGCGCGGCAAAGCCGTATTCAGCGTCGGTGTTCAACGTCTCCGCGATGAGCTTTGGCGCACTGTCTGCCAACGCAATACGTGCGCTCAATCTCGGAGCGAAAACAGGTGGCTTCGCCCACGACACCGGTGAGGGTTCTATCTCGCGCTATCACCGTGAACATGGCGGTGATCTGATCTGGGAACTGGGCAGCGGCTATTTTGGATGCCGCACCGCTGATGGCAAATTTGACGCCACACGATTTGCCGATCAGGCACAGGATCCGCAGGTAAAAATGGTGGAACTTAAGCTGTCGCAAGGCGCAAAACCGGGGCACGGGGGGTTATTGCCTGGCGCCAAAGTCACGCCAGAAATTGCTGAGGCGCGCGGCGTACTGGCGGGCGTTGATTGCGTTTCACCGGCGAAACACAACGTGTTCACCACGCCCATCGAGATGCTGGAATTCATCGCAAAAATGCGTGAACTTTCCGGTGGAAAACCAGCTGGAATGAAGCTCGCCATCGGCCATCCCTGGGAATTTTTCGCGATTGCCAAAGCGATGGTCAAGACCGGAATCACGCCGGATTTCATCGTCGTTGATGGCTCAGAAGGCGGCACCGGAGCTGCGCCAGTTGAGTTCACCGATCACGTCGGCGTACCGCTTCGCGAAGCACTGATGCTGGTTCACAATACGCTGGTCGGCGTCGGTCTTCGTGAGCGTATTAAAGTGGGCGCCAGTGGAAAAATCATCACTGCTTTCGATATTGCAAAAACGATGGCGATGGGCGCTGACTGGTGCAACTCCGCGCGAGGATTCATGTTCGCGCTCGGCTGTATCCAGGCGCAAACCTGTCACACCGGCACCTGCCCTACAGGCGTCACCACGCAGGACGCTCTGCGGCAGCGTGCGCTCGTGGTGCCGAGCAAAGCCGACCGCGTGCGCCAGTTTCATCAAAGCACATTGCATGCGCTCTCAGAACTGGTTGCGGCGGCGGGTCTGATGCATCCGCAAGATCTGAAACCCGAGCACATCATTCGTCGCATCAGCTCTACCGAAGTAGCGTCGCTGGCAGGGCTCTACAAATTCCTGCGACCTGGCGAATTGCTCAACGACACCGCTGAGCACAAGGTGTTTGCGTACTACTGGAGCAAGGCGCAGGCAGAGTCGTTTGCGCGCTTGAATTGAACGCTAAACACTTTCGCCGTGGCGCGCTTTACTGTTTTACTGTGCGCCGCCTTTGGCTAATGACGTGTCTTTCATCGCGTCCATAAGCGCGCGGTGGCTTACCCAGCCTTTACCGGCGTTGGATCCCATTTTTTTGTCCGCCATGTTCCAGCGATTTTCCATCTCTTTCATGTACTGCTCTTTGCTTACCATCGTGTCGACCGGCGCTTTGCTGCTCATAAAGCTATGAAATTCAAACGGTAAGTTGGAGTTCGCGCTTTCAGCGTGAATGCCTGCGGAGAATAGTGCTGCAGCGGCGACGCTGATCAGGGATAGAGTGTTCTGTTTCATGCGTGTTTCCTTTGAGTAAATGTTTGATGGCGAGGCTGGGTCAAACACCAAAGTTGGACTGCAAAGCCGTGTGGATGGATTATGTGAAGTCAGCACTTCGGCGTATGTAGGACAGCGACACCAGGCGGTGTCAGCTTTGACTCCAGCACGCCTCGACCGCAGCGGAGCAAGCCTCGCCGCACTCATGCGCTTTTCGCGACAACGACGACTGCGCTAGCTGCGTTTGCGCGGAGCGGGTCGCGCTGAGGCAGGGTAATAAAACATGATGTCATCAGGCGCGTCAAGATAATCGTTGTTGTCATCGCGCCGGATGCGCAAGCGTTTCAGCACGGCTTTCAGTTGCTGAATATCTTCAATCAGAACGAGGTCTTTTTGAATCGACTTGATCGCATGTTGCAAATTGCGAATATCGGCATCGAGGCCGTGCTGCACGACATCCGGGGTAAGCGTGTGCGGTGCATGATCCAATTCCATGACGAACGGTTCGGTGATGTCGAACAGCTCATCCTGTAGTCGCTCGGACTGGTCTTTGAGCACCCGATTGAAATGCGCCAGACGCTCTTCAGCCATATTGGCCAATGCTTCCGGATTGATTTGCTCAATGCTTAATTGCAGCTCAAGAAGTGCCAGCAAATCCCCCGCTGCGTAGGCGACGTTGACACGTTGCATGAGTTCGGTTTTTCGTTTGCGTTCGCTCGGGTCGGGTTCGCGGTCAGGATGCAACTCGCTCACCAGTTTGCGATACACCTCGCGGATCGAGCGGGTGGCACCCTCCGTCACTTTCGCGTGCACGGCTTCCCGGGCGAGGGCTTTGGCACTCTTTTTTCGCTTGGACGGAGGTTCATCCGCGCTCGAATCGGTGGTGGCCTCTGCTGCACTAGCTTCGTGCGCGACGCGCAATTTTTCGCTAACGTGCGCCGCCATTTCCTCTGGCGTGACCGGCGCGTCGTTGTCATCAATCTCAACGCCAAATGCGCTGGCTGCCATCTCGCGCATGAAGTCCGCACCCGCTTGCTGCTCTTCTCCAAAGCTCACGTCGCTGTGCTTATCGTAAAGGCGAATCATCTCAGGCTCGTTGCCATCGTCGAGAATATCCGACAGCTCATCCAGCAACAATGTTTCGGCTTTTTCGCGTTGCGTTTTGTTCAGTCCTTTGCCGTCCAACGCCCGATCAAGAAGCTCAACCAGCGCGATACGATGCGCGCGCAAAGTCGCATTCAAGGGTGTAATTTCAGCAGTAAACCGATCCCGGTAAACTGGTATGAACGCGTTCCAGGTGGCAAGCTCTTGCCGTTGCCCCGCGATCTTTGCAATCAGTCGGTTAAATTGCTTTTGCGCTTTGCTGAGTGTGCTCGAACTGCCGACAATGCCCAGCGTCAGCGCGAGTACATTCGACCGGTCGCGAACAGCATCCTCGGCGAAAAGCGGGCGCTGCTTCACAATGCCTGACCTAATCGCGCGACGCCTTCCTCTATCTTCGCTACATCCGCTGTCGCGAATGACAGGCGCAACGTGGACAAATCAGGATCGCGCGCAAAGAACGGCGCGCCGGGGACAAAAGCCACGAGTTTTTCGATGGCACGCTTCGCAAATTCGTTCGCGTTGCGTCCTTCCGTTAGTTTGGCCCAGAAGAACATGCCGCCATGAGGCTGGTTAAATTCGATGGCATTGCCGAGCTCACGACGCAGGCATTCGCCCATCACGCGGGCGCGCTCGGCGTAGGTTGTGCGCACGACGTTGAGCGCGGTCTCCAGACGGCCCATCGTGAGGTAGTGCGCGGCCGTGGCCTGCGTCAAATTGCTGGTGTGCGCGTCACTAAATTGTTTGCACATCGTTGCGTTGGCGAGCAGTGCGGGCGGCGCGATCATCCAGCCTACGCGCAGGCCAGGCGAGAGGATTTTGCTCATGCTGCCGCAGTGCGCCAGCCAGTCACGGCTGCCGGGAACGCTGTCGGAGAGCGCGAGCATCGAAGGTGGCGGTGGCGTGCCGAAATACAGTTCGCCGTAAGGATCGTCTTCGACGATCAATGTCTCCGTTCGCGCTGCGATTTCGAGAATGCGTTTGCGCCGTTCAAGCGAGAGCATGGCGCCGCTGGGGTTGCCGAAGGTCGGGATGAGATAGACGAACTTTGGCTTGATCTCGTCGATCATCGTTTCAAGTCGGTCGACCTGCACGCCGTCAGCGTCGATCGGAACCGTGTGAACGTCGGCGCCATACAGCCGGAAACATTGAATTGTGGCTAAAAAAGTGGGCGCCTCGACGATCACTTTATCGCCTGGCGAGATCATCGTTTTGCCAATGAGGTCCAGCGCCTGCTGGCTGCCGGTGGTGATGATCAGTTGCTCCGGCGTGACCGCCGCGCCCTTATTGCGCATGAAGGCGGCCGCCTGTTCGCGCATCGGTCCGTAGCCTTCGGTCGCGCCGTACTGCAACACCGGGCCGGGGTTCGAGTTGAGCACTGCGTCAGCCGCCATGCGGATGCCTTCTGCATCAAAAAGCGCCGGATCCGGGAAACCACCGGCGAAGCTGATGATGCCAGGCTTGCCCAGCAGCTTGAATAGCTCGCGAATGGCGGAGGTTTCTACGTTTTGAAGGCGGTCGGCGAATTGCATGGCGCGGGGCTGGTAGCTGGCGATTTATGGATGCTAGCTAATCGGCGGTCGTGTTGTTGTGCCGCGGATTTGCGGAGCTATTGCCGGCAGCTTTTGTGCATACGCCAATCCACATTAAGGCTAGGTGCCGAAAACTTGGTATATTGACTTCATACGATTCGGTGGTCTAACCCCTATTAAACGCCGATCTAGCAAAAAAGCTATATGGCTCGTTCAGCCGGAAAACGCGCCGCAAACTCAGTGCCGAAAACGACGCAATAGTGCCTCGCAACCGAATCGTCCCCACGGTGAACACCGCACGTAGAAACAGGCTTCTTAACTTTTTGCCGGAGCGCACCAGACAGCGCCGTCACCGACATAGCCATTGCTAACCAGGTGTCGATAAGTGACCGCATTTTGGGTGTATCGGTGTCCAACCCCGACAGGATGAAAGGCTGCGTACACAGGCGTCATCGCTACCGGGCAACTGCCCGCCACAAGCCGGCCGACCAACTGGTCTGTGCTTTGCGCCTCCGGGTCGATTGAAATCGGCGGCAGTCCATGCCACTTTCGGCGAAGACGGTTGACAGTGTCTAAATCGGTACTCGCATAGTAGCCACGATACGGTGCCGGATATTCCACAAATAAAAGTGGCGTTAACTCCGAAGGGATCGACGCGTTTTTCCCCAAAAACCGCATAAATCGAAATGTGTAGGTCGACCGATAGTCTGTTCCAACTTCGAGCCACGTGAAGGCCGGCGACAGTGGGTATCCATGGGTTGGCGTCAAAACGATCGGGCCGTCGGTCGATCCTTGCGGGATTTGATAGACGTTCACATAGGTCGAGTAGTCGGCTCGTCCGGTCCAGAAATAGTCGCGAATATTTAGGCTTGCAAAGTCATTCACGGTGATCATTTTCTCGACGGACTCAAGCAACACCGCTGGCAATGCCGGTTCAATAGGGCTGCGCCCGCTGACCGAAATCCGTAACTGGGTTGCCGCCGTCGGTAACCCCGGCACCGCGACAGTGAAACTGCGGCGACAGGTGCCCGGCTTGAGATGGCTGATGACCACGGACAGAACACCGTTGTTGAAGTCCACCTCGCCCAACAGTGGGTAGGTATCGCTGATGCAATACTCTTTCGCAAACGTCACCCGCGCCGTGAACGCCTGATACGCCGTGATTTCAGCGGGCAGCAAGTCGATGCTGGTCTGCGCAGATAGCGGCGACGCCAGTGCGCCGCTCATTGCGACGGATACGACGACGAGCATGCGATTCGCAGCGCATTGCAAGAAACGAAGCGGGCCGTTCATGGTTGCGTCCTTGAAAAAGGATTTAGTAGGCTGTAAATGTGCCACGATAGACGTGACGAGGGCAGTATGCCGGGAGCTTTGAGGGAGAGAGGAGAGACGCATGCGTTACCTTTGAAAGCATCGCAAAAATAGCAATGCCAACGTCGTGTTAGTGCAGGTTTCTCCCGGTAGATCGATCTTTTGCGACCGCATTAGGATTATTAGCGCCAGGGCAATCCTGCATTACCAGCGTTGACCCGGTCATCTCCACTGGTTTCGCGAGCCCCATCATGGCCAGCAGCGTTGGCGCGACGTCGCGTAGCGCGCCGCCTTCGCGAATCGTGACTGCGTCCGGGCCGACGTAGACGAGCGGCACTTTGTCGGTCGTGTGCTGTGTGTGCGCCTGCTGCACGGTGGCGTCAAACATCTTTTCGCAATTGCCATGATCGGCGGTGATCAGCACCTGTGCGCCGCTAGTCTTCGCCGCAAAAATCACGTGGGCGAGCGCGACGTCAAGCGCCTCCACCGCCTTGATCGCAGCGGGCAGGATGCCGGTGTGGCCGACCATGTCGCCGTTGGCGTAGTTGCAAATGATCGCCGCGTACTTTTTCGATTCAATGGCGGCGACCAGATTGCGTGTGACCTCAGGCGCGCTCATTTTGGGTTGCAGGTCGTAGGTTTCGACCCTGGGAGAGGGCACCATGATGCGGTCCTCGCCCGCGTACGGTTGCTCGCGCCCGCCCGAGAAAAAGTACGTCACATGAGCGTATTTTTCGGTCTCGGCGATGCGCAGTTGCGTGAGTCCGTTGCTTTCCAGCACTGCGCCCAGATCGTTCACGATTGCGTCGTTGCTGAACGCCACGGGCAACGCTGCGTACGCATCGCCGTAATGTGATAGACAGGTGAAGCTCGCGAGCTTTGGCATGTGTCGCTCGAAGCCATTGAAGCTCGCATCGGTCAGGGCCGTGGTCAGTTGGCGCGCGCGATCGGCACGAAAGTTCATAAACACGACCACATCACCATCTTTCATGGGCGCGCCGTGGCCTATGACCGTGGGTTTGACGAATTCGTCGTTCTCGTTCCGCGCATACGCGGCTTGTAGCGCGGCCATTGCTGAGGATTCGAAGTGATCAGAAGTGGCCTCAACGAGCGCGTGATAGGCGGGCGCAACGCGCTCCCAGCGACGGTCGCGATCCATTGCATAAAAACGCCCGGTGACAGTGGCAATGTGCGCGCCGGTCTCCCGACAAACTGCCTCCATTGCCTCGATAGACCGGGCTGCGCTGCGCGGCGGGGTATCGCGACCATCAAGGAAGGCATGCACGGCGACACGCATCACGCCGCGTGCTGCGGCCATGCGTACCATCGCATGAATGTGTCGCTCATGAGAATGCACGCCACCTGACGACAGCAGGCCGAGCACGTGCAGCGTCGAGTGATTGTGCTTTGCGGTGTCGCATGCGGCGACTAGCGCGGCGTTAATTTGAAACTCGCCGGTTTCCAGCGCATGATCGACACGGGTCAAATCTTGATAGACGACGCGGCCCGCGCCGAGATTAAGGTGACCGACTTCGGAATTGCCGAATTGGCCCTTCGGCAGGCCGACGTACTGCTCGGACGCATCTATAAGCCCATGCGGACAATCGCGCCAGAGCGCATCCCAAACGGGCTTGTTCGCCAGAGAAATCGCGTTGTCCGGGGCGGCTGCGCGATAGCCGAAGCCGTCGAGGATGACGAGGACAACCGGGCGGACGGGGCCGGTGGCAGAGTTGACTGAGGCGGACATGAAGGCAATCGAAATAGGCAAAACGTGGCTCGACCACTGGAAATAGCAGCGAAACACCTAAAATTCTAGGCTTCCGGGGCATTTCGCCTTCAGTTTTCGCAAAGTCCAACCAGCCATGCAATTTCTCTATACCAACTGGATGCTCGTCCTGATCATGTTCATGTCGGGCGTCATGCTGCTTTATCCGCTGATTCAGCGCCGCACGTCCGGCATGGCTGAGGTCGGCAATGTGCGCCTGACGCACCTGTTGAATCGTGAAGATGCCGCCGTGCTCGACATCCGCGAGGCGCGTGATCTGGGCAGCAAAAAAATCATCGGTGCGATTCACGTTCCACTGTCGCAGTTGAAAGAGCGTGCCGGCACGCTCACGCTGGACAAGTCCAAACCGCTCGTGGTGTACGACGCTCGCGGTCAGCGCGCGATGACGGCTGGCGGAGCCTTGAAAGCAGCAGGCTTCACCCAACTCTACAATCTGAATGGCGGTTTCAAGGCTTGGGCCGAAGCCGGCCTTCCTGTTGAAAAGGTTTGAGCTTCATGGTCAAAGTATTGATGTACTCCACGGGCGTCTGCCCTTACTGCATTCAGGCTGAACGCTTGCTCAGCGCAAAAGGGGTCACTGCCATCGACAAAATCCGCGTGGACTTGCAACCCGAACAGCGTATCGCCATGATGGAAAAGACGGGTCGCCGCACAGTGCCGCAGATCTACATTGGCGACACTCATGTGGGCGGCTTTGACGACTTGTCCGCGCTGGATCGCGCCGGTGGGCTCGACAGTCTGCTAGCAGCCTGATTCGCCGCTTCCCTAAAGGGCACGCCTATAAATGCGTTTTTCGGGCGAATTGCGTCGTTGTGGAGTGCTCGCGCATTTGCCAAAAGCGCTCATGTACCAAAGCGTACATTGCGGTTGCTGCGCGCCCCACGCCTCGCACTTCATCCCGAAAAACGAATTTTTAGAAGCGCTATTCAGACAAGATTATATCGGCCACGAAGGCACGGCGCGGGCTGCACGTCAGTTTCCAGCCAGCATCAGGCGTCTAAAATCTTGATATCCAACTACCCAAGAGCGATACACACGCCATGAGCTTCGAAAAACTCTCCTCCGGTCGCGATGCACCAAACGACATCAACGTAGTCATCGAAATCCCGATGAACGGCGAACCGATCAAGTATGAGGTGGATAAGGAAAGCGGCGCGATTTTTGTCGACCGGTTCATGTCGACCGCGATGCACTACCCGTGTAACTATGGCTACATCCCGAAAACCCTTTCCGGCGACGGCGATCCGGCTGACGTGCTGGTGCTCTCCCCAGTGCCGCTGATGCCGGGCGTGGTGGTGCGCTGCCGCCCGATCGGCATGCTCAAAATGCAGGACGAGGCCGGAAGCGACGAAAAAATTCTCGCTGTGCCGGTCGATAAATTGACCAGTATTTACCGTAACGTGCAAAGCCCTCGCGACCTGCCACCGATTGAAATTGACCGTATCACGCACTTCTTCGAACATTACAAGGACCTGGAGCCTGGCAAGTTCGTCAAGGTTATGGGCTGGACTGAGGCGGCGGACGCGCGCGCCGAAATCGTGACGGCGATGGAGCGGTTTAGTGCGAAGAAGTAGCTTCCGCGAGACCCATCGCGGCTGAAGCCTCATCCACAAGGCTGCCTTGTTCCTCTGCCGCTCGCTCCGACATCGCGCCACTCGCGCCGGGCTTGCGCCATTCGTCGCAAGCCGCTGAAATCTGCGCTCAGGCAGGCAAACATTCGCTCATCGAAACCAGCAGGCGACGGAGTCAGTGATGAGTGAATTTGCAATCCAAATTTTGAGGAACACGCCAGTCTGGGTGTGGGCCATTCTGGCAGCGCTAATTTATCTGGGCAGCCAGCAACTAAAGTCTCGCGTCGTCAAGCGCTACTCAGTGCTCATCGCGCCGGTCGCCTTCTTATTTGTTGGACTGATGGCCGCAGGCCGCGGTCCGGTCGGCTTCGCGACGTGGGCCGTAGCACTGGTCACGTTTGCCGCGGTAACTTTTTTTGTCTGGCAACCGACCTCCGGCGCCCGCTATCAGGCAGACGGTGATCGCCTGCACATGCCTGGCAGCGTCGTACCCATGATGTTGATGCTGGCGATTTTCCTGCTTAACTACGTGATCAACGTTGTGCTTGCCATCAATCCTTCGTATCGTGGCGAACTGATTTGGCAGGTCGCCCCGGCACTGATTCTGGGCGCGCTCTCTGGCGTGTTCACCGGACGCGCGGCTACACTGTTTGGCATGAACCGGATGAGCACATCTGTCCTTGCTGCCTAAGCCCAACAAGCTAAAAATGGACGCCAAGCGTGAAGCGCGCCTGAACCCAGGCACGGACTATCACCCGATGCAGGTGATTCCACTCTTCAGGCGCTGGCGTGCTTCAACGCTACGTAATTTGATCCTCACTGGCATCATGTGTGCGGTCATTGCGGCGATGATCTCCATCACGATTGCCGCGTTCGGTGGTCACCTTACCTGGCTGCGCATTTTCGATATCACCACGGTGACACTGTCTATTGGCTACACCCAGCACTACGTCTATAAATTCTTTATTACGTTGGCAAGAAGGCGGGCGAGCTGGGCGCGCTGGATCATGCATCCTGCGTTTCTTGGGCTGCTGCTTCCGGTTGGCGGCATCTACATCGGCTATTCCCTCGGGCTGGCAATTGTCACGCGCGGCACCGTCTTCCGCTTTAACGAGGGCTGGCGCGAATTCGTATTTGCTTCCTGCATCGCCATTGCCATTGGCTGGGCGTTGTGGGAGACCGTCGAAGCCAGCCGCAAGCGGGAAGTAGAGGCACGCGAACGCGCTGAGCTTGAGGCCTCCGTCGCCCGGGCTGATCGCGAACGGGCGACGGCAGAATTAAAGACGCTACGCGCCCAGGTCGAGCCGCACTTTCTCTACAACACGCTCGCAAACGTCGTCAGCCTGATTGAGCGCGAACCAAAGACCGCCAGGCACATGACCGAGCGCTTGATTGGCTACCTGCGGCACACGTTAGACGCGTCGCGGCGAGAGCATGCGACCGTCGGTGATGAGCTCGAAATCATCGCGGATTATCTGGAAATTTTGCGCGTCCGCATGGGTGAACGGCTTTGGTATTCGCTTGAAGCGTCTGATGCGGTGCGTGCGATGCCGCTGTCATCGATGCTGTTGCAGCCGCTTGTCGAGAACGCGATCAAGCACGGGCTGGAGCCCAAGATTGAAGGTGGCAACGTGACGGTATCGGCGCGTGTCGACGACGGCGCGCTCAGGATTGAGATCGCTGACACCGGTCTGGGTTTTGGCGTGGCGACGGATACGGGCGGCAGCGGTAGCGGGCTGGCGAACGTTCGCGCAAGGCTAAAAGCGCTTTACGGCGACGCAGCCAGACTTACGATTGACCAACTCGCGGAACCGGCAACGGGGACAAAAATCAGCCTGTTTGTCCCTGCTCCGACGCAACAGCTTTTGCGTGAAACTACCACTGTACTAAGGCTAGATTCGATAAATTGCAAAAGTCAATAAATGTCAAAATGCGCGGCTAGCCCAATTGCAATGGCGCTTGCAGATATAAGTTATTAGCACTTCGTAAGGTAATTTATGTTCAATTTCACGGCGCTGATCGCAGAAGACGAAGCGCATCTGGCTTTGGCGCTGAAAGACGCGCTCGCGCGAACGTGGCCGGATCTGCGCGTTGTCGATGTCGTCGGCAATGGCCCCGCCGCGATTCACGCTGTAGATCAACATGCGCCGGACGTCCTGTTTCTTGACATCCGCATGCCTGGTCTCACCGGGCTGCAAGTGGCGGAGCGCCTGGCGGGTAAGGGTTCGGGAACGGGCCCGCTCGTCGTTTTCGTCACCGCGTACAGCGAGTACGCCGTGCAAGCGTTCGAGCGCGAAGCGGTGGACTATCTGGTCAAACCGGTCAACGATCAGCGCCTTGCCGAAACCGTGGAGCGCCTGAAAAAGCGATTGGCCGCTCAAGAACCGCAAGCCGAAGCCAGCGAACTCACCCGTGCGCTCAACCTGATCAAACGCCTAGCCGGCGGCGGCACCGACGGCAAGGCTTTATATCTGAAATTCTTCCGCGCAGGCATCGGTGACACCGTGCGCATCGTTCCGGTCGACGAGGTCACGCACCTGCAAGCGCAGGACAAATACGTCTCACTTTACACCGCAGACGGCGAGCAACTGATTCGCATTTCGCTCAAGGAATTAGCCGATCAGCTCGACCCGAATTTTTTCGTGCAAGTCCACCGTTCCACCATTGTGAATATGCGCATGGTCGTCACCGCAGATCGCGACTTCACCGGGCGCGTCATACTCACGCTCAAAAATGTGCAAGAAAAAATTCAGGTGTCGCGGCAGTATGCGCATTTGTTTGCACGCATGTAGTGCGGGGCTAAATCGTGATCCCTGCTGCCGTCAGCGACGCTTCAAGGCGTCCAGTCGGTGCGGCCCGACACGCGGCAAATGCCCGATTCCACTGCGCTTGGGCCGATTTATTCAGGCCGTGATTGGTACTCACGTCGTAGGTGCCGTCACCGCCAGCGCTTGACTGCAATTGGACAATGAGATTGAACAGCGGTGTACGAACGCCGTTGATCGCGTCCATCACTTGCTCCTGGCTGCTGTAAGTCGTGCCAATGAGGGCGGTGTGTTCCTGTTCGGCCTGGCGCACGAGTAGCGCGCTAATGTCGTAGTGGCCCTGCTCGTGACGCAGCAGCGCGTCTGTGCGCCCGGTCGCGCGCGCCCACATGCCGGTGCGATTAACCGAAACCGCCGCAGTCGCAAAATCGACTTTGTAGACGCGCGCGGCTTCGATCACGTCATAGCTCCAGGCAGCGTTCGCCGAAAAATTCGTCTTCACAAACGCAAACGTACCAGCGTCAGCGGTACGTGGCACCGGGTTGCCAAAATCGTTCCAGGTCAAAGAATACGAAAATCCAGTCATCGCCATAACGGTTCCCTTGTCCGAATCAGCCAAGCAACGGGTTTTGCTTACGCCGTCAACGAGATACGACGTATCCAGCCAGGCGAATGCGCCACGCGGCAAGCAGCAAAGTAGCAAGTGCGCCCAATTTCGTTGCTAGCCCCTCGCGCGGGGATTTCCAGCCTACGCCTTGGCGTAAAACACATTAAAGTCCCGCCGCTCATCTTGCCAGAGTTGTGGCTCGGTAAAGCCTGCCTCGATCAACAGGCTGCGGAACTGTTCGGGCGAATATTTGTAGGAGTTTTCGGTATGAATACGCTCGCCTTGCGTGAAGCGGCGAATTGCGCCGCGAATGCGAATGGTGAGGTCACGCCGAGCTTCAACGTGCATTTCGATGCGCCCAAGCGCGGTGTTGTAAAACCCGCGATGCTGCCAGTCGCGGACGTCGAAGTCCGTGCCCAGCAACTGATTGACGTGGCGCAGCGTGTTCAGGTTGAACGCAGCGGTGACGCCCAGCGCATCGTCGTACGCCGCATCCAGCCTCGCCGAATCTTTTTTGGCGTCAACGCCGATCAGGAGGCCACTGCCTGCCGTGTCGCAATGGGCGCGAATTTGCTTCAAAAACCAGAGCGCTTCATCGGGTAGAAAATTGCCAATCGACGAGCCGGGATAGACGAAGAGGGTGGGCGCTTTGTTCATGACGGAGGTGACGTCCAGCACTCGCGAAAAATCGGTGATCAGGCCGGCAAGTTGCGGCGCATCCGCATTGCCTGCGAGGCGGGCGAGCGCCTCCTGTGCGGCGGTCTCCGAGATGTCGACTGCAACATAGCGCGAGGGTTTCAAAGCTGCGAACCACGCTTCGGCCTTCACCGAATCGCCGGAACCCAAGTCTATGAATTGCTTGCCAGTACCGATGACCGCCGCGATTTCGCTGCGAAATTTTTCGAAGATCGCAGCCTCGGTTCGTGTCGGGTAATACTCTGGCGTGAGCACGATGGCGTTATAAAGCGTCGAGCCGATCGCGTCATAGAAAAACTTCGGCGGAATGCTCGCAGCTGGCGATATCAGGCCGCGCTCCAACGCATCCAGCTCGGTTTTCGCATCGAGCTTGAGCGTGTTGGTAATCGTGAAGCTGCGGGCGGGTTTCGCATCGGTTGCGTCGTCAATGCGGTGAGTGGTGATCAGGTGATGCGTCGCCATGAACGGCCCCTATTTGGCTGGCCGGATACCGCTGAACTGCCAGCGCTTCTCGGGTTGGAAAAAGTTACGATAGGTTACGCGCGCGTGCCCTTCAGCGGTCGCCGATGAGCTTCCCTTCAGCACGAACTGGTTACACATGAATTTACCGTTGTATTCGCCCACCGCACCCGGCGGCGTAACGAAACCAGGATGACCCAGATAGGCAGAGGCGGTCCACTGCCAGCGTGAACCAAAGCACTGAGTCAATGCATCAGAAGTATTCGCTGCATGCTCCCACTCCGCCTCAGTCGGCAGCCTCGCGCCAGCCCAGCGCACGTAGGCGTCTGCCTCGAAAAAACTGACGTGACAAACCGGCGCATCAAGATTCAGCGCTTCGGTTCCGTGCAGCGTAAATTCGACCCACGCGCCGCGATCCTCTCGCCAATACATCGGCGCAGTCCAGCGTTCACTGCGCACGCGGTCCCAGCCCTCGGAGAGCCACAGATCATGCCGCGAATAACCGCCATCTGCAATGAACGCAAGGTACTCGCGATTGCTCACCAGGCGATTGGCGATTTGATAGGGACGCAAAAAAACCTGATGACACGGGGATTCATTGTCGAACGCAAATTGCCCGTGGTGCTCAGCGTCGTGACCGATTTCAACGAGCCCCCCCGCGACTGACGACCACGCAGACGTAATTGTCGCCCGAACGCTATTTTCGGCAGCGGCCTGTCGATACACCGGTGAACAGGGGTTCATCGACAGCATGTGTTTCAAGTCGGTCAGCATCAATTCCTGATGCTGCTCCTCATGATTGAGTCCTAGCGTGATGAGACTATGCGCACCCGCGGCACGTGAGGGACTGCCGAGAAAATCAAGCATCGCTGCGTCAATGTGGGCGCGATATTCGCGTATGCGATCCAGCGAGGGCCGTGAAAGCAGGCCGCGCTCGGGGCGTGGATGCTTGTCGCCAATCCCGTTGTAATAGCTGTTGAACAACACTTTAAACGCCGGATCAAAAGCACGATACGCGTCGGCATAAGGTTCAAGAATGAAAGTTTCAAAAAACCAGCTGGTGTGCGCGAGGTGCCACTTGATTGGGCTCGCATCCGACATCGATTGCACCTGGCAGTCCTCGGGCGAAAGTGGCGCAGCCAGCGCATCGGTTTGTGCGCGCAGACAAGAAAACTGTTCGGACAGTGAACGCTGTGGGTGCGCGTTTCTGTCGACGCCCCGCACGGACGATTCGGACTTTGTGAATTGATACATGCTGCCAGTCCCTTTTGCACAACCTTTTCGCCATTTGACGACGACATCCTCATATTGCAAGCCAAACAGCCTGCCCAAGCGTGTACGCCACAATAATGTTACGTTCAAACCGACTGCTCGGTTTCAGTCGCGGCACCGCCGACCCGCCTTACGTCCAACGCGGCGCAAGAGCACGACTTTTTTTGCGATACGGCTCAACGCAGATAGTTTGAAACCTGTTCGCGATCGGGTGTGCCGGTCCGTCCACCGAATACTTCACATTTAAGGCTGGCGGCGACGCACGCGAAGCGTGCTGCCTCATGCGCTGACATACTTTCGACCAGTGCCAGCGTGTAGGCGCCGTGGAATACGTCGCCCGCGCCGAGTGTGTCGACGGCGGTAACCGAAATGCCTGTTGCATGCTCAATGGAGCCGGTGCCGTTTGCCAGCCAGAAAAAGCCTTCCGCGCCGCGGGTGACGCCGACGAAAGCGTCCGGCAACATCGCCCGGGAGCGGTGCAGTTGTGTGCGCAGGTCACCTTCTCCGACATGCGCGGCAAGTCCAGTCTCACTGTACAGCACATGCGTCGCACGCGCCGTCAAATGTTCGAGCACGCCAGTAACCCCGACCTCGGCATCAAGAATCGCCGGAATGCCGGCAGTCCGTGCAGCGTCAAGCACCGCCGCCGCGCCCTCGGGCCAGCGCACCTCCGTGAGCACCGCCGAAAACTCGCCGCTCAAAATTCGCGCAAGCGGCAACCACGTCGTGTCGTTCGGCAAAGCCGGGTCGTGTCGGGGAATCACGATGCGTTCGCCGTCGCCGTCGATCACGACCGAACAGAAAGACCCCTTCACGCCCGATACAAACCGGACATGTGTGCAATCGAGTCCCGCGTCAGTCAGGGACGCTACGGCAGCCCGACCATTCGCATCATCACCAACGCGCGCCCAAAATTCAGCGCGACCGCCAAGTTTCACAATCGCGCACGCAGCTGACGCGCTCATGCCGTCGCCGATCTGGATCGCCTGGTCAGGGATGATTTTTGCGGAGCCTTTTCGAGCATCTGGTAGCTGAGCAACGCGGAAGATCGTCGTCCATGCGCAGGCTCCGACGCAGAGAATAGGCTTCACGGGCACTCCCATGGGTCAGTTGGGAGCGCAATTCCGAGTGGAGTCAGCATGATGTTGACCACGATAAATGCAATGAAACAGGAATTTAACGCGACAGGCTGCATGGTGCATACGTTCCTACGCGGACGCATTGCCCAGCCGCGCTCGCGCTCCCTGGTGCGCGAACGGGATACCCGATGCAAACAACACGCCGCCGCTCACCAGCAGCGCAGAAATTCCGAACGGCACCACCGCCGCACCAAACGCCAATGGCACCGCAACCGAGCAGCTGTTGCTAAGTACCGAGCGCAGGCCTACCGCCTCACCGCCACGGCCCGCAGGTGATGCGGCGTGCAACAACGACAGCATGTTCGGCTGGCTCATGCCCACCGCGCTGCCAAACAGCAACCCGAGCGCCATTAGCGCAGGGGCGACCCCGGCCCAGGGCAATGCGAGAAACACCAGCGTGACCACCGCGAGCGATACCCGCAAAATCTGCCACTCGTTCGCCCTTCGCGACAACCACGGCATCGCTGCTCGAGCGGCGAACGTTCCAACCGCAAACAGCGAAAACACCGAGCCGATCACCGACGCCGAATAACCAAGCCGATGCCCGAGCACCGGCAGCATCACGATAAATAAATCCCACGATGCACTCATGATCATGTTCACCCAATAAATGCGGCGCATTTCGGGCGTGGCCAGCAGGTCAAATACACGCGGTTTTTCGGGCACTTCTCGCGGTTCGTCATCGTCAGTGACTGCACCGTCAATATCCGGAGCTGCATTGGGGCGGGGTAAGTCGCGTGCGCGCGTCACCACCAGCCACGCGGCAGCGCAGGCAAACAGGGCGAGCGCCGCGAACGCCTCGCGGAATCCCAATGCGTCAATCAACAGGCCCGCAATAAATGGCCCAAACGCGCTTGACGCCGAATGGCCCAGTGCAAACCATCCGAAATTTGCCAGCCGCTCCGATGGCGTCGCGTTAGCGACGAGATGTCCCACCGTGTGCTGCGACGCGACCGAGAGCACGTTGAAGCCGAAACCAATGGTCAAGGCCATCATGAGCAGCGTCAGCAGCGACAGATAAATGACCGGCATCCACGCGCCCACGAGCACGAGCCCAATCCCCAGTCGCATCACCCGAGCCGCCCCCACGCGATCAACCCAGCGGCCAATCGACAGTGCTGTTAGCACTGAAATGATGGAGAACAGCGCCATGAACACGCCGACCAGATATTCCGCGTTCCCGGTCTGCAAAATGTAGAGCGAGCCGGTAACGCGACCGCCGGACAACGCCATGTGCCCGGTCAAATTGATCAGGATCAACGGCAGCAGGAACGGGGGAAGGCGCGAGAAGAACGAGGAGAACACGACAAAATTGTAGAGCGCAACCCTCCTTCGACGATGCGGACAGCTCGATTCAGGCCCCCGCTCCCGCAGTGCGGGAGAGGGGACTAACACTCGCCACGCAAATCGATTACCTGGAGCACTTGCCCCCCGAACTTGCTAACCTTCGCGCCATGACCCAAACCGCGTTAGAAATACTCAAAACCACGTTCGGCTATTCAAGCTTTCGTGGCCCGCAGGCCGACATCATTGATCACGTTGCTTCTGGCCACGATGCGCTTGTGCTCATGCCCACCGGTGGCGGCAAGTCCCTCTGCTACCAAATCCCGGCGCTGCTGCGGCCGGGACTTGCGATTGTGGTGTCGCCGCTCATCGCGCTCATGCAGGATCAGGTGGATGCGCTGCGTGAATTGGGCGTGGCCTCGGCGTTTCTGAACTCGTCACTGTCGCCTGCGGAGGCAACAAAGGTCGAGCGGCAATTTATGACCGGCGAGATCAAGCTTCTCTACGTCGCACCCGAGCGTGTGATGATGGAGGGCTTTTTGAAGCTGCTTGATTTGCTGCAGGGTCGAAAGCAACTCGCGCTCTTCGCCATCGACGAGGCACATTGCGTTTCGCAATGGGGGCATGATTTCCGCTCCGACTATTTGCAGCTTGCGGTGTTAGCAGATCGCTTTCCCGGCGTGCCGCGCGTTGCCTTGACCGCGACCGCTGACGCGCTGACACGCACCGAGATTCGCCTCCGCTTGCGTCTCGACGATGCCCGTGAATTCGTCTCCAGCTTTGATCGCCCAAATATTCGCTACACCATCACCTCGCGCGGTGACGAGCGCGAACAATTGCTTGCCTTCCTGCAAGCGCACGAGGGCGAAGCCGGCATCGTCTACTGCCTGTCACGAAAAAAAGTGGAAGCCACCTCCGACTGGCTAAGCGAAAAGGGCGTCAAAGCACTGCCGTACCACGCGGGGATGGACGCCGAAGCGCGCCGCAAAAATCAGTCCCGCTTTTTGCGTGAACCTGGCCTCATTATGGTCGCCACCATTGCCTTCGGAATGGGCATCGACAAGCCCGATGTGCGCTTCGTCGTGCACCTCGATCTGCCAAAAAGTGTGGAGAGCTATTACCAGGAAACGGGCCGCGCCGGACGCGATGGCGATCACGCTGAAGCGCTTATGCTGTATGGCCTGACTGACGTTGTGCAACAGCTGCGATTCATTGACGCCAGCGGTGCTGCCGACGACTTCAAGCGCACCGGACGCGTCAAGCTCGACGCGCTGCTGGGACTGTGCGAAACCACCGCTTGTCGACGAGGGCGAATCCTCGCGTACTTCGGCGAACACAAGCCGGACGGCTACGTCTGCGCTAACTGCGACACCTGCCTGAGCCCGCCAAAAACCTGGGACGCGACCGGGCAGGTCGGCATGGCGCTCGCCGCGATTAAGGCCACGGGCCAGTGCTACGGTGCGACCTACGTCATTGAAGTGCTGCGCGGCCTCAGTACGACGCAAATCCGCACGCGCGGTCACGATCAATCTGATGTTCACGGCGTCGGAACCGCGTTCGACGACGCCGCATGGAGGAACGTCATCCGTCAGGTTGTCACGCTCGGCTGGGCCGAGATTGATGTCACGAATTACGGCGCGTTGCGCCTGACGCCGACCGCTGCACCCGTGATGCGCGGCGAGGTTACGGCGATGCTGCGCAAGCTTGCCGATGTAAAAACTTTCGGTAGCGCCGCGAAGGTCCTGCCCAA
Source organism: Burkholderiales bacterium (assembly GCA_043753585.1). Lineage (GTDB taxonomy): Bacteria > Pseudomonadota > Gammaproteobacteria > Burkholderiales > Casimicrobiaceae > Casimicrobium. Next base: position 30,140 of record JAYUWL010000211.1, read on the forward strand.
GCGAACCAGCCGAAAAAGCACGACAGAACTACCGCTGGACGTTGCGTTGCACGAAGCACTCAAAGGCTGGCTGGTCGAAACGGCCGCCGCAGAAAACGTCGCCCCCTTCGCCATCCTGCACGACAACGTCCTCAAAGAAATTGCCAGCCGCAAACCGAAAGAACGCAGCAAACTGGCTGACATTAACGGCATTGGTGAGAACAAATTGCGCAAATACGGAGATGCGATTCTTGGGCTGGTGGCAGATTTTCCGTAATAAGCTTTTTGCTGAAAGTTCGGCTAAGTAAGGGCTAGTGGTGATAAAGAGGAAAAGTCAACTTTTTAAATATTGGGCAATTAGCCCATGCTAAGTGGTGATTCAACGAAAAAGCTGATGCTATTTCGAAGGCTCGTAAAGCCAGTCGAATTTTGTCATTCGGTCCGACAGCGTGGGACGCGAAATTGCTGCGGCGAGGCCGCAGAACAAGGTAGCGCTTGCCGCGATTAGCGGGATTGGTAAAGCAAGCATGTTCGGTTTGTGGAGAGTACAGACATACTCTTCGCCGACCTACAAGTTTTGCGATAGACTGAATTTGTGAAATTTATTGGCGAAATCGTTGATGCTGAAACCATCGCCAGAGGGCGCGGCATCCATGAATACGCGTTGCTAATAACGCGCTTCGGCGGCAAAAACTGGATCAAACGAAAAGGCGTTGCGACGGTCGAAATGGACGGCGTGGTCGGTCGTGGGGAAGTTCACTGGTACGAATGCCATGGCATCGGTCGAGTCAAAATGAAAGTGAAGCGATGGCTATGAAACACTTTGCACTGTGTCTGAGCAATGATTTTGGCGAAGAGTTCTCGGTCGACGATGTGTTGCCGGGACTGGTCTACGAATCGCTAGGCGAAGAGCGTGGCGCGCTGCGCATCGTTGACGAGTCCGGTGAGGATTTCCTCTATCCGGCAAAGCATTTTTTATTGCTCAGCGACGCGCAGTCGGCACAGTTGGAGAGAAGCTTGCTGGTTGCGGCTTAGTTCGTCGGTGCTGTGTTGCAAGACTTGACCCTGATGGCGCGTGTGCGTATCAAGATTGTCCAAGCGACATTTATCTTCCGTACAACTCTGATTCCACTGCGTCAGCCATTCCTAATATTTCCACGGCGACTTTGATCGCTTCATCGGTACTCATTTGATTCATAGTGGCAGAAACGCTACCTTCACTCCCAGTTGGTTCTACCGAGGTAAGTCTCCTGATCACTTCAGTGAACCGGTAGCGAATAGCTTCCGGCAAGTCGTCCGACTTGAGGTGAATCAAGTCGTAAACAACCGCATCGGCGACTCTGTCCTGTAAAGATTTTGGGCTTGTAGCCATTGAGCCAACTGCGCTGGAGAATTTTTCGTGTGGGTATCTGTTTTTCATCGGATATTTGATTGAGTTTTATTGCAGGTAAATTGGTTATAAGTTCGACGACAATAACCATCTAACGTCGTGAGCTTCATTTAGTCCATTTGCTATCGTCGTTTAAGTCGCGATCAAGCTGTGCGCAGCTACGTTTTATCTCGGCGTAGTTTGTTTCTTCGGTTTTCTTTTTGCGCTCAAAGGCAAGTGGGCTGTCATAAAGGTAGTCGAAAGCGTGCCATGCCTGAACAAGTGGTGTGAGTCCACCGTTCGACTTCGCGTTAATGTTCTTGTAACTCATTCGTAGTGCAACGCGACCAAGGTCGTCGCTCGTGAAATCGCTGCAGCGATCAAGAATTTCAATTGCTTGTTTTGAAGGTATCTCAGTGCTTTGAGATCTGATGCAACGTTTCGCTCCAACTGCGCACTGCGGGCTTGCGGCATGCGTCTCCAGTGTCAGCACGGCAATGAGCAGGAAAAGAATTTTCATGTCGGGAAGATTTTCACGATTAAGTGTGGTCCGTTGAACTAACAGCGGCTACATCACGCAGCAGCGGGTCATGGTGTCAGGTCTTGCAATATCGCATCACACTCCGGCAGGTTTATGCGACTTGAGCCAATCCTTGAGCGCTGAATCAACCCGCGTTTGCCAACCATCGCCCGTATCGCGAAAGCGCTGTACCACTTCAGGTGAAAGGCGAATGGTGATGCGCTCCTTGGTCGGCGTCTTTTGCGGGCCACGGACGTTGAGCTTTTTCAGCAAGGTGCCGGGCAACGCTTGTTTCGCACGTTGAAAGCGTTTCATGTCCGCAGCGCTGAGTTCGCGGACTTCGCCTTCGGTGTTAGTCAGTGGTTTAGACTTTGGCATAGCTTCTTACCTCTCGATCATTGGCCTTGCGAAAACTGATGACGCGAATACCATCAGGTGTTTCAGTGAAGCACAGAACATGTAGCCGTCCGCGCAGATTGCCCAGCGCAACATAGCGCGTTTCGCCATATTCCTGCCGCGTATCAGTCGCGACAAGCGCGTTCTCTAAATCGAACTCCGCAGCAGACTCGAACGGCAAATTGCGTTCGCGAATGTTGCGCCCGTTTTTGGCAGAATCAAAAGTGATGTGCACCGATATATTGTATGCACAATTAGATCGATGAGCAAATCACTTTGGATCACTCAGAGCAGAAGGCAAGAAACTAAACGACTAAGAGCTTATCCGTAAATAAAAGATAATATGGTTGCATGCGTGGTAAGCGCGATTGGAGCGACAATGACAAAAGCGAAGTCATGGGAAGTCACTGACGAATTCTGGAAGCGCGTAGCAGCACTTGTGCCCGTGCGCGAGCGCCCATCAGATCAGGCGTACACGCGCAAAGCCGGCGCTGGGCGCAAGCCGAAAGACCCGCGACTGGTTTTTGAAGCCATCGTGTATGTGCTGCGCACGGGATGCCAGTGGAAAGCATTGCCTGCGGAGCGCTACGGCAGCGCGAGCGCCATTCACGCGCGTTTCCTGCAATGGGAGAAGGAGGGCTTCTTTGA
>JAYUWL010000212.1:0-11338 GCA_043753585.1 Burkholderiales bacterium
CCATTTTGGCCTCGGATTGCGCTGCGAGCTTGCGCGTGGCGTCGTTGATGGCGGCGGTGATCAGGTCCTCAAGCATGTCCTTGTCGTCCATCACGCCCGCATCAATCTGTACGCGTTTGCAGTCGTGCTTGCCGGTAAGGATGATCTTGACCATGCCTGCGCCAGCCTGACCCTCAACCTCCATCGCAGCGATTTCGTCCTGCGCTTTTTTCATATTTTCCTGCATGCGCTGCGCCTGTTGCATGAGGCCAGCCATTCCGCTTTTACCTAGCATTTGTTTCTCCTGAATTTTTTTGTCATGCGGACGGACTAGCAAGCGCCACCGCCCTCACCCTAGCCCTATCCCTATCCCGCGCTGCGGGAGAGGGAACTTAATCATTAGCCTGAATGCTACCCGCCCGAATGCGCCCCTGCCCCTCGGTGAGCAGCACCTGAACTGCAGGGTCCGCCATGAAGGCGATCTCGGCGGCGGACTGCTTGTCGTCCTTGACCTGCTTGTCGCGGACGGCGACCGATTCACCGGCGTTATCGGTGAGTTCGATATCAAGCTTTAACGCGCGACCAAAGTACTCAGAGAGGGTGTTGCCGAGGCGTTCCTTTTGCGTGGCAAGCGGGCGCTTGTCTTGCGGCAGCGCGAGTTTGATGAGGTTTTTGTCCCAACTGATCAGCACGCTGTGACGAGCCAGTTCGCGGGCCACGGCGGCGAGCGGGAGGATTTGCACGAGACTGTGCCAGTCGCCGTCGAATTCGCGAAGAGTGGGTTGATCGTTGGCGGCTGTTGGTGTTTGCACACCCGCCGCTGCTTGCGGCGCAGACGGTTTTGCCCCCTCTCCAGCAGCGCGGGAGAGGGTTGGGGTGAGGGAGGTTGCCATGGGAGCTACGTTTGTTTCCGCTCTGGACGCATTGTTCCTGAAACCACCGCCCTCATCCGCCCTGTCGGGCACCTCGGTGTTCACTTGCACCAGTGGGTGCCCGCGCGCTGCGGGAGAAGGATTAGTTGCGCGAGCGGGCGTCGGAGTGGTGGTGGTAGCGGCGGGCGCAGCACTTGTCGCCGCCCGCTCCCGCACTGATTCATTGCCGTTGCTCGGCGCAAACGCCAGCAGCCGCAAAAACGTCATCATCAATGCCGTCTGCTCATCCGGCGCTAATCGCAAATCGTCCCGCCCATGCAGTGCAATTTGATAATAAAGCTGCACCTCTTCTGCGGTCAACGCATCAGCGAGTCGCGTGATGTGTGCGTGATCGGGATCATCCGCATCCACGCTCGCGGGGACGGGTTGCGCGAGAGCTATGCGATGCAGCGCGCGGGCGAGTTGCGCCAGCGCATCGTCTGCCGCCAACGCCTGTTCAAAGCAACGCTCAACCTCGGCAGCCAGCGCTGCCGCATCGCGCGCAACGACCGCGTCCAGGACGCGCCACACAAAGTCACGGTCCACGTTGCCGAGCATCTGGCGAACCTGGTGTTCTTCGACCCTGCCGTGACCAAACGCGATCGCCTGATCGGTGATCGACAGCGCATCGCGCATCGAGCCTTGCGCCGCCTCGCCAATCAGGCGCAGCGCGGGGGCGTCGAACGGCACGTTCTCGGCGGTGAGCACCTTGTGCAACTGCTCTGCCACGCGCTCGGGTGGAAATTGCTTGAGTGCAAATTGCAAACAGCGCGACAGCACGGTCACCGGAATCTTCTGCGGATCGGTCGTGGCGAGCACGAACTTCACATGCTCCGGCGGCTCTTCGAGCGTTTTCAGCAACGCATTGAAAGCGTACGTCGTGAGCATATGCACTTCGTCGATGAGGTAAACCTTGTAGCGCCCCGCGGTGGGCAGATAAGGAGCCTGCGCAATGATGTCGCGCATGTCATCGATGTTTCGATTGGAGGCTGCATCCAGCTCATAGAGGTCTTGGAAGCGACCCTCGTCGATGGTGCGGCACGCATGACACACGCCGCAGGGGTTTGCTGTAACCCCAGTCTCGCAGTTCAAACTTTTCGCAAGAATGCGCGCGATGGTCGTTTTGCCAACGCCGCGGGTGCCGGTGAGCAGATAAGCCTGGTGAAGCCGCCCGGTCGTGAGCGCATGCGTAAGCGCTCGCACCACATGTTCCTGCCCCATCAATTCGGAGAAGTTACGCGGGCGGTATTTGCGGGCGAGAGCGAGAGAGGGGGCGGACACTTAGCTTACGGTTCCGATGACATTCGAGGAGGCCCCGAACCAAGGTGCAGCGTCGCGAGATGGGATGAAGCGCAAGGCGAATTTTTCGCGCGGGACGAGCCCTATCTCAAATGATAGGCGAGTTCCGCGCGGAAAATTCAACGCGGCGATTCGCCCATATCGCGGCGCCGAGCAAATGAGGTGGTGAGCCGTTCCCCCGGCACTGCTTCTCCTGCTGTGGCTGCTTCCTTCCGGACCTGACCAGATTCACAAGTTAGACATGCGGGGCGACCCACCACTCAGGATTATAGGGCCTCGTATACTCCACAGCCCTGAATCCCTACATGCACCATCGCACCGCTTCGAATGCCTCCGTTCCGCGTTATCGCAGTCGTTCTTGCTGTTTTTGCGGCAGCGGCTGCCCTGTTGCTACCCGTCAAGTTTTTGACGTGGGCGGAGACGCGCGCGGCGAATTCAGTTGCTTCAACGGTCGGCGATGTCGACGGCAAGTCGACGCCAACGCTGCGCGCGGCAATGATGGTGCACCCGACAATTTTCTACACCGCACCCGATGGTGAACCGACGGGTCTGGAGTACGACCTGATCAGTGCCTTTGCGCAAACGCAACATGCAAAGCTCGACATAAAAACCTTCGCAACGCCCAATGCAGCGCGCCTTGCGCTGTTTCGCGGTGAGGTGGACGTCGTCGCTATGGGCAACACGGCTGACGGGCTCAGCGCGACGGAGCTGGCGACCAAGGCGCGTTATCAGGAAAGCGCGTGGGTGCTGCTGAATTCACCACAGAAATTTTCGCCGAAATCGTTCGCGGAGCTGCTGCCTAAACGCGTGGTGGTCAGCTCGCGAATCTATTCGCATCCGCGCATGACAGAACTGCGGCGGAAAAACGCAGCAGTGACGTTCGTTGAGGACATCAGGAACGATGATGAGTCCCTCATAGCAGCTGTAGGTGACGACGACGTTCAGTACGCGATTGTTGAGGAAGATACGTTCAACGCGAGCCGCCACTTTCATTACGACGCGCAGCGCGCCTTTATGGTGCAGCCACCGTTGTCTCGTGTGTGGCTATTTGCGCACGATGCGTTGGCCGCGCGTGACAACGCAAACGCATTTCTGACGAGAATCACCCGGGACGGACAAATCACGCGTGTCCTGGACCGTTACTTCGGTTTTCCGCAGAAGATCAGCCCGGTCGACGTTGAAGTGTTTAGCGAGCGCGTGAACACCGTACTGCCACGCTTCCGCACCTGGTTTCAGCAGGCGCAGGAGATCTACGGCATCGAGTGGCGACTTCTGGCGGCGGTCTCCTATCAGGAATCACACTGGGAAATCGACGCGACGTCCGAGACCGGCGTGCGTGGCATCATGCAATTCACGGAGGACACCGCGAGGCGCTACAACGTGGACCGGCTCGACCCCCGCTCGTCAATCCTCGGTGGTGCGCGCTATCTGACAGAACTCAAGAAAAACGGCCTCGCCGCGCGCATTCAGGAACCCGACAAGACGTGGTTAGCATTGGCCGCCTACAACATCGGATTGGCGCATGTTGAGAATGCCCGCGTGTTGACGCAGCGCGCAAAGAAGAACCCGGATATGTGGCCAGATGTGCGGCGTCACTTGCCACTTTTAACCAAGCCGGAAATCTCTGCACAGTTCAAAACCGGGCCCTGTCGCTGCGGTATGCCGGTCGACTATGTGGAATCAGTGCGCGCTTACTACGATGTGTTGCTGCGGCTGGAAGCCCCTTATCAGGCTAAATTGCGAACAATGTCGAATTAGGACCGCGATGGCGCGCTACTCCCACTCGATCGTGGCAGGCGGCTTTCCTGAAATATCGTAGACCACGCGGTTGAACCCGCGCACCTCGTTGATGATGCGGTTCGAAACTTTACCAAGCAGTGAGTGCGGCAGCTCGGCCCAGTGCGCGGTCATGAAATCGGTGGTCTGTACGGCGCGCAGCGCAACGACGTTTTCGTACGTCCTGCCATCACCCATGACGCCCACACTTTTCACCGGCAGAAAGACCGCGAACGCCTGCGCGGTGAGCTCGTACCAGCTCTTGCCGTCGGCGTCTTTGGTGTTACGTAATTCTTCGATGAAGATCGCATCGGCGCGACGCAACAGATCAGCAACAGGGCGCGTGACCTCGCCCAAAATTCGCACGCCCAAGCCGGGGCCCGGGAACGGATGGCGATAGACCATTTCGCGCGGGAGGCCAAGCGCGACGCCTAGTTCGCGGACTTCGTCTTTAAAAAGTTCACGCAACGGTTCGAGCAGCTTGAGGTTCAACGTTTCCGGCAAACCGCCCACGTTGTGGTGGCTCTTGATCGTGTTGGCTTTTTTGGTTTTTGCGCCAGCGCTTTCGATCACGTCGGGATAAATCGTGCCTTGTGCGAGCCACTTTGCGGCAGGAAGTTTTTTGGCTTCAGCCTGAAATACTTCAACGAATTCGCGACCGATGATTTTGCGTTTGGCTTCGGGGTCGGTGACGCCTTTGAGATGCCCCAGGAACTGATCGCTGGCGTCAACGGCTATCACTTTGACACCAAGATTTCGCGCGAACATGTCCATCACCATCACACCTTCGTTCAGGCGCAGCAAGCCATGATCGACGAATACGCAGGTGAGTTGAGGGCCAATCGCACGATGAATCAACGCAGCGGCAACGCTGGAATCAACACCGCCGGAAAGGCCGAGAATCACCTCATCGGCACCAACCGTTTCGCGAATTTTTGCGACCGCGGTATCGATGTAATTCGGCATCGTCCATGACGGCTCCGCCACGCAAATATCGAGAACGAAACGACGCAGCATGGCGGTGCCCTGTTTGCTGTGTGTCACCTCAGGGTGGAACTGCACACCGTAGAACTTGCGAACTTCATCGGCCATACCCGCGACCGGGCAGCTCGGTGTGGAGGCCATCAGCTTGAAGCCCGCTGGCATCTCGGTGACCTTGTCGCCATGACTCATCCAGACGTGCAACAAGCCGTGGCCTGCGTCGTTCCGGGTGTCCTCAATGCCTTCAAGAAAATGCGTGTGACCACGTGCACGCACTTCGGCGTGACCAAACTCGCGCTGTTCGCTGGCTTCAACCTTGCCGCCCAGCTGCACGGTCATGGTGAACATGCCGTAGCAGATGCCGAGCACGGGAACCCCGTGCGTAAACACAGCTGCAGGTGCGCGCAAGTCATGCGCCTTGTAGGTGCTGGCGTGACTGCCTGAGAGGATGATGCCTTCGGGGTTGTATTCGCGAATAAATTCGTCCGACACGTCATTCGGGTGCAGCTCGCAGTAAACACCCATTTCACGCACGCGACGTGCGATGAGCTGCGTGACCTGTGAACCAAAATCAAGAATGAGGATGCCGCGTGCCATAGTGATCTCGGTGGGTTCGGTAAATGTTCTGGGCTGAAACAACAAGGGGCCGCGAGGCCCCCTTTTGACTGTTGCTACTTTTTGGCCGGAGGTTGCGTGCCGCCCGCAGCCGGAGCGGCAGGTGGAGTCTTGGGTGGTTCAGGCAACTTGAGCCCCTCTTTTTTTAGCGCGGCGTCGACATTCTTTTCGATATCAGCAGACATTGAATCCGCCCATTTCATTGCAGTCTGGAACGTTTCGCCGTTAACCTTTACCTGGCTCGCAAGCATTTTTTTGCCGACTGCGCTCTGGTAGAACTTGAGCAGGTCGTTGATTTCAGCGGCACTAAAGGTGTTGTGATAGACAAGGGTCACTTGTTCGATCAAACCGCCAGAAGTGTCGATCTTTGTATTCAGTGTTGACGCGAACGCATCGCGTGCGACGGCGAATCCTTTGTCTGGAAACTTGGGATCAAGCTGCTTGATTCCCGGTGCCCAGCTTTGAACTGTATTGCTGGCGATTTGCTCAGGAATCGCCTTGATGCCGGTGATTTCGAGCAGGGTTTTAATTTGCGTGCGTTTGGCCGGCGTTAGTTCGTCTGCGTGCGCGGTCAACGCAACACAGGCAAGGACCGCAACGAGGCTGCCGCGAAAAATACTAGTCAACATGGTAGTTCGGGGCTTCTTTCGTGATGCTGACGTCGTGAACATGAGATTCACGAATGCCAGCGGAGGTGATTTCTGAAAACTCTGCGCGTGTGCGCATCTCGTCTAGCGTGATGCAGCCACAGTAATGCATGGAAGCGCGCAAGCCGCCCTCCATCTGGAAAATAACGTTAGCGACGCTCCCTTTGAAGGGCACCTGCGCCTCGACACCTTCGGGTACCAGTTTGGCGGTGTTGGGATTGTTCGGAGCGCTGTCCTGAAAGTAGCGATCAGCGCTGCCTTGTTGCATTGCGCCAAGGCTGCCCATACCACGGAAGCTTTTGTAGCTGCGACCCTGGAACAATACGATGTCGCCCGGCGCCTCTTCGGTGCCCGCAAACATGCTGCCGAGCATTACGCAATGTGCGCCAGCCGCAATTGCTTTGGCGATATCGCCGGAATAGCGGATGCCGCCATCAGCGATCAAAGGAATACCGGTACCTTGGAGACCTTTGGCGACATCAGCGATCGCGGTGATCTGCGGCACGCCGACGCCGGTCACAATACGCGTCGTGCAGATGGCACCGGGCCCGATGCCGACCTTAACGGCATCAGCGCCCGCATCAGCAAGCGCGCGAGCGGCCTCGGCAGTGGCGATATTGCCTGCGATGATTTGTGCGTCGGGGTAGTTGAGCTTCGCCCATCGAACACGATCAACCACGCCTTTGGAATGGCCGTGCGCGGTATCGATTACGAGAAAGTCGACGCCTGCTGCGAGCAACAATTCAACGCGCTCTTCGGTGCCTTCCGCAACACCCACCGCGGCACCCACACGCAAGCGACCAAACTGATCCTTGCACGCAAGCGGGTGCTCGGTGGACTTAAGGATGTCCTTGACCGTGATGAGTCCGCGCAGCTCAAATTGTTCGTTAACGACCAGCACGCGTTCAAGTCGATGTTTGTGCATGAGCGCTTTCGCCACTTCGATGCTTTCGCCTTCGCGCACGGTCACCAGCTTTGACGCCGGTGTCATGATCGCGGACACAGGCTGATCGAGCTCAGGCTCAAAGCGCAGATCGCGATTAGTGACGATACCCACGACTTTTTTGCCTTCAACGACTGGCAGACCAGACACGCGATGCTCGCGCGTGATTGCCAGCACATCGCGCACCGGCAGCGTCGGTGACACCGTGATCGGATCTTTCAGCACGCCAGATTCAAACCGTTTGACACGACTCACCTCGAGGGCTTGCTGTTTTGCCGTGAAATTTTTATGGATAACACCGACACCGCCTGCTTGCGCCATGGCAATGGCCAGACGCGACTCGGTCACCGTATCCATCGCGGCGGACAGCAATGGCAGATTTAGGCGAATGGTGCGGGTGAGTGGGGTCGCGAGGTCCACATCGCGGGGTAGAACGCTGGACTGGCCGGGGACGAGCAGAACGTCGTCAAAGGTAAGGGCTTTGGCGCGAATGCGCATGTGAAATTCCCAAAAGCTCTATTTTACTCACCGCGCGCTGCCACAGCTCGCAACCAACGATGGCGAAGACCCGCCCAAGGGCGGTTAGCCCGATTTGCTGCCGCCCGCTTTGTCAGATTTTTCAGTTTTGTCCAGTGCGGCCGGAATGGCATTATTCTTGACATCGACTTTGATGCGCTCTTTCAACGCAGCAAGATAGGCAGTGCTCAAGTCAGCGCCGTTCTGGCCGGTCAAACGTTGGCTCAACGACTTGAGTTTTTCGGGATTTGCGGCCTCAGCAGCAATGACTTTCAGCACTCTGGCGACGGTATAGCCGCCAGCATCGTTGCCGCCACCGACGGCGGCTGGCCCGTTGCTAACGTCTGTCGCAAACACAACCTTGGCAAGTGCCTGATTGACATTAGGCAAGGGGGACTGACGCGTGAGTTTTTGTGCTGCTCCGAAAGTCAGTCCCGCGTCCTTCCCGGCCGCCAGTGCGGCGAGTTTTTCCGCACCGGACTTGGCGGCGAGTTCGCTCGCCAGTTTGCGCTGAAGCTGCATGCTGATTTGCACACGCACTTCGTCTAAAGGACGAACGGCTGATGGCTTGTATTCGAGCAAGCGAGCTGAGATCAGGCTGTTGCTGCCGAGGTCAATAGCTTCCGAGTTTTTCTTTGCGGCAACGTTCGCCGGCGAGAACACCGTCTGTGCAAATTTTTGATTCCCCGAAGCAATCGCCTGAACTTGCGCGCGCGTCAACCAGTCGGTCTTTTTAACTTCAAGCTTCAACTCTTCGGCGATCTTCGCGTAGCTATCGCCCTGTTCGTAAACACGATTCTGGAATTTCTCTGCGTTCTCGGCAAATGCCTTGCTGGCCTTTTGTTGCTTCAGCTCAGTTTCGATCTGCGCACGCACTTCCTCCAGCGGCCGGGTACGCTCAGGCTTAATATCGGTCAGGCGAATAATGTGAAAACCGAAGTCAGACTCGATCGGTCCGCGGACTTCGCCTGGTTTCATCGAGTAAACCGCGTCTTCAAATGGCTTAACCATCTGACCGCGCCCAAAGAAACCCAGATCACCGCCCTGGCTAGCTGACCCCGGATCCTTTGATTTCGCCTTGGCAAGTTCCGCAAATTTTTCTGCCGATGTGCCGACTTGCTGGACCAGGGCGTCAGCCTCAGCCTTAGCGGCGTCCTTCGCGGTCGTTTTCGGTTTGCCTTTTTCATCTTTGTCGAGCGACAACAAAATGTGACTGGCACGACGTTCCTCAGGCGCTGAGAATTCCTTGATGCGCTTTTCGTACTCGGCCTTCACTTCGTCAGGCGTCACGCTCGCGGTCGCCATGAATGCGCCCTGATTGAGCATCACGTATTCGATCTTCGCCTGCTCGGGTGCCCGATACGAGTCGGGACTCTTGTCGTATTCCGCTTTAATTTGTGCGTCTTCGACTTTCGCAAGCGGCATAAATGCGCTGACATCGACGGTAGCCACTTGAATCTCGCGAGCCTGTTCGGTCAAGCGTTGAAATAACCCAACCTGCGCCGTGCTGGTTAAATTGCTACGTGACAAAGCGTCCTGAATGGGCTGCTGCGCCAGATCATTCCGCAAACGCTGCTCGTAGCTCATACGGGTCAAGCCGTTCAACTTCAGAATCTCATCATATTTCGCAGCAGAGAATTTTCCATTGTCCTGAAAATCGGTGACTTCCAGAATCGTCTTTTGCAAACGAGCGTCAGGCGCGGTGAGTTTCAAGCCTTGACTCGACGCAGCCAACAGACGCTGATTGAGCAAGCCGTCCAGGACTTGTTGCCGAACCTCAGGGTTGTCAAACATTGTGGGATCGAAGTTCTTTCCAAGCATCTGGCGCATCCGCTCTTGCTGCGAACGCAATGCGTTCTCGAGGTCCTGGGGCGTCACACTTTGCCCGCCGACCGTAGCGATGTCCTTATCGCTCTCCATGTTGCGCACATAGCTGTCGACGCCGACAAATGCGAACGGCAGCACCATAAACGCAAGGATGAACTGAACGAGTCGTTTGTTCTTGTGGACGAAATCAAACATACATATCTCTTGGTTGCTCTACGGGTGCCGCGCCTCGTGCCGTATTTGACGCCGCAGCGGCAGCGGTCAGCGTCAGATTCATCTCGAACCTAAGATACAAAAAAAGCGAACTACTGTTCGCTTTGGTTGTGTTTTTTTGTTGGCGGAGTGGACGGGACTCGAACCCGCGACCCCCGGCGTGACAGGCCGGTATTCTAACCAACTGAACTACCACTCCATATCGAACATCACTACACTTACGTGCGTGCTTTCTCTGGTGGGTGCTGAGGGGCTCGAACCCCCGACATTCGCCTTGTAAGGGCGACGCTCTACCAACTGAGCTAAGCACCCGCTTCGAACTCTGTAACCGGTTAGTTGCTACAGAGTTCAGTGAACAAACAGATCAATTGATCAATTCATTCAAACGAGCAAGCTAGTTTATCGCATCTTTCAAAGCTTTGCCAGCGCGGAACTTTGGAACTTTGGCCGCCTTAATCTTGATGGCAGCACCAGTGCGGGGATTACGACCGGTGCGAGCGGTACGTTTGCCAACATAAAAGCTACCGAAGCCAACGAGTGTGACTACGTCACCTTTTTTCAGAGCGACTGTGACCGCCTTGATGGTGGCATCGAGTGCTCGCGTCGCTGCCGCCTTCGAAACGTCAGCGCTCTTGGCGATGCTCTCGATCAGTTCTGCTTTATTCATATTATTTGTCCCCTTTCAGCAATGGTTTGGGCTAGTAAAAATTTCATTTCATTCACCGATCAGTTTAATGAATTGGTACGACAGAAATGTGGTTTGAAAACGTAGGGCGCGAGTCTACTACGAAACGCGCTGTGTGCCGCCGCCTGATTGGGCTTGATCAATGCGTAATGAGAACGTCCGAGGCACCGACAACATCCTTTGGTGTGGCTATCGGTGAGGTTGACTCTTCGATTCGCGGTATCGGTGCACGCTCCAGCGCAACGGCAAGAACTTCGTCGATCCATTTGACGGGTCGAATCTCCAGAACATTCTTAACGTTGTCCGGAATTTCAGCGAGATCCTTTATGTTTTGTTCTGGGATCAAAATCAGCGTCAGGCCACCGCGGTGTGCCGCCAAAAGTTTCTCTTTCAGGCCGCCGATCGGCAATACTTCGCCGCGCAGAGTAATCTCGCCTGTCATACCAACGTTAGCGCGCACTGGAATGCCCGTCAGCGTCGATACGATCGCTGTAGTGATCGCAATACCTGCGCTTGGCCCATCCTTCGGCACAGCTCCCTCGGGGAAATGCAGATGCAGATCGTGTTTTTCGTAAAAATCTGCCTTGATACCTAGCTGCTGCGCTCTTGCGCGCACAACAGAAACTGCCGCTGCGACGGACTCCTGCATTACGTCCCCTAATTTTCCGGTCTGGCGCACAGTGCCTTTCCCCGGAAGCGCCACCGCTTCCACTGTCAACAAATCGCCGCCTACTTCGGTCCAGGCGAGTCCATTGACTTGCCCGATCTGATTGGTTTTTTCGGCCATACCGAACGAGAATTTGCGCACACCCAGATAGTCCGCCAGATTCGCCGCCGAGATGACCGCGCGAACTTCGACCTGTTTACCAGGCTCCTTCGCGCGGGTCAGAGATTGCTTGATGGTCTTGCGACAAAGCTTGGAAATTTCGCGCTCAAGCGAGCGCAC
>JAYUWL010000213.1:0-11176 GCA_043753585.1 Burkholderiales bacterium
GTCGCTATTTTTCCTTTCGGCACAGCGAGCGAAACGCTACGCACGGCTTCGACCTGCCCGTAGGCGACATGAAGATCGGAAACTTCAAGTAATGCTTCGCTCACCTCATGCTCCCAGATACGCTTCGCGCACCGCGGGATCAGCCTGCACCGCCTCTGGCAACCCCTGCGTCAGCTTCTGCCCGAAATTTAGCACCACCAGTCGATCCACGAGGCCCATCACAAAGTCCATATCGTGTTCGACCAGCAACACAGTCATGCCCTGCCCTTTCAGGCTGCGAATCAGTTTCGCCAACTGTTCTTTCTCTGCAAAGCGCAAACCGGCGGCGGGTTCATCAAGCAGCAACAGGATCGGATCCGACGCCAGCGCACGCGCAATTTCCACAATTCGTTGTTTGCCAAGAGGCAGGCTGCTCGCGGCATCATGCGCATGCTCCGAGAGGCCAACGCGTTCCAGTTGACGCATGGCCTCCGAGAGCGCAGCGGCTTCGTCGTCGCGATTTAGTCTCAGCGCAGAAGCGAGAATGCCTTTGCTGCCGCGAAGATACGCGCCTAATGCGACATTTTCGATGACCGTCATTGTTGACACGAGTTTGACATGCTGAAACGTGCGCGCCAGTCCCAGTTTTGAAATGGCACTGGCGGTCTGCCCTGTAAGTTTTTGCCCCATGAAATTGATCGACCCGGAGGTGGCCTCCAGTGCGCCAGAAATCAGATTGAAGCAGGTACTTTTCCCCGCGCCATTCGGCCCGATCAATCCTACGACCTCCCGCGCGCTAACCGAAAATGAAACATCATTCACGGCTACCAGACCACCGAAAGTTTTGCGCGCTGCATTCACGTCGAGTACTGGCGAATTCGCATTCGGCATTGCGCGATGCTGCAGGCGATCCGCAGCCGCCGGTAGTGCGCGATCACGCTGTGGCACAAAACGCTGCAAGTACGGAAGCAAGCCGTCCCGGGCATATTGCAGGATGATCACCAGCAAGATGCCGAACACGATGATTTCGAACTGACCTGCAGCACCGATGATTTTTGGCAGCAGATCCTGTAGCCAGGTTTTCAGGAGGGTAATCACCGTCGCTCCGAGCACCGCACCCCACACGCTCGCCGCACCGCCAACTACGGCCATAAACAGATACTCGATGCCCTGATTGATCCCGAACGGCGTCGGGTTCACGAAGCGCTGCAAATGCGCATACAACCAGCCCGAGACGCACGCGAGCACCGCTGCGATAACGAACACGGCGGTCTTCATCCGGCCCGGATGCACGCCGAACGCTTCGACCATCGTGCTGCCCTGCTTCAGTGCACGGATGGCACGACCGGGGCGTGAATCAAGTAAATTAGCGCAGCCCCAAAGCGCCGCCAGCACGACTAGCCATATGAAGTAATAAAAGTGGCTTTCCTTTTCCAGCGAATAACCAAAGATCGACACCGGCGGGATCCCGGTGATGCCAGTGAAGCCACCAAACTGCTCAATCGTACCCATCAGAAAGTACAGCGACATGCCCCAGGCAATGGTCGCCAGCGGAAGGTAATGCCCGCCCATCGAGAGCGTGATGAGACCGAGCAGATAGCCAATCGTCAAGGTGATCGCCAGCGCAACGATCAGCGTGAGCCACGGCGACCAGCCGTATTGCGTGGTGAGTACCGCGGTTGTGTAAGCGCCGAGCCCGACAAACGCGGCCTGACCAAAGCTCGTCTGTCCCGCAACGCCGGTGAGCAGCACCAGGCCCAATGCCACGAGGCTGTAGAGCCCGATGTAATTAAGCAAGGTCACATAGAATGCAGGCGCCATCATCGGCGCAACTAAAAGCAGCGCTACAACGGCAATCACCAGAATGCGCGACACGGAGAGCGACTTCAAATCACTCCTCCTCGTGATGAGTCGTATTGAAAGAACGCCACAACAGCACCGGGATGATGAGCGTGAACACGATCACTTCCTTGTACGCACTGGCCCAAAAAGACGAGAACGATTCCACGAGTCCCACGAAGATCGCGCCACCGGCAGCGATTGGATAACTCGCGAGTCCACCAACGATTGCACCGACGAAGCCTTTGAGCCCGATCAAGAATCCCGAGTCGTAGTAAATCGTGGCAATTGGTCCGATAAGCAAGCCGGAGACGCCTCCAATCGCCGCCGCCAGCGTGATGCTCAGGCTGCCCGCGAAATTTGGACTCACCCCCACAAGCCGTGCGCCGGTACGGTTGGATGCCGTCGCGCGCAGGGCCTTGCCAAACAAAGTGAACTTGAAAAATGCCGCCATCGCGATCACGAGAAACGCCGTGAACGAGTAAACAAGCACGCTCTGACCTGAAATATTCACCGCGCCGATCGCGAATGACGCGCTGGTGAACGGCTGCGTGCGCACGCCCTCCGCGCCGAAGAACAAGAGACCCAGGCCGGTCAACACGAAATGCACTGCGACCGAGACGATTAAAAGCGTCAAAACCGTCGCATTCGCAATG
This sequence comes from Burkholderiales bacterium, assembly GCA_043753585.1. Classification (GTDB taxonomy): domain Bacteria; phylum Pseudomonadota; class Gammaproteobacteria; order Burkholderiales; family Casimicrobiaceae; genus Casimicrobium. The sequence continues at coordinate 2,475 of JAYUWL010000213.1, forward strand.
GGTTGAAATGCGAGGCGATAAACCGTCGGGCCCATAGCCGTGACCGCGACAATTGTGGTCAACACTTGAACGGAAAACGGCAGTTGAGCGCCAGCAACAAACCAGATGAGCCCTGCCGCCGCGACTGACGGCGCGCTTGTACCAAGCCATGCGCGCAGCAGGCGACGCGGTTCACGCCACAGGCTGACCGCATCTGCGAGCGCCGCGGCAATGCCCAGCGCAAGCAGCAACCAAACCGTGCCGGGCAATTTGTTTTGCTCAAACGCGGCAAGCGTCAACGCAGAGAAAACAACGAATTCGCCTTGTGGCACAAAGATCACACGCGTTACCGCGAATACCAGAACTAACGCCAGCGCAAGCATGCAGTAAATTGCGCCGTTTGTCAGTCCGTCCTGCGTAAGCAACGCGGCGATGGTGCTATTCAAATCGATGCCCGCTCATGGCGACTCTGCCCCGGCGGCGACACCCGAGATCGAGGCCACTTGATTCGTAACAACGTAGTCTACGGCGAAAGAATTTTGTAAGTGGATCCCCACCCTCATGGGGATGACAGACATTTTTTTAGTCGGAACAACTGCAAAATAAAACCGGCTATTTAGTGGCAATCGTCCATTTGCCGTCTTTGATCGTCATCATCATGCGACCGCGATTATCAAGGCCATTGTGATCACCCGGCAACATCGTAAAGACACCATGCACTCCGACGACGTCCTTGACACCTTCAAGCGCACTGCGCAGGGCTGCACGAAACTCTTTGCTGCCCGGCTTCGCCGACTTGGCCGCTTCCGGAACGGCGCGTGTCAACAGCGCAACCGCGTCATAGGCGTGGCCGCCAAACGTGGAGCGAGGACCAAACTTCGCCTCATAGGCCATGACGTACTCTTTGGCGACCTTTTTAATAGGGTTGCTGTCGGGCAATTGCTCGTACACCAGCATCGGGCCGGCGGGTAGTAGAGCGCCATTGGCATCCTTGCCCATCACGCGCAAAAAGTCCGAGTTGGCCACGCCGTGCGTCTGATAGATCTTGCCTTTAAATCCACGCGCAACCAACTCCTTGTGCGGCGTCGCAGCAGGCGTGCCGGAACCCGCAATCAGAATCGCCTGCGGGTTGGCCGCTATCAGTTTAAGCACCTGACCGGTGGTGCTGGCGTCCGTGCGATTGAACTTCTCGTCGGCAACAATAGTGATACCCGCCGTTTTTGCGGACGTGCGCATCTCCTGAAGCCAGCCTTCCCCGTAAGCGTCATTGAAACCGATGAAGCCAATGCTCGCAACAGCGTTGGCCTTCATGTGCACAGCGATGGCATCTGCCATAAGCGAGTCATTCTGCGGCGTCTTGAAAATCCAGCGCGTTTTCGGATTGGTGGGCACGATGATGCGTGCCGAGGCGGCCATGGAGATCATCGGCGTTTCAGCATCGGCCGCAACGTCGATCATGGCCAGTGAGTTTGGCGTGGTGGTGGAGCCGATGATGACGTCAACCTGATCCTCTGAAATCAGCTTCTTCGCGTTGGTCACGGCTTTGGTCGTATCCGAAGCGTCGTCAAGAACGATGTAGGTGACCGACATGCCACCGATTGTTTTTGGCATTAAATCAAACGTATTCTTCTCCGGGATACCTAGCGATGCAGCCGGACCTGTGGCCGACACTGTAACGCCAACCTTGAGCTGCGCCGACGCGCTCGCCATCAACAACATTGCGCCCAACAATAATGAAACTCTACAAACCATAATTTCCTCCTTTAAACCGACTTCGGCTTTACGTCCGCAACAAAACAGGAAGCGGCTTTCCTCGTTGCAGCGAGTGTAATCCTACAAAAAACAAAACCGACCAGTCGGTCGGTTTTATTTCGAAATCTAGGGTTTTTCCCTTCGACTTGTGGCTCTATTTCTTCAGGCAGTCACGAATTTCTCGCAAGAGAACCACGTTCTCTGGCGTTGCAGCCGGTGCCGGTGCGGGTTCCGCTTTCTTCATCGTGTTCATTGCCTTAACCATCATGAAGACAATCCACGCAAGTATGATGAAGTTGATCAGGACGGTGATGAAATTGCCATAGGCAAAAGTCGCAACGCCAGCCTTCTTGAGGTCAGCCAATGACGTGAGTTTGGCCGGGTTGTCGCCTAGCACGATCAACATGCTCGTGAAGTCCAGACCACCGAATATCTTGCCCACAACCGGCATGATCAGATCGCCCACAATTGAATCGACAATCTTGCCGAATGCGCCACCGATAATCACGCCCACGGCTAAATCCATTACGTTGCCTTTGAGCGCAAAGGTCTTGAATTCATCCATCATTGACACGATTTATTTTCTCCCTGAATGATGCTGAATAACAGCAGCTAGATCGCCGCATCCCCTGTTTCCCCGGTACGAATGCGCAGCACCTGTTCCACATTCGACACAAAGATCTTGCCGTCACCAATTTTTCCGGTGCGCGCAGCTTTGACGATCGCCTCAACGACCCGCTCAACGTCGCCGTCGGCAACGATCAATTCAACCTTGGTCTTCGGCAAAAAGTCGACGACGTATTCGGCACCACGATAAAGCTCAGTGTGCCCGCGCTGCCGTCCAAACCCTTTGACCTCAGTCACAGTCAACCCTGTGACACCGGCCTCAGCCAGGCTCTCCCGTACCTCGTCAAGCTTGAACGGCTTGATGATGGCCTCTACTTTTTTCATGTGATCTCCTCTGTCGTGCGCGCTGTGCTACGCGATATTTCGTGGACGATAGCTCTGGTGAGAGTATGCCAGACAGACAGATAGGAGGAACATCTGTGCGCAAAGACCTCCCCGAAAGAACCCGCGCGCAAATTGCAGACAAATCCTAGTTCGCATCTGGGACGACAGCGGTCACTTCGATTTCAACTTTGGCACGTGACTCCACCAGGCGCGAAACCTCAACGCAGCTCATCGTGGGAAAATTGCGTCCGATGATTTCGCGATAGACCGCACCAAGCTCCTTGAGCCGTTTCACATATTCGTCGCGATCCACGATGTACCAGGTCATGCGCACCATGTGTTCCGGGCCAGCATTCGCTTCCCGCAGCACTGCTGCGATGTTCAGCAGAGCTTGACGCGTTTGCGCGATGAAATCGTCGCTTTCAAACTGCTGCTGACCATTCCATCCAATCTGTCCGCCAACGAACACCAGAGTACCCCGAGCCGCAATACCGTTGGCGTAACCTTTCGGTGCGAGCCATTCAGCCGGTTGAAGCAATTTCATTTTGTGGACTCAGTTTCACGCAGCCGATGCCGTTGTAGTTTGCCAGTTTCAGTTCGAGGCAAACTCGCGACAAACTCAATTTGGCGCGGATATTTGTAGGGCGCTAGATTGGCTTTCACAAAGTCCTGCAAGCCGAGCCTCAGCGCTTCATCGGCGACTGCATCTGATTTCACTACGACAAATGCCTTCACGATCATTCCACGCTCAGTATCAGCTTGGCCGATCACCGCGCATTCCGCCACTGCCGCGTGTTGAGCGAGGCAATTCTCAACCTCCGGCCCCGCCACGTTGTAGCCAGCGGTAATGATCATGTCGTCGTCGCGCGCCTGATAAAAAAAGTAGCCATCCGCATCCACCAGAAACGAATCCCCGGGAAAGTTCCAGCCGCTCTTCACGTATCTTTTCTGTCGCGGCTCGTCGAGGTACTTGCAACCCGTGGGACCGATGACAGCGAGTTTGCCGATCGTTCCAGGCGGCAAAGGATTGCCGCTTTCGTCGACCACTTGCGCCCGGTAGCCTGGGACGACTTTGCCGACGGCGCCAGGCCTCACGTCGCCTTCAGCGCTTGAAATGAAAATGTGAAACATCTCCGTCGCTCCGATGCCGTCGAGCAATTCGATGCCCGTCGCTTGCTTCCACAATTGTCGCGTCGCGTCCGGCAGTCCTTCGCCAGCGCTCACGCAAATGCGCAAGCTTGGCATACGCACCTTTTCAGCGAACGCAGCCATGCGGCGATAGAACGTAGGCGCCGTGTAGCAGATCGTTGCACCGACAGCGTTGATGGTACTTACCATCGACTCCGGCGAGTAAGCTGCGTCGGGGAAATACACACTCGCGCCGGCCCACATCGGAAACACCAGCATCCCGCCGAGCCCGAAGGTAAACGCCAGTGGAGGCGAGCCCACCACGACGTCGTCAGACGTCGCACGCAAAACATGACGCGGCCATGTCTCGCACGCAGCCATTAGGTCGCGATGCGTATGCAGCGCGGCCTTGGGCGCTCCGGTAGTGCCGCTGGTAAACGCCATCAGCGCGATGTCGTCGCCGTCAGTTCTAGCGGCGGGGCAGGCTGTGCTTTTATGGTTAGCCGCGCTCCGTACCTCGCCGAACGTGACGATGCGATTGAGTACCGGACACTGCGTTTGCGCGATATGCAGTTCCTCAGTCAATGCATCAGCGCAAAGCGCAAAAGCGACCTGGGCTTTTTCAATCACATCGCTGAGTTCTCGCGCGCGCAGCATCGGCATCGTAGCGACCGCGATTAAACCCACCTTAACGACTGCAAGCCACGCCACCGCCATGTCGATACTATTGCCGCCACGCAGGAGCACGCGGTTGCCCGACACAAGGCCGTAATCCTCAATCAACACTCTAGCCAGCTGATTCACACGATCAAGCACCTGACTGTAGGAAAGCGATTGGCGCGCATCGCGCAGCATCACACGCGCGCCATTACCCTTCGCCACATTACCGTCCAGCAACTCAACGACTGCATTTAGCTGTCCCGGAAATTGCAGCTCGGGACGCTCGAAAATGAACTGCGGCAGATCGCACGCCGCCGGCATACGGTCAGGCACGAATCGATCAATTTGTTTGCTCACACTGCTACCCTCCGCAACAAAAATCATCCGTTTCTGTGGTGACTAATTACCCTCAAACACCGGCTTCTGCTTCGCCGCAAAGGCATGAAACGCACGATGAAAGTCCTGCGTTTGCATACAGATGGCCTGCGCCTGCGCCTCGGCCTCGATCGCCATGTCGATCGTCATTGACCACTCCTGATGCAGCATGGTTTTGGTCATGCCATGCGCGAAATTTGGGCCAGCAGCTAACGACTCTGCGAGCTTCGACGCTTCTGCAGCCAGCACGTCGGGTGAATGCAAGGCGTTAAAAAATCCCCACGCGAGCCCCTCGTCTGCCGACATCGGACGGCCAGTAAACAGCAACTCCGCCGCGCGCCCCTGTCCGATCATTCGCGGCAGCAGGGCGCACGCACCCATGTCAGCCCCGGCGAGCCCAACACGCGTAAACAAAAATGCCGTTTTCGCGGTCGCTGTGCCGAGCCGCAAGTCGCTCGCCAGCGCCATCATCGCGCCAGCGCCAGCGCAAATACCGTCCACTGCCGCAATCACGGGCTGTGGGCAAGTCTTGATTGCCTTGACCAGGTCGCCGGTCATTCGGGTGAACGCGAGCAACTCCGGCATAGACATTTTGGTCAGCGGCCCGATGATTTCGTGCACGTCACCGCCGGAACAAAAGTTGCCACCCTCGCCGCTGATGATCACCGCCTTGATGTGGGTCGCGTAAGTGAGATCGCGGAACAGATTGCGCAGTTCGGCATAGGAGTCAAACGTCAACGGATTCTTGCGATCTGCCCGATTGAGCGTGACATGCGCGATGCGCCGTTGTGCCTCGCCGGACGTGGTGAAACGGAAATGCTTCGCCTCGTAGTCTGCCATCGAGCGAAGGCTTTTCGCCATCGGGTTTTCTGGATTCAATGTAACGCCTCCGTTGAATTGATATGTTGTTTTACTTTGCCGAGCAGGGTGTGCAGTGTGCTGATCTCGCTTTGACTTAAGCCGCCCAGCGACGCAACAATCCAGCCTTCGTGCACGCTGGCCATGTCAGCGAAGGCTTTTTTACCCGCAGGCGTCAGGCGAATCAACAGCGCGCGGCGATCCCCCTCCAGGGGCACCCGTTGCACCATGCCTTCGGCTTCCAGTTGATCAGTGATACCGGTCACATTGCCGCCCGTCACCATCATGCGGCGGGATAACTCATTCATCTTCAGGCCGTCTGGCGCGCGTTCCAGCTGCGCCATCAAATCAAAGCGCGGCAACGTCGTCTCGAATTGCTCACGAAGGCGGGATCGCACTTGCTGTTCGATGAGTTGCGTACAGGTCAACAGGCGCAGCCACAAACGCAGCGCGTCATGGTGATCTTCGTGGGCTCGGGCCTCGATATCCACGGCTCATTGCTCCATTTGTCTGGCCGCAATTTCCGCTGGGCTCAGGCCAGAGAGCGTCGCCGCCACCGCCTTGTCCTTCGCCAAATTCCGGTATAGCTGATCTCGCCCGCTCAAATACTGCTTCGGCCAATCAATAGCCAAGCTGCCTAGCTTCGCGGCCTCATGCAACGTCCACCCCGGATCAGCCAGATGTGGCCTGGCAACCGCACACAAATCCGCACGTCCCGCCGCGATGATGCTGTTTACATGATCCGCCTCAAATACTGATCCGACGGCAATCGTGCGGATACCCACTTCGTTCCTAATACGATCAGCGAACGGCGTCTGATACATGCGGCCGTAGATCGGTTTGGCGTCGCGCGTCGTCTGCCCCGACGATACGTCAATGAAGTCGGCCCCCGCCTCCTTGAACATTCGCGCCACAACAATCGCATCAGTGGCCGTGTTGCCGCCCGGCGCCCAATCATGCGCAGAAATGCGCACACTCATCGGTAAGTGTTCAGGCCACACGAAGCGCACGGCGCGAAATACTTCAAGCGGATAACGGCAGCGATTTTCAACATTGCCACCATATTCATCGGTGCGGAGATTGGTCAGCGGACAGATGAACGAAGATAGCAAATAGCCGTGCGCGCAATGCAACTCAAGCCAGTCGAATCCTGCATGAGCTGCGCGCTCCGTTGCTGCGACAAATTGCGCGGTGACCTCGCGCATGTCGTTGCTCGTCATCGCCTTCGGAACCTGATTCTGCGGCCCGTACGGCACCGCACTCGCGGCCAGCAGCGGCCAATTGCCTGTAACGAGCGGCTCGTCGGTTATTTCCCACCCGAGCTGCGTAGAACCCTTCGGCCCGCTGTGACCAATCTGAATACCAATCTTTGCGCTTGTGGAGGCATGCACGAAACGCACAATGCGACACCAGGCCTGCATCTGCACATCGTTCCAGAGCCCGGGGCATCCGGTGGTAATCCGACCTTCAGGCGACGGGCAAGTCATCTCGGCGAACACAAGCCCAGCACCGCCCAGAGCGCGAGCACCCAGATGCACAAGATGAAAGTCGCCTGGCACGCCGTCCACCGCTGAATACATCGCCATTGGCGAAACCACGACGCGGTTGTTTAGAGTGATGCTGCGGGCGGTCAGGGGGAGGAGCATCGGTGGCACGGTCTGAGCCCCTCTCGCTTGAAGAGGTTGGGGAGACGGTGACGGTGGCAATTCAGAGGAATTGGAATTGAATTTGGCTGCCACCTGCCCCTTCTCCCCCCGAGCCGAAGGCGACACGGGTGTCTCTGCCTCTCCGTCAAGGGGCGAGGGGAGCACGGATGCAAGCCACCGCTCATACCCCCCCAACCAATTTGCATCCCGGACCCGCAGATTCTCATGACTGATCCGCTGCGAACGCGTCAGCAGCGAATATGCAAATTGCTCCACCTCCATCGCGGTGTAGCGATCCACATTCTCAAACCACTCGGTCGAGTTGCGCGCAGCATTCTGAATTTTGAGCACTTCGACGGAACGCACCGCCTCGTAGTCCGCCAGCGTCGCGCGCAAATCATGTTCGCCATGTTTCGCGAACGAACGTGTCAATTCAATGGCATCTTCCAGCGCGAGTTTTGTACCGGAGCCAATGGAGAAATGCGCCGTATGCGCCGCGTCGCCCATCAACACGACCGGCGTCGCAGCATTCCATTTGACCCACGATTTGCAGATTACGCGTGGAAACCGAATCCAGTTGGCCGAACCGCGCAGATGCGTCGCGTTGCTCATGAGCGCATGGCCGTCGAGGTATTTCGCGAACAGTTTTTCGCAGAACGCAATCGCTTCCGGTTGCTCCATCGCGTCCAGCCCGTGCGCCTTCCACACCGCCTCGGGCGTCTCCACAATGAAGGTGGACGTCGTATCGTCGTACTTGTAGGCATGCGCCTGAAACCAGCCGTGCTCAGTCTGCTCGAAGGCGAAGGTGAACGCATCAAAGGTCTTATTCGTGCCCAGCCACACGAAGCGGCACTCGCGCAAATCGATGTCCGGCTGATAGGTATCGGCGTAGCGCGTTCGGATGCGGCTATTCAGCCCGTCCGATGCGATCACGATGTCGGCGGCGAAATCAGCGGCGAGTTTTTGGTCATCCGATACGTCCTGCTCGAACGCCAATTCCACACCCAAATCAAGGCAACGCTGCTGCAAGATATTCAACAACCGCTTACGGCCAATGCCACAAAACCCATGCCCGCCCGACCGCACCGTACGACCGCGGAAGTGCACATCGATATCGTCCCAATGATTGAACGCATCGCCGATCTGCGCGGCGGTGACCGGATCAGATACTTGCAAATTGCCCAGCGTCTGATCAGAAAAAACCACACCCCAGCCAAACGTGTCAAACGGACGATTGCGCTCAGCCACGCGAATCACGTTGGCAGGATTCTGCAATTTCATCAGCAGCGCGAAGTAAAGTCCCGCAGGACCGCCACCGATGCAAAGAATTCGCATGCCGATTCGCCTTCATCC